>DATBMH010000097.1:0-34105 GCA_036554945.1 Gaiellaceae bacterium | reverse complement strand
ACCTGCTCACCGCCGAGCAGGAGGTCGAGCTCGCAAAGCGCATCGAGCGCGGCGACATGACCGCCAAGCGCCAGATGGTGGAGGCCAATCTGCGCCTCGTCGTGTCGATCGCAAAGGGCTACCTCGGCCGTGGCCTCAGCTTTCTCGACCTGATCCAGGAGGGCTCGCTCGGGCTGATCCGGGCGGTGGAGAAGTTCGACTACCGCAAGGGGTTCAAGTTCTCGACCTACGCGACGTGGTGGATCCGGCAGGCCGTCACGCGCGCGATCGCCGACAAGGCGCGCACGATCCGCATCCCCGTGCACATGGTCGAGAAGCTGAACAAGGTCGTGCACATCGAGCGCCAGCTCGTGCAGCGCCTCGGCCGCGAGCCGCAGCCGGAGGAGATCGCCCACGAGCTGGAGATGACGACGGAGGAGGTCCGCGAGATCCTGCGGATGTCCCAGCTCCCCATCTCGCTCGAGAAGCCGATCGGCGAGGAGGAGGAGAGCGAGCTCGGCGACTTCGTCGAGGACGACAGCGCCGAGTCGCCCTTCGACACCGCGTCGCTGACGCTGCGGCGCGAGGACGTCCAGCGGGCGCTCGACTCGCTTCCCGACCGGGAGCGGAAGGTGATCGAGCTGCGCTACGGCCTGCTCGGCACGCAGCCGTTCACGCTGGAGGAGGTCGGCCGGGCGTTCGGCGTCACGCGCGAGCGGATCCGCCAGATCGAGAACAGCACGCTGAAGCGGCTGGAGTCCCTGCCGGAGGCGCAGGGCCTCCGCGACTGCAGCTAGGCCGCGGCCTCGGCCTCGGCGTCCGGCTCCTCGACCCGGGTGACCGGGACGAACAGCCTGCAGTGCGGGCACTTGTAGCCCGCGCGGTCCGTGCCGGCCCCGAGCAGGGCTGCCTCGAAGGGCTTGCGGCAGTGCGGACAGCTGAGGGAATCGTGGGGTGCGGCCACGCGTCGAACGTAGCAACGGGCGCGGCACGTTCCCGGGTACGTGAACGAATCTAAAGACTGCCCTCACGTTTTCGCCTGAGACGCCAGACGCCCGCGACCGCGGCGACGAGCACGAGGATGCCGAGGCTGGCGAAGTGCCACGGCTTCGGGCCGGTGTCCGGCGGCGGGGTGTAGTCGAGGCGGCCGCGGATCGCGACCGGCTGGTTCTCGATTCGGCCCGGCACCGTCCACGTGAAGAGTCGTTGCGCGAGGTCGGGGTTCCGCCGCACCTTTGGCGGGTCGGAGCGGCTCATCCAGTGGATTCGGTGGTCGTGCCACTCGTAGGCGGGCTCGTCGGCGACCCGCTCCCAGCGCGGAGCGGCCTTCGGCGTCGCCTCCTCGGGGACCGGCACGCCCGCGTATCGCTCCTCGTTCAAGTAGGTCGCCGGCGAGTTGCCGTTGCGGTAGACCGCGCCGTCGGCGAAGCGGAGGTACGGCTCGCCGGAGTAGCCGAAGACGACGAGCGGCCGACCGGTCTCGTTGCGGACGAACAGGCGGTCGTCGGCGTCGCGAATCTCGGCGACCAGGCCGGCAAGGCTCGGTTGAACCGCGGTCACCGTCGACCTGAAGCCCCGCGACCCCCCGTCGCCGTGTGCGGCGACGGGGGGTGCGAGGATCGCTGCGACCGCGAGCGTCGCGGCGAGCGTCCTGATCACGTGCGCGGACGCCTCCGAAGGGCGACGACGAGCCCGGCCACTCCGGCGACCAGGCCGCCGGCGCCCATGCCGACCGCCGCCATCTCCGCGCCGCTCAGCTCGTCGTCCGAGCTCTCCTCGGCGGCCGTGGTCTCGGTCTCGCCCTCGGCCGCCTCCGCGTCGGTGCCGGCGCCATGCTCGTCGCCGGTGCTCGCGGTCAGCTCGACCCCGGGGGCGGGCGCGTCCGGCTCCGGCTGGCCCTCGACCGGGATCTCGATCCACCGGGTCACACCCTGCTTGCAGCGCTGGATCGCCGGGAAGTACACGGTCTCGTCCGGCGTGTCCGGCAGCTTGAGGCTGAGGCCGAAGTCGGTGAACTGGTGGGGACTCAGCGAGCCGCCGCTCCAGGTCACCTCGGTGACGCCTTCGGTGATCGTCTCTTCCTCGGACTCGACCGGCTCCGGCAGGGTGCCCTCCTTGGTCGTCACCGTCCAGCCGGGCACCGCCTGTGGTGAGACGGACACGACCCCGGCGGGAATCTGGATCGTCAGACTCGTCGTCGGCGACTCCTCGCAGCCGTGCGGCACGCGGAACGCGATCATCGCAAAGCTGCCCGCGGCCCCGGTCGACGGGTTCGCGGTCACGTGGGCTGCCGCCACCGGGGCAGCGACGAGCGCTGCGACGGAGGCGAGCAGGAGAACTGCGTTCTTCACGGTGTTACTCCTTTCGGATCGGAACTGAGATGGTCTGCCGGAGCGACTCGAACTCGCCCCGGCGGCCTTCGACGGTCAGCTGCCAGTCGCCCGGCAGCGCGAGGTGCGCGCCGCGGGCGACGAGATGGCCAGGTCCCGCCGCGAGTGCATGCAGATGAAGCGGGCCGACCGACCGGCTCGGCAACCGTGCGGAGACGCTCGCCTCGGCGAGCGGCGTCGGTTGACCGGATCGGTCGGTCACGTAGAGATGCACGTCGTTCGCGCCCGCGACCGCGGGGTCGACGACGAGGTTGAGCTCGAGCGCGCCGAGCTCGGTGAACGTGGAGTACGGCCCGCGCGGAGCGACCTCCGCCCGGGCCGGCGGCTCGGTGACGAGCACCGCGGTCACGCCGACGATCACCGCCATCAGGGCGAGCTCCGCGCCGGTCGTACGGAAGAAGCGGCGCCGCTCCTTCGCCGACGCCGCCGAGGCTCGGATCCGCCCGACGAGGGAGCGGTTGTTGTAGGCACCGAGCGCGAGCAGCGGGACGACGAGCACGACCTTCGTCAGCAGCAACAGGCCGTACGTCGTCTCCCAGAGCCCCCGCCAGGCGCGCACCTGCAGGTAACCGCCGACCACCCCCGTGAGAAGTAGCGCCGAGACGGCGAGGAGGGCGATCGTCGAGAACCGCGGCACGGCCGTCGCGGCCAGGCTCCACCGCTCGCGTCCCGCCCAGAGCAGCCCGAGGACGAGGAATGCGAGCCCACCCGTCCACGCGGCCGCCGCCTGCACGTGGACGACATCGAGGATGAACGTCAGGTTTCCGCCGACGCCTGCGTGCCCCGAGCTCGCGGGGGTCACGATCAGCGCCGCCGCCAGGAGCAACCCAACCTCGTCCAGCAGCGAGTCCTGACCGCGGCGCCCGCGGGCCAAGGCGACTCCGGCGAGTGCCGCCGCGACCGCCGCCTGTACGAGCCAGACCTGGCCGAAGCGCGTGTCCAGGACGGCGGAGACGACGTCCCAGCGAAGCGCGTCACGGATTCCGAAGCCACCCGCAGCCGCGCCCTGGAGCACGATGCCGGTGAGCGCAAAGAGCGCAAGCCCGCCGGCCGCAACCGCGAGCACGATGGAGAGCCGCCGTCGGACGACCGCCTCGGCACCGCCGAATGCGAGCGCGAGCGCGATCGATCCACCCGCGGCGAGCAGGAGCAACGCGAAGTCCAGGTACCTGACCGTCGTGAAGGCGACCCGAACGGACGGGGGACTGCCGTCGTCGAGCACCTCCGCGGCGATCCCGGCCGGCCGGGCGCCCGGCTGCTCCACGTGGAAGACGAAGGCGCCCGAGAGGGGATGACCGTCGGCGGAGACGATCCGCCACGTCACCGTGTACGT
The DNA here is from genome assembly GCA_036554945.1 of Gaiellaceae bacterium. Classification (GTDB taxonomy): domain Bacteria; phylum Actinomycetota; class Thermoleophilia; order Gaiellales; family Gaiellaceae; genus JACDAN01. The sequence continues at coordinate 30,403 of DATBMH010000097.1, read as the reverse complement.
CCCGCGGGGGAGCCGGGGCTCGATCGCGGTCGCCACCTCGCGCGAGGAGGGGCGCTCGATCTTCCCGCTGTCGACGCGGTTCGCCCCCGCGTCGTAGACGCGGAGCCCGCCGAACGAGGACTCGACCGGCTCGTTGAAGAGCACGCTGACGCGCGCGGGCGGCTGCTCGACGACCGCGTCGTTCGACGGCTCGGTTTTCAGCAGCTCCGCGTGGGCCGAGGCCGACGGTGCCACCACGAGCGCAAGGAGCGCGCAGGCGATGACGAGCGCCGGCCCGGAGCCCAGGCGGGTTCCGTACAGACGCACTCGGGCCTCCTCTTCGTCGCGGCGCCGACGCGCCGCGGAGACGACAGAGCTAGGAGGAGGAGGGTGGCCCGCGGCCCGCGTACCCGAGCGCGAGGACGGGGAGGCGAGGAGTCTCGGCCGCGACCTGGGGCCACAGCGCTCGCTCCGCCGGCCGGGTCGCCGGGGGCGGTGCGAGGCTCCGCGCCACACGCTCGGCGAGTCGTGTCAGGTGGTGCGTGAGGAAGGCTGCGAACAGCGCCGCGGGAAGCTGGACCACGAGCCCGGCGAGCACCGCAGGCTGGACCAGCGTCTCCCAAGGAACCGCGTGGTGGTGCAGGTACCGCTCGACGTGCTCCTGGCAGACGAAGACGAGCGGAGGGAGCAGCAGGGCCAGGGCGACCGGCATCCGCGCCGCGCCGGCATCGCCCCGTGCCAGCCGGGCGACCAGCCAGAGGAAGCCGACGGCGAGCACCGCCAGCGCTGCGCCGACGGCGAGCGGCGCATACTCGAGGTAAGCGTGGCCGGTGCGCTCGAGGAGGTGCGCGCGCTCGTGCGGGCTCGGGACCGCGAGGCGGTAGCCGAGCTCGTGCCCCGCCTGCGAGCCGATCAGGGCGAGCGGGAGCGCGAGCAACCAAGACAAGCGTCGTTTCATCGCGCTCATGGTGACAGAACGCCGGTGTCGTCGATGCTCGTGGCTCGGATGACGAATGGGATCGAGGCCGTACGCGTTGCTGACCTGGTCGAAAACGTCTATAAGCGGTGAACAATGGGGGTGGGGAGCACCGCCGCGGCTGCCCAGGCCGCGTCCGAGCCGGTCGTGCGCCTGGAGAAGGTGCACAAGCGGTTCGGCGATCACGTCGTGCTCGACGGCGTCGACCTCACGCTCGACCCGAAGCAGGTGCTGGTCGTCATCGGGCCGAGCGGGAGCGGGAAGAGCACGCTGCTTCGCTGCATCAACCTGCTCGAGCCGATCCAGGACGGGCGGATCTTCTTCGAGGGCGAGGACATCACCCGGAAAGGCGTGGACGCGAGCTCGCTCCGCCAGCGGATCGGGATCGTGTTCCAGCAGTTCAACCTCTTCCCACACCTGAAGGCGCTCGACAACGTCACGCTTGCCGCGCGACGCGTGAAGAAGGAGCCGAGGCGGCAGGCCGAGGACCGTGGCTGGAAGCTGCTCGACCGGGTCGGCCTCGCAGACAAGGCGAACAGCTACCCGCACCAGCTCTCGGGCGGGCAGCAGCAGCGGGTGGCGATCGCGCGGGCGCTGATGATGGAGCCGCACGTGATGCTCTTCGACGAGGTCACGTCGGCGCTCGACCCGGAGCTCGTCGGCGAGGTGCTCGTCGTCATGCGCGACCTCGCCAAGAGCGGGATGACCATGGTCGTGGTCACCCACGAGATGCATTTCGCCCGAGACGTCGGCGACCGGCTCGTGTTCATGGACGAGGGCCGCATCGTCGAGGAGGGGAGGCCGAAGGAGGTCCTGTCGAACCCGAAGGAGGAGCGGACGCGCCGGTTCCTCCGCCGCAGCCTGCAGCTGGCGCACTCACTCGAGGAGCTCACCGTCGATCAAGGAGGGTCTGAATGAAGAAGTTGGTGATCGCGACCGTCGTCGCGGTCTTCGCCGCCGTGGTGTTCACGGCCCTGAGCGTCGCCGCGCCATGGAGCGGCTCCGCCAGAGCGAAGGCGGACGCCGCGAACAAGCTGCCGGCGCTTCCCGCGGAGGTCCGCCAACGGCGCCGCTGGAAGATCGGCGTCAAGTGCGACTTCCCGCCGTTCGGCTACATCAACCGGCAGAACAAGATCGCCGGCTACGACGTCGACGTCGCGCGCCGCTTCGCCGAGCTCGCGTTCGGCCGGCGGAACCGCGTCAGCCTGACCTGCGTGACGACACCGAGCCGGATCCCGGCGCTCCAGCGCGGTGACGTCGACATCATCATCTCGACGCTGACCTGGACGTCGGCGCGCGAGGAGGTCATCGACTACTCGTACCCGTACTACAACGCGACGGGTCGGCTGCTCGTGCCGAACAACTCGCCGCTCGTGAGTGCCCGGCTGACGGCGCTTCGCGGACGGCGGGTCGCGACGACCCGAGGGTCGATCTACGACCGCTACATCGGGAACTGCTTCGCCGGCGCCTCGAAGGTGCTGACCGACTCACCGGTCGCCGCGCTCGAGAACCTGCGGAGCGGCAGGGCGGACGCGTTCATGTTCGACGACACGTTCCTGCTCGGCATCGCCGCGAACGACTCGAACCTGCGGATGACGAACCACAAGTTCCTCAACGTCCCGTACGGGATCGGGATCAGGAAGGGCGAGCGGGCCATGAAGCGCTGGGTCGACGCCGCCATCCTGCAGATGAAGCGGAAGGACGAGTTCTGGCGGATCCTCCGGCTGAACTCGCCGCGCCAGTTCTGGCGGTTCTTCCTCAACAACGTCCCGCGGCCGAGGACGAGAGAGGCCTACCCGCGGGGCCGGGTGCCCGAGAACGAGTGCCCTCGCTAGGTAGCTGAGCCGGGCGGCCGTCGTTCGCGGCGGCCGCCCGCTCGTTTCCATGGACGCACTCGCAGCCTTCGACTGGCAGTACATCTGGGACCACAAGGCGGTCCTCTGGGGCGGCGCCAAGGTCACGTTCGAGCTTGCCGCGATCGGGATCGCCGGATCGTTCGTGCTCGGCCTGGTGCTCGGCGCCGTCCGTGCGTACCGGATCCCGGTGCTCAGCCAGCTGACGGCGATCTACGTCGAGCTGATCCGCAACACGCCGATCCTCGTGCAGATCTTCCTGATCGCGTACGGCCTTCCCAAGGCGGCCAAGGCGCTGCAATTCGACTTCTTCACGGTCGCCTGCGTCTCGCTGATCCTCTGGGGCGGCGCGTTCAACACCGAGAACTTCCGCGCCGGGTTCGAGGCGGTGCCCGTGCGCTACCGGGAGGCGGCCTACGCGCTCGGGCTCGGTCCGATCAAGACATTCCTCAACGTCTCGCTGCCGATCGGAGGCCGGATCGCCCTCCCGTCGTCGATCAACACGTACATCTCGGTCTTCAAGAACACGGCGCTGATGGTGGCGATCAGCGTCGAGGAGCTCACGAACGTCGCGAAGCAGTCGATCGACCTCGACTTCCGCACCTGGGAGATGATCTGGGTGCTCGCGGTCTTCTACCTGACGTGCGTGTGGACCCTCTCGTTCCTGATCCGGCTGCTGGAACGGCACCTCGCGCTCCCGGAGAGCACCTAGCCGATGTGGGACTCGCTGGTGAGCCGCCTGCCGGACTGGGCCGAGCCCGTCGTCGACTACATCATCCACACGGGCCTCAAGAACACGCTGATCATCGCCGCGATCTCGGTGGTGCTCAGCGTGCTGGTCGGCGTCGTGCTCGGCACGCTGCTCACGATCAAGTTCCTGCCGCTGCGCGGCCTGATCCGCCTCTACATCGAGGTCTGGCGGGGCCTGCCGATCATCGTGACGATCTTCCTCCTCTACTTCGCGCTGCCGAGCGTCGCCGACGAGACGCACCTCTCGTTCATCGACCTCGACCCGATGCGGGCTGCGATCCTCGGTCTCGCGCTCTGGGGGAGCGCCCAGATCGCGGAGGCGACCCGGGGCGCCGTCCAGTCGATCCCGAGGGAGCAGCACGAGGCCGCGGAGGCGCTCGGCTTCGGCTGGGTGGGCCGGCACGTGAACGTCATCCTCCCGCAGGCGTCGCGCCGGCTGCTCCCGCCGCTCGTCAGCCTGAGCGTCGGCGTGATCCAGAACAGCACGCTCGCCTCGATCATCGGGGTGCCCGAGGTGCTGGAGACCGCGCAGCGCTCGGCGAACCGCCTCGCCGTGCCGACCGTCGACCCCGCGACGCTCGCCATCGAGGGCGGCGACTCGCACGCGCTCGAGATCTACCTCTTCGTGTTCGTGCTCTTCTTCCTGATCTCGTTCCCGCTCACTCGCCTGGCGGCGTACCTCGAGCGGCGGCTCGCGCAGTAGCGGCGAGGAGACGGCGAACGACACGGGCGTGGAAGCCGGTCGGGAGGATCAGCAGGCGGTAGACGCGCCCATGCGGGCCCGGGAAGGCGGCGTGCGTCGTGGCCCGCAGCCGGCGCTCGTCCAGGAGGAGCGAGAGGCGGTACCGCGCGAACCGGTGCTCCCCCTCGAGGATGAGGAGCCTGCCCGGATCCTCCTCGGCGACGCGGAACCCGACGATCGGATCCCGGTCTCGCACCCCGACGGCCCGCCCGAACGCGCGTGAGCCTCGGCTCCCGCCGAAGCTCCGGCGGAGGACCGACCAGAGCGCATCCCACACGACCTCCGGCGGCTCCCTGACTTCGACCGAGTGCTCGTCGACGTACGGCAGGCTCACGCAGCCAGCGTAAGCGCACCGAGGTCGGCGGCCGTGCTGGTGAGGACGCGGCCGTGCAGCTGGATCGCCAGCAGCCCGTCCGGGCGGAGGGCGGAGCGGCAGGCGTCGACGAGACGGCGGTAGGGCCCGAGGCCGTCGCCGGGTGCGAACACGGCGTCCGGCGGCTCGCCCTCGAGCTCGGGCCGCTCCGGCCTCAGGTGCTCGGCGAGGTAGGGGAGGTTCGCGGCGACGAGGTCGAGCTGTCCGGGAACGCCGTCGAGCAGGTCGGAGTGGATGACGCTGACGCGGCGGCCGACGCCGTGGCGGCACGCGTTCGCGCGGGCGAGCCGCACCGCCGCGAGGCTCGTGTCGGTCGCCCAGACCTGCGCCCGGGGAGCGCCGGCCGCGATGGCGACGGCGACCGCGCCGGACCCCGTCCCGACGTCGGCGACCCGCGCGCGGCGGCTGCCGATCCGCTCGAGCGCGGCCTCGACCAGCGCCTCGGTCGTGGGGCGCGGCGTCATCACCTGTCCGGGCTCGCCGAGGAGGCGGAGCCCGCAGAACGGGACCTCGGTCACAGTGCCTGGCCGCCGCCCACGAGTGAGCGCAGGCTCTCGGAGTCCTCGCGGCAGGCGGGGCAGCCGTCGAGGTGGGCCCTGAACCCGGGCAGCAGCGCGTCGGCCTTCTGCCCGGCGAGCTCCAGCTCCACGTACTGGTCGAGCCTGTCGAAGCACTCCTCGCAGCCGATCTCCGGTACACCGGGGCCCAGGAGGCGTCCGAAGGCCTGCTTCAGCTCCGGCCGGTCGTTCACTCGATCACCTCCAACATGTCTCCAAGGTGCGTGCGGAGCTTCCTGCGCGCGTCGTGCAGCGTCTTGTAGAGCGCCCCGCGGGTCGACCCGAGCCGGTCGGCGAGCACGTCGATCGGGACACCGTTCACGGCGAGGGCGACGAGCACGGTGCGCTGGCGGTCGGTCAGCTCCTCGCGGATCCCCTCCTGCACGGCCGAGAGCAGCTCGAGCTGCTCCGCCTCGGCGACCGGCCCGGTGGCGCCGCCCTCGAACATGCCCCAGCTCTCGGGCTCGAGCGGCACCTCGCGTCCCTGCCAGGCGCGGCGCCGGAGCTTGACGGCCGCCTCGTAGAGCGCGAACTTGTAGACCCAGGTCGAGAAGCGGCTCGCGCCGCGGAAGTCGTCGAGCTTCGCGAGCACCGACATCAGCGCGTCGTCCGCGGCCTCGAGCGCGATGTCGTCGAGCTCGTCCCCGCGGAGGTACGGCAGGGTCGGCCGGCGCCGCGCGACCTCGAACCGGGCCGCTCGCAGCAGCAGGTCGTGGAGGCGCGCGACAGCCTCGTCCTGGGTCGCCCCGCTGGACCGCAGGTCGGCGATCCACTCGCGGGACTCGGCATCGAGGGCGGTGGCCGTGCTCACGACCTCGTGAGTGTCCTTCAGGGCCCGGTCCTTACCCGTGGGAGTGGTGGTGGCGCGCGTCGTGCGCGTGGCCGTCCGAGACCGCGACCGCCGCCAGCGCGCTGAATGCCACCACGAGCGCGACGAGGCCGACCGGAAGCGGTCGGAACCGCGGGATCAGGTGCCCCTTCAGGCTCAGCGCGACGACGAGGCCCACGCCCTCGATCGCCTTCGTGACGAGGGCCAGCGCGTCCACCGGCTCCGGCTCCGGAACGAGCCCGGGGACGCCCGTCGTGATCGCGAGCGCGTAGCCAACCAGCAGCCCGCCGAGGACAGCGATCGCCGCGTCGACCTGCCACCACCTCGGCCGTCGTGCGAGCCCTACTGCGATGCCTGCGAGCAGGACCGCCGAGACCGCGAAGCCCGCCCCGGCTGCGAGGCGCTCCTCGAAGTGCTCCGGCGTCAGCCCGGCGTGGATGCCCGCGCTGACGGCGCAGGTGAGCGCGACGACGTCGCGGCGAAGGTCGGTCACTGCACGATCACCGCCCGGGCGCGGGCTGCGACCTGGATCGTCTTCGGATCGAAGCGGTGGCTCCTGGGCATCACGACCTCGGTGATGCTTACCGGCACCCCGCGGCGTCGGATTGGCCGCCGACCAGTTGCCGGAGAGCATCTCTCCGGAGCCGACCTGGTCGGTAGCGTGTCGCCCCGTTCGTGCCCCGACCGACGCGATCCTTACTCTCCCGTAAGGCCGGAGACGGTTCCGACACGTACCTGGAGGACATGGAGACGTTCGAGCTGGCGATCGTCGGCGGGGGGCTCGCTTCCGCCCGGGCGATCAAGTCGTATCGGGAGTCGGGGGGCGCTGGCCGGATCGCGCTCGTCTCACGCGACTCGACGCTGCCGTACCACCGCCCGCCGCTCTCGAAGCGGTTCCTGCGCGGCGAGACCGACGAGGAGCCGCTCGTCGAGGACGAGGCGTTCTACCGCGAGCACGACGTCGAGGTCATGCTCGAGACGTCCGTCGATCGCGTCGACACGCAGGGCCGCTCGCTCCACGTCGGCGACGACCGGATCGAGTACGGGAAGCTCCTGCTCGCCAGCGGCGCCTGGCCGCGGCGCCTGGCCGTCCCGGGCGGGGACCTCGACGGCGTCTTCACGCTCCGGACCGTCGCGGACTCGAAGGCGATCCGTGAGGCGGCCGACGGCGCCAGGCTCGCCGTGATCGTCGGCGCCGGGTTCATCGGCATGGAGGTCGCCGCCTCCCTGAAGCAGGTCGGCAAGGACGTGACGATGATCCACCGCGGCCGGTGGCTCTTCGACCAGTTCGGCGTCGAGCAGCTCAGCGGCGAGCTCGCCGCCCTGTACGAGGAGAAGGGAGTCAAGCTCGTCCTCGGCCACGAGATCGAGGCGCTCCACGGCAGCGGGCGGGTGCAGCGCGTGACGACGACCAACGGCCACGAGGTGGAGACGGACATGGCCGTCATCGGCGTCGGCGTCGACCCGGTGACGGAGTACCTCACCGGCAGCGGCGTCGAGGTGGACGACGGCATCGTCGTCAACCAGCGCTTCGAGACGAACGTGCCGTCGGTGTACGCGGCCGGCGACGTCGCGCGCTTCTACGACCCGATCTTCGGCAAGCACCGGCGGATCGAGCACTGGTCGAACGCCAACTACCAGGGCACCGAGGTCGGGAAGGTCCTCGCCGGCGCCGAGGGGGGCTACGACACCGTCTCGTCGTTCTTCACCGAGATCTTCGGGATCACGATCAAGGTCTTCGGCGATGCGCGGCGCGACGCGCAGGTCGTCGTGCGTGGCTCACTGCGGGACGGCGAGCTGTACGCGCTCTACGCCGACGACAACGAGGAAGTCGTCGGCGCGCTCAGCGTCGGGCAGACCGACGAGGTCGAGGAGCTGCTGAAGCAGCAGATCCGCACCCACGCGCCGCTGCGCGACAGCCTGGCCTAGGCGACGAATTCGTCGGCGACGGAGAGCGCCTCGTCGAGGATCGCGATCCCTTCGTCGAGCTCCTCGATCGTGATGTTGAGCGGCGGGCAGACCATGACGACGTTCCAGTGCGTCATCAAGTAGAGCCCGCGGTCGAGCGCAGCCTTCGCCAGCTGCGCCACGGGCGCGAAGTCCGCCCCGGTGGCGTTGAACGGCACGAGCGGCTCGCGCGTCTCGCGGTTCTTGACGAGCTCGAGGCCCCAGAAGCAGCCGAGGCCGCGCACCTCGCCGATCGACGGGTGCTTGTCGGCCAGCCCGCGCAGCCGCGACTCGAACTCCGGCGCCAGCTCGGCCGCGTGCTCGACGATGCCCTCCTCCTGGAAGGCCTCGATCGAGGCGACCGCGGAGGCGCAGGCGAGGGGGTGGCCGCTGTACGTGAGGCCACCGGCGAAGTACTTGTCCCGCACCCAGTCGGCGATCGGCTGCCGGACGATCATCGCCCCGAGCGGCACGTAGCCGGAGTTGATTCCCTTCGCGACCGTGAGGATGTCGGGGACGACGTCCCAGTTCTCGCACGCGAACCACTTCCCGGTGCGGCCGAACCCGGCCATGACCTCGTCGCAGATGAGCAGGACGCCGTAGCGGTCGCAGACCTCGCGGATCGACTGGAGGTAGCCGTCGGGCGGCACGATGATCCCGTTCGTCCCGACGACGGTCTCGACGATGACGGCGGCGACCTTGTCCGGCCCCTCGTACATCAGCAGCTCCTCGAGGTGCGGGCCGCCGGTGCAGACCGGGCAGGGGTCCGGGTGGCCGGCCGGGCAGCGGTAGGTGTACGGGTCGAGCATCCGCACGGTCCCCGGGATGCCTGGCTCGGCGGGCCAGCGCCGCGGGTCGCCGGTGAGCGTGATCGAGCCCGCCGTCGCTCCGTGGTAGGAGCGGTAGCGCGCAATGATCTTGTGGCGGCCCGTGTACCAGCGGGCCAGCTTGATCGCGTTCTCGTTCGCCTCCGCGCCGCCGTTCGTGAAGAACGACATCGCGAGGTCGCCCGGCGTGACCTCCGCGAGCAGCTTCCCGAGCTTCGAGCGCGTCTCGCTGGCCATCGGCGGGCCGATCGTGCAGAGCTTCTCGGCCTGCTCCTTGATCGCCTCGATCACCTTCGGGTGCCCATGGCCGATCGAGACGTTGACGAGCTGCGACGCGAAGTCGAGGTAGCGGTTGCCGTCGTAGTCCCAGAAGTAGCGCCCTTCGCCGCCCGCGACGGCGATCGGGTTGATCGCGTCCTGCACCGACCAGGAGTAGAGGACGTAGCGCTTGGCGTCCTCGACGATCTGCTGTCCAAGCTCTGTGTTCGTCTCGATCGTGGCCATGGCGTCGATTCTAGATCTCGTCCGCCAGCAGGTCCATGAGCAGGCCGTCGTGCCACTCTCCGCCCGGGAGCCGCTCGTACTGCCGCATGATGCCGACCCGCCGGAACCCCGCCTTTTCGTAGGCCCGGATCGCAGCGGTATTGTCGGCCGCGGGGTCGATGACGAGCCGGTGGTGGCCCCGGTCCCGGACGAGATGCGTGGCCATCGTGCGCACCGCGTCGGTGCCGAGGCCCCGGCCGTGGACGTGCTCGGACAGGAAGAGGTCGATGCCGGCGTGCCGGTACATCGGGTTGGCCTCCTCGTGGTACTGGATCAGGCCGACGACCTCGCCGTCGTGCTCGATCGCGAAGGCCGTGCAGTCGTCCGTCCCGGCCGCCTTCGCCCGGAGATCGTCCAGACGGGGCTTCCCCCAGCGCTCCGCGACCCCCGGCTGGGCCTGGATTTCCGCAATTTGCGGCACGTCCGCGTCGGTCAGCGGCCGCAGCAGGACCCGTTCTCCTCGGAGCTCCGACATCACGCTAGTCTGGCTCAGAGCGGAAGGAGGCGGAAATGACCGAGGTCTTGGAGAAACAGGAAGCGCGCGGCACGGAGCTGGGCCGCATCAGCCACTGGATCGGCGGGGAGACCGTCGCCGGCCGGTCGGGCCGGAGCGGCCCCGTCTACAACCCGGCGCTCGGCGTCCAGACGAAGGAGGTCGACTTCGCCTCGGTGGAGGAGGTCGACAACGCCGTCCAGACCGCCAAGGAGGCGCTGCAGAGCTGGCGCCAGGTGTCGCTCTCCCGCCGCCAGGAGCTCTTCTTCAAGATCCGCGAGCTGTTCCATCAGCGGCGCGAGGATCTTGCGGCGCTCCTCACCGAGGAGCACGGGAAGGTCTTCTCCGACGCCCTCGGCGAGGTGCAGCGCGGACTCGAGGTGATCGAGTACGCGTGCGGCATCCCGACCCTTCTCAAGGGCGACTTCTCCGAGCAGGCCTCGACCGGGATCGACGTCTACTCGATTCGGCAGCCGATGGGCGTCGTCGCCGGCATCACGCCGTTCAACTTCCCCGCGATGGTGCCCATGTGGATGTGGGCGCCGGCGCTCGCCTGCGGGAACACGTTCGTCCTCAAGCCGTCGGAGAAGGATCCTTCGGCCTCGATTCTCACGGCCGAGCTCCTGAAGGAGGCCGGGCTGCCGGACGGCGTCTTCAACGTCGTCAACGGCGACAAGGTCGCGGTCGACGCCATCCTCGAGCACCCGGACGTCGCGGCGGTCTCGTTCGTCGGCTCGACGCCGATCGCGCGCTACATCTACTCGACCGGCACGGCGAACGGGAAGCGCGTCCAGGCCCTGGGCGGCGCGAAGAACCACATGATCGTCCTGCCCGACGCCGACCTGGACATGGCCGCGGACGCGGCGGTCTCGGCCGCGTACGGCTCGGCCGGCGAGCGCTGCATGGCGATCTCGGCCGTGGTCGCCGTCGGGGACATCGGCGACGAGTTCATCCAGGCCGTCAAGAAGCGCCTCCCGAAGGTGAAGGTGGGCCCGGGCACCGAACCCGAGAACGAGATGGGCCCGCTGATCACGCGCGAGCACCGGGACAAGGTCGCGTCCTATCTGGACAGCGGAGCAGAACAGGGCGCCGAGGTCGTCGCCGACGGGCGTGAGACTGCGCCGGCCGGCGACGGCTTCTTCCTCGGCGTGTCCCTCCTCGACAAGGTCACGCCGGAGATGGACGCCTACAAGGACGAGATCTTCGGCCCGGTGCTGTCGGTCGTCCGGGCCGGGACCTACGACGAGGCGATCCGTCTCGTCAACGAGAACCAGTACGGGAACGGGGTGGCGATCTTCACGCGGGACGGCGGCGCAGCGCGCCAGTTCCAGCACGAGGTCGAGGTGGGGATGGTCGGCGTCAACGTGCCGATCCCGGTGCCGGTCGCCTACTACTCGTTCGGCGGCTGGAAGGGCAGCCTCTTCGGCGACTCGCACATCTACGGGCCGGAGGGGATCAACTTCTACACGCGGGGAAAGGTCGTCACCTCGCGCTGGCCGGATCCGGCGACGAGCAAGGTCGACCTCGGCTTCCCGCAGACGAGGTGATGGAGATGGAGCTGAGCATGGTTGTTGACCGCGGCAAGACGACGGCCGAGAGCCTGGTCGAGACGATCCCGCCGATCCCGCGGATCGGGCGGCGACGGAAGTCGCGCGCCGAGCGCGCGTTCGAGGCGATCCAGGAGCTGCCGCCCGCGGCGCGCGTGGGGCTCGTTGCGGTCGCCACGGGGATCGTCGTCGGCGCTGCGTTTCTGGCGCGGAAGCGCCTCTTCGGTGCGACGGTCGTCGTGGCCGGCGTGATCGAGGGAGCCGCGGACGCGGTGGAGGACGCCGCCGAGGATCTCGGCGACGCCGCGCGCAAGCGCAGCGACGGCGGCGCCTAGGCGCAGGGGCTCAGGGCCGCGCGGCGGGGGTTCGCCCGGTCGCGCGGCGAGTCTCCGGTCGGCTCGAGCGGGAAGCTCGGCCTGATTCCAGCACGCGCCGAGCGCCTGCGAACGACCCGGCACACCTTCGTCACGATCATCCTGTCCCCGCGAGCCGGGTCCGAGGGACAGTCCCTCGCAGCGCCGACGCCAATCCGGTCCGCCACGGGGGTCGTACGCTTCCCCCATGGCCGTCTGCGCGTCTTGTGGACAGGAGAATCCGGACATCGCCCGGTTCTGCTTGGCCTGCGGCCTGCCGCTCGAGGACGCCGACGGCGCGCCGCGCGAGGAGCGCCGGCTGGTCAGCGTCATCTTCGTCGACATGGTCGGGTTCACGTCGATGGCGGAGCACCTGGACCCCGAGGAGGTCCAGGCGCTGCTCCGTCCGTACCACGAGACCGTCCGGCGCGAGATCGAGTCGTTCGGCGGCATCGTCGAGAAGTTCATCGGCGACGCGATCGTCGGCGTCTTCGGCGCTCCGACGGCGTACGGCGACGATGCCGAGCGCGCCGTCCGCGCCGCCCTGACCGTCCGCGACACGGTCGCGGCGATGGAGGCGGCCGACGCGCGCCTCGACCTCAAGGTGCGCATCGCCGTCAACACCGGCGAGGCGCTCGTGATCGTCAACGCGCGGCCGGCCCTGGGCGAGGCGATGGTCACCGGAGACGTGGTCAACACCGCCGCGCGCCTCCAGGCCGCAGCGCCCGTCGGCGGCGTGCTGGCCGGCGAGGAGACCTACCGGGCGACGCGCGACGCGATCCTCTACGCGCCCACGCCCCCGGTCGACGCGAAGGGCAAGGAGCGCCCTGTTCCGGCGTGGGTCGCGCTGCGCTCGCAGCTCCGACCCGGCGAGCGCCCGGCCGCAGGGCCGCTCGTGGGGCGCAGCCACGAGCTGGACGTCCTGCGCGGGACCTGGGAGCGCGTCGCGGACGAGCGGATGCCGCACCTGGTCACCGTCATCGGCCCGGCCGGGGTCGGCAAGAGCCGGCTCGCCGGGGAGTTCGCCTCGATGGTGCGCGACCGCGGCGGCAGAACCGTCCGCGGACGCGTACTCCCCTATCGCGAGAGCACGGCCTACTCCGCCCTGGCCTTCCAGCTCAAGCAGCTGTGCGGCATCTACGAGACCGACTCGGTGGAGGCAGCCCGGACGAAGCTCGCCGAGGCCGTCCGCTCGCTCCTCGCGCCGGACGACGCTCCCGCGGTCACACGCCACCTCGAGATCCTGCTCGGCCTCGACCCCGAGAGCACGGTCTCGGACCGCGAGGCGCTCTTCCTCTCGATCCGAAGCTTCATCGAGGCGATCGCGGCCAGGCAGCCGACGATGCTCGTCTTCGAGGACATCCAGTGGGCCGACGAGGCGCTCCTGGAGCTCGTCGGCCTGCTGGTCGCACGGCTCGGCGAGCTGCCGGTGCTCGTGCTCGTCCTGGCCCGCCCGGAGCTGCTCGAACTGCGACCGGACTGGGGCGCGGGGCTCCTGGCGCACACGGCGCTGAGGCTCCGGCCGCTCGACGCACAGGCGGCGGCCGACCTCGCCGCGCACCGGCTGGCCGACGCGGGGGCGGGCAAGAGCCTCGAGCGCGCGGCGGACCTCGCCGCGACAGCGGACGGGAACCCACTCTTCATCGAGCAGCTCGTCGCTGCCCTCGCCGAGTCGGACGACCGCGAGGCCCCGCTCCCGACAACGATCCGCGAGCTGATCGCCGCCCGGCTCGACGCGCTGCCGGCGCAGGAGCGCACCGTGCTGCTCGACGCGGCCGTGGCCGGACGCGTCTTCTGGCGCGGCGCCGTCGAGCGCATGGCTGCGGATCCCGACGGCCTCGCCGACTCCCTGGCCGCGCTCGAGCGGCGTGAGCTGATCACCCGCCAGAAGACGTCGGCGTTCGAGGGGGAGGAGCAGTTCGCGTTCAACCACGTGCTCGTGCGGGACGTCGCGTACGAGCTCCTGCCGCGGGCCGTCCGGCGGGATCGCCACCGCGAGGCGGCGATGTTCTTCGAGGAGGCCAGCGGTGAGTTCGGCGAGGCCGGCGCAGCGATCGCGCGGCACTGGCGCGACGCCGGCAACCCGGTGCGCTCGTTCGACTACTTCATCGCCGCAGCCGAGATGGCCGAGCACGGCTGGGCGAAGGAGCGGGCGGCGGCGCTCTACCGGGAGGCGCTGCAGCTCGTCCCTGACGGCGACGACGACCGGCGCCGCGAGGTCACGCGCAGGCTGGGTCTCGCCGAGGCGGCGAGCTACCACGTGTTCGACGCGCGGGCCGTGCGGGCCCGCGAGCCCCAGGGAGGCTAGGCGGGCGGGAAGTCGGCCGGCGTGACGTCGCCGGCGATCTCGTACAGCGTCTCGATCCTGTGCTGCCCGAGGCGGGCCGAGTGCTCGCGGATCATCTCCTCGCTCGGCGCGGCGTAGACGCAGTAGGTGGACACGTTGCCGTCGCCCTCGACCACGACGTGGCTGTGCTCCCAGGTGATCTCTGGGAAGTCACCCTCGACGAGCTCGCGGGACCGGCGGCCGACCGTCGGCATCTCCGATTCCTGCACCGAGAACCGCCGGACGATCAGGTAGCGAGGCATCGGAGAATCGTAGTTGTAGATTTCACGTATGCCGCGCTACGTCATCGAGCGCTTCTTCGACCAGATCTCCGACGAGGACATGCTCGCCGCCTCGGTCCGGTCGGACCAGATCGCGTCGGAGCGGTTCCCGGAGATCACGTGGGAGCACAGTCACGTGGTCGTCGACGACGACGGCGCGGTCAAGACGTTCTGCATCTACGCGGCGCCGAACGAGGAGATGATCCGCGAGCACGCGGACGCGTTCGGCGCGCACATGATCTCGAACGTCTACGAGATCGTGGACGACGTCACGCCGGAGGAGATCCGGCGCCGCGCCGCCGCCGCCCGGGTCTAGACGTCCGACAGCACGTGCGAGAGGCGCTGGAAGGCGATCGCTCGCTGTGCCGTGACCAGCCGCCGCCGCTTCACGTCGCTGTCGGGGATCAGGGCGAGCGCCCGCGTCAGGAGCATGACGGCCTGTCCGTACGCACCCCCGTCCGACGCGCCGTGTGCGGTCTCGACGGCGAGCTCGACCGCCGCATCCGCGCCGACGCCGTCGGCGGCGCCCTCGCAGCGGTGAAGGGCGATCTCGGCCAGCCGCGGCCCGGGCTCGCCGCCGTGCCGTTCGGCCAGCGCGTCCGCGGCGGCGCGGTGGAGTCGCGCCCGCCGGCTCGCGCCGAGGCCTGCGTAGACGGCCTCGCGGGTCAGCGCGTGCGAGAACCGGTAGCGGCCCGCGCCGACCTCGTCGACGAGCCCCGCCGCTGCGCCCTCCTCGAGCGCCGCGAGCAGCTCGTCCTCCGAGCCCAGGGTCGCGCCGAGCGTGGCGATCTCGAAGTCCTCGCCGAGGACGGCCGCCGCGGCGAGCGCGTTCGCACAGCCGGGCGACAGTCGCTCGACCCGGGCCCGGACGACGTCGCGGATCCCCTCGGGGACGTCGCCGAAGGAGGTGCGCGGGCGCTCCGCGACGTGCCGCGCCAGCTCCCGGACGTAGAATGGGTTCCCCGCCGTTCGGTCGTGGATGGCGCGGGCCTGTGCGGCCGCGGCGCTCGTCTCGAAGGCGCTTCCGATCAGCGCGGCGACGTCCTCGAGCGCCAGGCCCTCGAGCTCGATCCGGTCGACCCGGCACTCCCGCCGCAGGTCGGCCAGGGCGCCGTAGAGATGGCCCTCGGCCTGGTCCTCGCGGTAGGCGACGACGACCGTGAGCCTGCCGGAGAGCGGTCCGCGCACGATCCGGCCCAGCAGCGCCAGCGTCGCCGGGTCCGCCCACTGGAGGTCGTCGAGGACGAGGAGCACGCGGTTCCCCGGTGAGGCCGCGAGCCGGTCGGCGAGCGCCGGCGCGTCGAGGCCCGTCTCGCCGGCCGCGTCGGCGAACGGCTCGTAGGGGACGAGCGCCTGCTCGCCGCAGGCGCCGTAGAGCACGGTCCACCCCTGCTCTGCGGACTCGACCGCGAAGCGCGCGGCGAGCCGCGTCTTGCCGCTGCCCGCCTCACCGGAGACGAGGGCGACGCCGACGATGTCCGCGCCGCGTCCGCCCAGGCGGCGCAGGCGCTCCAGCTCGGCCTGGCGGCCGAAGAAGAGCGCCCCGTCGATCCGCTTCAGCCGGGCGGGCACGCCCGCTGCCGCGCCCTCCGCCCGCAGCGTCTCGGCGAGCCGCTTCGTCTCGTCGGACGGGCCGACGCGGAGCGCCTGCAGCAGGCGGGTGCGGAGGTCGCCGAAGACGGTGAGCGCGGCGGCGCGGTCGCCGGCGGCGGCCAGGCGGCGCATGAGCTCGCGGTGGGCCTCCTCCGAGAGCGGGTCGATCGCCGCGGCGCGGCGGGAGAGGTCGGCGGCGCGCCGGAGATCGCCGGCGTCCTCCGCCTTCCGGGCGAGCTGCTCGACGAGCCCGGCCGTCCGGGCCCGATGCCGCTCGCGCTCCTCGAACGCCCACTCGTCCTCGAAGGCGGCCAGCAGGTCGCCCTCGGCGAGCGCGACCGCCTCCTCGAGCTTCCCCTCGTTCGCCAGCCGCTCGACCTCGGCCACGTCGACCCAGACCCCCTCTCCGAGCCCCACTCGCTCGCGGGTCGCGACGAGGACGCCGTTCGCCTCCTCGCCGAGCTGTCGGCGCAGTGTCCAGAGGGCGCTCCGCAGGCTCGCCCGCGCGCTCTCGTCGAGGACGTCGGGCCAGAACCGGGACGCGACCGCGGAGCGGGGATGGAGACCCGGGTTGAGCGCGAGCCAGGCGAGCAGGGCGGTCGCGCGGTCGATCCTCGGCGACGTGCGGTCCTCGCCGGCCACCTCGACCCGAAACTCGCCGATCGCCTGGATCCGGAGCATCTCCGGTCAAGCGTAGAGCGACAACGGACGCTTGACGATCCCCGTGACGGTCGCGTGACGGGGCCGCCACCACGATGCGGCGGTCAACCCAAGGAGGTATGAACCATGGAGACCTACGTGATCCTCCGCCGCCACGGATGGCGGGACGCCGAGGATCTTCGCCAAGCCGCCGAGCGCTCGACGCTCGAGGGCGAGAACATGTCGGACGACGTCCGGTGGATCCGCAGCTACGTGCTCGCGGAGGAGGACGGGACGGTCGGCACCGTCTGCATCTACCAGGCCACCAGCCCGGAGGCGATCCGTCGCCACGCCGAGGCTGCCAACCTGCCCGTGGACGAGATCATCTCCGCTCCCGACACCGTCGTCGTCCGGCCGGACCCGGTGGCGATCGCCACCTGAGAGGAGGAGTCATGAGGCACCGCGTCCTGGTCGGGCTGCTCGTCGCCGCATCCCTCGCCGTCGTAGGGGTGGCGACGGCCGGGCTCCGGCACCACAGCGACCTCGACCGCGTCAAGCGCGCGACCGTGCGCTACCACGACGTCCAGAAGGCGATCGACGCCGGCTACTCGTTCCGCCTGCCGGAGCTGAGCGGAGCGACCTGCATCGTCCAGCCCGGCGACGGCGCGATGGGCGTGCACATGGTCGACACGACGAAGCTGGACGGCGTCCTGAAGCCGACCGAGCCGGAGGTCCTCGTCTACGACCCGAGGATCAAGCGGAGCGGAAAGGAGAAGCTCCGGCTCGTCGCGGTCGAGTACGTGATCTTCGAGTCGGCCTGGACCGGCTCGAAGCCGCCGAAGCTCTTCGGCCAGCGGTTCGACTACGTCCCTGAGCCGAACCGGTACGGGCTGCCCGCGTTCTACGCGCTGCACGCGTGGATCTGGAAGCGCAACCCGAGCGGGCTCTTCTACGCCTGGAATCCCCGGGTTCGCTGCTGATTCGGCGGCCCCGGAGGCACCTAGCCGCCTGGCTAGGTGCCTCCGGGATTCCTATCCCTACGGGCGTCGCGGCCGAACCGGCCCGATTCCTACTGTGTGGGAACCGGCCGTGTACCAGGTTCAGAACACCGCCGCCCTCGCACGAGGGCACCGTTCGCTGCTTCGCGGCAGGGGCGTCGGCGCGCGCGTCAGTCGCACCGTGCTGCTGCTCGGGGTGGTCAGCCTGCTCACGGACATCTCCTCGGAGATGGTCGCCACGGTCCTCCCGCTCTACCTGCTCTACACGGTCGGGCTCAGCCCGCTCCTGTACGGCATCGTCGACGGCGTCTACCAGGCCGGTGCGGCGCTCGTCCGGATCGCCGGCGGGTTCGTGGGGGACCGTTGGCGCCGGCACAAGGAAGTCGCGGTGGTCGGCTACGGCCTCTCCGCGTTCTGCAAGCCGGCGCTCATCGCGGTGGGGAGCGCCTGGGCGGGCCTCCTCGGCGT
Organism: Gaiellaceae bacterium; assembly: GCA_036554945.1. Classification (GTDB taxonomy): domain Bacteria; phylum Actinomycetota; class Thermoleophilia; order Gaiellales; family Gaiellaceae; genus JACDAN01. The sequence continues at coordinate 12,329 of DATBMH010000097.1, read as the reverse complement.
CATCTTCCTGGACCGGGCGGGCAAGGGGATCCGAACCGCGCCGCGAGACGCCATGATCTCGCTCAGCACGCCGAAAGAGCAGCTGGGCGCGGCGTTCGGCGTCCACCGCGCGCTCGACACGACCGGTGCGATGCTCGGCCCGCTGGTGGCTTTCGCATTGCTCCTCTGGACGTCGACGTCGTTCGACAGCGTCTTCTTCGTCAGCTTCTGCTTCGCGCTCGTCGGGCTCGCGGTGCTCGTGCTCTTCGTCCAGAACCCGCCCGTGCCGGCACCGGCTGTCGAGGCCGCGCCGGTGCGGAAGGAGAACCGGCTCCGGTTGCTCGCCGAGCGGCGGTTCCTCGCGCTCGGCCTCGCCGGGACGCTCCTGGGCGTGGCGACGATGAGCGACGGGTTCGTCTACATCGGCCTCCAGCGCAAGCTCGACTTCGAGCCCGGGATGTTCCCGCTGCTCTTCGTGGCCTCGGCGTCCGTCTACATGCTGCTTGCGGTGCCGATGGGGTGGATCGCGGACCGCGTCGGGCGGACGAAGGTCTTCCTCCTCGGCTACACCCTGCTCCTGCCTGTGTACGGCTGCCTGCTGCTCTCGGACCTCGATCTCGGCGGCGTCGCGCTGTGCGTGGTGCTCCTCGGCGCCTTCTACGCGGCCACCGACGGCGTCCTCGCGGCGATGGCGAGCGCGCTGCTCCCGCCGGAGGTGCGCGGCACGGGTCTCGCCACGCTGGTGACGGCCACGAGCGTCGGGCGGCTCGTCGCCTCCGTGCTCTTCGGCGCCCTCTGGACGGCCTTCGGCTACCAGACCGCCGTCGTGGCATTCGCCGGCGTCCTGCTCCTCGCGCTCGCGACTGCGGCTCCGATCCTCTCGACGCTGCGCCGGGCCGCCCATGCGTAGCCCGCGGGTCCTCGGGCTCGTCGCACTCAGCATCGCCTGCGTCCTGGCGAGCGCGGTCTACATCACGCGGAACGACGGCTCCGAGGCGTCCCCGGCGTCGGCGGCGCCCGTCGGCGGGATCGGCGAGGTGCAGAAGGGCGCGATCGTGTTCGTGAACCGCGACCGCGAGCGCGCGTCCCAGTACGGCTTCACCGCCACCGCCGACCTCGATTCGCCGGGCCGGCGGAAGGTCGAGTCCCTCCCGTGCAGCCGCATCTACTTCCAGGCCGGGCGCGGGCTCTGCCTCGAGGCGGCCGGCGCGATCGTCAAGCAGCGCGTGACCGTGCTCGGGAAGAAGCTGGAGCCGCTCGGCGACGTCACGCTCCAGGGCGTGCCGAGCCGGGCGCGCGTCTCACCGGACGGCCGCTACGGCGCCGTGACGTTCTTCGTCTACGGCCACTCGTACGCGACGCCCGGCAGCTTCTCCACGCAGACCACGATCATCGACCTGGCGCGGCGCAAGAAGGTCGTCGACGTCGAGCGCTTCCACGTGGAGAAGGACGGCAAGGAGTTCGACTCGCCCGACTTCAACTTCTGGGGCGTCACGTTCGCTCGGAACAGCGACAAGTTCTACGCCACGCTCGCGTCGCGCGGGACGACCTACCTCGTCGAGGGCTCGATCGGCGCCCGGCGCGCCCGCGTCCTGCGCACCGGCGTCGAGTGCCCGTCGCTCTCGCCGGACGGCAAGCGGATCGCGTTCAAGAAGCGCACCGGCGAGGGCTCGCAATGGCGGCTCCACGTCATGGACGTCGCCACCCTCCGCGACTGGCCGGTCGCCGAGGCGCGCTCGGTGGACGACCAGGCCGAGTGGCTCGACGACGAGCACGTGCTCTACGGGGTCGACAACGGCGTCTGGTCGGTGCCCGCCGACGGCACCGGCGAGCCCGAGCGCCTGCTCGACTCGGCCGACAGCCCGGCCGTCGTCCGCAGCGCCTAGCTCTCGCTCCGCCGGCCGAGGAAGAACAGGGCCGCAAGCGACAGGGCGACGAGCCCGGCCGCGCCCGCGACCAGCACCCACGCGGGTGTGCCTGCGTCGCTCTGCTGCGGCGGCGGGATCCAGGCGAGGGCGCCGTCGATCGTGAATCGCCGCCCGCCCACCACCCGGCCCGGAACGCTCCAGTCGCGGACGAAACGCGGCGCGTCCTTGGGCTGGCCCGCCGCCGGCCCGGGAGGCTCGCCCTCCCCCACGACCCGGCTGTCATGCCACGCGTACGCGGCACCCGTGTTCATCCGCCGCCACTCGCCGGAGACGAGGCGCTCAGCGCCTTCCGGACGCAGCCGGATGAACGGCCTGCCGCTGCGGTCGAGGATCTCGACCTCCTTCCGCGTCAGGTTGCTGACGAGCAGCTCGTCGTTCCGGATCACCCGGGCCTCGAGTCCGAGGATCTGCGGCTCCACGACCCTGACCGAGGCGACGTAGCCCGAGCCGGTCAGCGCGCCCGGGCCGTGCGCGGCCGCGGCGGCCGGCAGAACCAGCGCCACCAGCGCCGCGAGAGCCGCCGCTCGTCTCACCGGGTCAGCGAAGCCGGAACGTGAGGACCGGGCCGAGCGGCGTCGTGCCGTAGAAGAAGCGCACCTTGTACGTGCCTTTGCCGCTGCGGGGGAAGTTGCGGTGCCAGCGGACCTTGACCTCGTACACGCCCTGGCCCTTCGGCCTCGGCAGGAAGCGCTTGCAGGTCCGCTTCCCCTGGGGGCTCGTGACGCAGACCCGGACCTTGCCCTGGAAGCTGAAGGTCCGCAGCTGGAGGAAGACCGCGCCGGACTGGCGCAGCGCCGAGACGCAGTAGTCGCCCGTCGGGCTGCAGTAGCTCGACGCAGCGGCCGCGGACGAGGTGACGGCGAGCGCGGCGAGGACGGCGGCGAGTCCGAGAACGGCCCGGATCACGCGACCGCCGTCTCCGCCTTGAGCTCCTCGCCGAACTTCGCCCGCGCCACGAACTGCCCGATCCCGGGCGCGGCGACGAGCTCGTCGTTCTCGACCAGGACGTTTCCGCGCAGCAGCACGACCTCCGGGGTGCCGGTCACCTCGGTGCCCTCGAAGAGGTTGTAGTCGATCTTCGAGTGGTGGTCCGCGGCCGTGATCGTGTGCTTCCGCTCCGGGTCGAAGACGACGATGTCCGCGTCGGAGCCGACCGCGATCGTCCCCTTGCGCGGGTAGAGCCCGAACAGCTTCGCCGGGTTCGTCGAGAGCAGCTCGACCATCCGGTTGAGCGAGATCCGACCGGCCCGGGCGCCGAACTCGTGGATCATGTGCAGCCGGTTCTCGAGCCCGGGGCCCCCGTTCGGGATCTTCGAGAAGTCGTCTTTGCCGAGCGTCTTCTGCCCGTCCCAGAGGAACGCGCAGTGGTCGGTCGAGATCGCGGAGAGGATGTCGGTGCGGACAGCGTTCCAGAGGACGTCCTGGTTCGCCTTGTCCCGCGGCGGCGGCGTGTAGACGTACTTCGCGCCCTCGAAGTTCGGCCGCTCCAGGAACGTGTAGTCGACGAAGAAGTACTGCGTGCACGTCTCGCCGTGGATGTCCCACCCCTTCTCACGGGCGAGCGCGATCGGCTCGACCGCCTCCTGGCAGGAGACGTGGACGACGTACAGCGGCGCGCCGGCCACGCGGGCGAGCTGGATCGCGCGGTTCGTCGCCTCGCCCTCCGTCTCCGGCGGGCGGGTGAGCGCGTGGTACTTCGGCTCGGTGTTCCCGGCGGCGAGCGCCTCTTTGACGAGCACGTCGATGGCGTCGCCGTTCTCCGCGTGGACCATCACGAGCGCGCCCGAGTCGGCGGCCACCTGCATCGACCGGAAGAGCGTCTCGTCGTCGACCATCAGCGCGCCCTTGTAGGCCATGAAAAGCTTGTAGGACGTGACCCCCTGGTCGGGGAGCCCGGCGAGCTCCTCGAGCGACCCGCCCTCGTGCAGGTCGGTGATCGCCATGTGGTAGCCCATGTCGATCACCTGCTTGCCGTTCGCCTTCTCCTTCCACGTGTCGAGCGCGGTGGCGAACGACTCGCCCTGCGGCTGGATGACGAAGTCCACGTGGCACGTCGTCCCGCCGAAGGCGGCGGCGGTCTGCCCGGACTCGACGTCGTCGACCGTGACCGTGCCGCCGAAGGGCATGTCCAGATGCGTGTGCGGGTCGATCCCGCCCGGGAGCACGTACTTCCCGGACGCGTCGATGACACGGTCGGCCTCCACGTCCAATGACTCGCCGATGAGGGAGATCCGCTCGTTCTCGACGTACACGTCGCCGACGTAGTCGTCCGCCGCGGTGATGACGCGGCCTCCCTTGATCAGAACGGAACTCATCGCGGATCTCCCTCCTGGCGAGCGGCTAGGCGCCGCCCTCCGTCACTTCGACTTCCTCAGCCTGCCAGTCCTCACCTTTCACGTCGACGCCGTCGTCCTCCAGCTCCTGGACGGCAGCCTCCGCGATGTCGGTGCGGAACGAGTCGTCGCTCGCCGGCTGCTTGATGACCTTGCCGTCGAGCGCGATCTGCTTCGTGATCTCCCACGACTCCGGCTCCATGACGCCGATGCCGCTCGGGGCGGGCCAGATCAGCTTGTTGATCTCGTTCATCTGCCAGCGCTGGTGGCCCTCGCCGAGGGTCGGCCCGTTCTCGAGCACGATGTTCACGCACTCGTCCGGGTTGTCGCGGCAGTAGACCCAGCCGCGGAAGCTCGCCTTGAGGAACTTCTTGGCGGTCTCCTCGTTGGCCTCGTCCGCGATCCAGTCCTCACGGACGAACACGCCGTCCTCGAGTGCGCCGGTGCCGAGGTCGGACATCTTCATGACGTTCAGCTCGTCGAGCGTGTGGAGCTGGTCGGTGTCCGGGTTCTTGGTCTCGAGCACCTGCGCGAGCTCGTTGTAGGTCATGGCCGCGGCGGCGTCGATGTCGCGGCTCAGGAAGAGCTCCATGTCGAACGGCTGCGCGACGATCTCCGTGTCCTTCTGCGGGTCGATCCCGTTCTTGTTCAGCGCCGCGAAGAGCTTGTGCTCGTTGCCGCCGAGCCAGACGCCGACCTTCTTGCCTCTCAGGTCGGTGATCTGGTCGAGGCCGGAGTCCTTCCACGTGATCTCGGTCATGCCGGACCGCGTGAAGACCTGCGCGATGTTGACGATGTTCTGGCCCTTGTCGCGCGTCGCGAGCGTGCTGTCGAGCCAGTTGATGCCGAACTCGGCCTGGCCGCCGAGCACGACCTGCTCGGGGACGATGTCCGGGCCGCCGGGACGGATGTCCACGTCGAGGCCCTCGTCCTCGTAGTAGCCCTGGTCGAGCGCCGCGTAGTACCCGGCGAACTGCGCCTGGACCACCCACTTCGACTGGAGCGTGACCTTCGTCAGGTCGCCACCGGCGCTCCCGCCGTCACCCCCGTCGTCGTCGCCGCCGCAGCCGGCGAGCGCGAACATCGCCGCAGCCGCCAGTGCGGCCAGGGACCACCACCTGCTTCTCCTCATCCACTTCCCCTTTCCGTGACCGAAGGTTCTGGAAGGCTCACTCCGCCGTTCCCCTCGTTGACGGATGCCAGCGCATCGTGAGTCGCTCGACGGCGGCCACCGCGCCGTAGAACAGGATCCCCAGGATGCTCGCGATCACGATCGCAGCCCACGCCTCCGTGAACGCGAACACGCCGGCTTGCCGCCGGATCTGGATTCCGAGCGCATCCTGTGAGCCGCCGAAGTAGTCGCCCACGATGGCGCCGATCATCGCGAGAACGGTCGCGACCTTCAAGCCGGTGAAGATGAACGGCAGCGCGTTGGGGATCCGCACCCGGCGGAAGGTCTCGACCTCGCCGGCGCCGTAGGACCGCATCAGCTCGATCTGCTGGGGCCGGACGGAGGTCAGCCCGCGGAGGGCGTTCACGACCACCGGGAAGAAGCAGAGAACCGCGGCGATCACCATCTTCGAGAGCTGGTTCAGCGTTCCGAACCAGTTGTTCGTGATCGGCGCGAAGGCGATGATCGGGACCGCGTTGGCGGCGATCAGGTACGGCATCAGCGCCGTGCCGAGGATCCGCCACCGCGCGAGGACGAGGGCGACGACGATCGCCGCGCTGCAGCCGATCACCCACCCGCCGAGCGCCTCCTGGAACGTGAACCAGGCCGCCGCCCAGAGGACGTCGCGCTCCGTCCAGACCGTCTGGCTGATGTCGGACGGCGGCGGGAGCAGGAAGTTCTGGATGTCGAGCCCGCGCACCAGGCCCTCCCAGAGCGCGATCCCGGCGACGAACACGAGGACCGCGGGAAACCAGTCCCAGAGGTTGCGGCCGACGCGCGCCCCGAGCGTCCCGCGCGGGATCGGCTCGACGACACTGGTGGTCACAGAACCCCCGATGCCACGAAGGCTCGTCGCTGGGGTGTGATGGACGCGTGCGAGGCAAGGACGCAGGGAGCCCCGATACCAGCGCTATCGGGGCGACTGAGGACGCAGAATCGCGCCGTCCAGCGCGCTCCAGCGGCACAGCGCTTTGTGGCATCGGGGGTTCTTCTCAAAGGTTCTCCTCCGCGGCGATCAGCTCTTCCTCCTCGCGCTCGGCCTCTTCCGCCGCGAAGCCGCCGCCCTTGCGCAGCAGCTGCCGGACGTCGCGGATCAGCTCCGCGAACCTCGGCTCCTCCCGCGTCTCGATCGTCCGGGGCTGCGGCAGATCGACGTCGACGATCCCGACGATCCGGCCGGGCCGCGCCGACATGACGACCACGCGGGTCGAGAGGAACACCGCCTCGGCGATCGAGTGGGTCACGAAGATGACCGTGCTGCCGCTCCGCTCCCAGATCCGCAGCAGCTCGAGGTTCAGGCGCTCGCGGGTCATCTCGTCGAGCGCGCCGAACGGCTCGTCCATCAGCAGCAGCGAGGGGTCGAACGACAGGGCGCGCGCGATCGAGACGCGCTGCTGCATGCCCCCGGAGAGCTGCCAGGGATGGTGGCTCTCGAAGCCCTTCAGCTCGACGAGCTCGAGCAGCTCGCGCACCCGCTCGCCCCGTGCGCGGCGGTCGCGTCCCATCATCTCCAGCGGGAGCGAGATGTTCTTCTCGACCGTCCGCCAGTCGAAAAGCACGGCGTCCTGGAAGACGATCCCGTAGTCGCGGTCGACTCGTGCCTGGTGGGCCGACTTGCCGTTGACGACGACCTCGCCGCCGCTCGGCTGGATCAGGTCGCCGACGATCCGGAGCAGCGTCGACTTGCCGCAGCCGGACGGGCCGATGAGCGAGATGAACTCCCCCGGCTGGACGTCGAGGTCGATCCCGGTGAGCGCCTGGACGTGGCCGCGGCCGAACTCCTTCGCGACCCCCTTCAGGGAGACGACTGCCTGGTCGGCGCTCATGCCACGTGCTCTGGGGCGCGGCGGACGACGATCTTCTCCACGATCACGATCACGAGGAAGAACACGATCCCGAGCGCGGCGGCGACGAGATTGGTCGCCCAGAGGTTCTCCGGGGTCGTGGAGTAGTACTGGTTGAAGTTGAGGATCGCGCCGCCGAGGCCGTCCTGGATCGACGCGGGCAGCTCCCCGATGATCGCACCGACGACGCAGGCGGTCGCCGAGATCTTGAACGCCGCGAAGAGGTAGGGCAGCGACGCCGGAAGCCGGAGCTTCCAGAGGATCTGGAACCAGTTCGCCGCGTACGAGCGCATCAGCTCCAGCGCCCGCGCGTCCACGGAGGTCAGGCCGCGCAGGGTGTTGATCGTCACCGGGAAGAAGGTGAGGTAGGCGGCGATCACCGACACCGAGAACCAGTCCGGGAAGCCGCGCCCGCCCATCCAGACGACCACCATGGGCGCGACGGCCAGGATCGGGATCGTCTGCGAGGCGACGATGTACGGCAGGAAGCCGCGCTGCAGGAGCCGTGAGTGGGCGAGCAGGACGCCGAGCCCGAAGCCGATCGCCGCGCCGAGCACGAATCCGACCGCCGCCTCCTTCGCGGTGAAGAGTGCGGCGTCCCAGAGCACCTCGATCAGTAGGGGCCCGTTCCGCCTCGACGGCTCGAACAGCTGCGCGAAGACGTCGTGGACGTGCGGGAAGGTCCGGTCGTTGACCTCGAACTCGCCGATCGTGAGCCCGGTCGTCTCCCCGAACCACTTGAATCCCTCCCAGAGCGCCCAGAGCGCGACGAAGACCGCCGCCGTCATGCCGATCCGTCCTGCGGCGGAACGCCAGGGGAGCTCGCGGCCGGGCCTCTCGGCGGCAACGGTGGCCATCAACGGGATACCTACCAGGTTTTAAGCTCGCGTCCATGGCCCTCGATCCGAGCCGCACCGTCGCGGAGCTGAAGGAGCTGCGGGAGCTCACCGGGAACGAGGACGGCGCCCAACGCGTCGCCTGGACCGACACCTGGGTGCAGGCGCAGGAGTGGATGGCGTCCAAGCTCGAGGGCACCGGCGCGGAGATGGAGTTCGACGAGGCGCAGAACCAGTGGTGGACGCTTCGCGGCCGGTCGGACAAGGAGCTGCTGATCGGCGGCCACCTCGACTCGGTGCCGAACGGCGGCTGGCTCGACGGGTGCCTGAACGTCGTGGCCGGGTCCGAGGTCCTGCGCCGGATCGCCGACGAGGGCGAGCCGCCGGTGACCGTGCGGCTCGTCAGCTGGGCGGACGAGGAGGGTGCGCGGTTCGGCCGCTCGCTCTTCGGCTCGAGCGCCGCCGCCGACTCGATGCGCGACCAGGACGAGCTCCGGCAGCTGACGGACCGTGACGGCGTGTCGCTGCCCGACGCGATCGGCGCGCACGGCGTCGACCTCGACCGGGCGACGGAGGCGAAGCGCCAGCTCCAGAACGCGGCCGCCTACCTCGAGCTGCACATCGAGCAGGGGCCGGTGCTCGAGTCGATGGGCCTGCCGCTCGGCGCGGTGCTCGGCACGTTCGGCGTGGAGCGCCACCGCGTCGTGTGGCGCGGCCAGGCGGCGCACGCCGGCTCGACGCCGATGGATCAGCGGCGCGACGCGCTGGCGGGGGCGGCCAAGCTCGCGCTCGAGCTTCGGCACATCGCTTCGCGCGCCGGCGGCGGCGCCGTCTGCACGTCGGGCGGGGTCGTCTGCCACCCGGGGATCGTCACGTCCGTCGTCGAGACCGCCGAGCAGCTGCTCGACCAGCGCCATCTCGACGCCGACACGCTTGCGTCGATGCTCGAGGACGCGAAGCAGCGGAGCCGGGCCTTCGCGCAGGAGGAGGACGTGGAGGTCGAGTTCGAGCGGATCTGGAACATCGAGCCGATCCTGTTCGACGACCGGCTCGTCCAATTCGCGGACGAGGCGATCACGGAGGTCGCCGCACAGTCGCACCGGCTGCCGAGCGGGCCGCTCCACGACGCGGCCGAAGTGTCCAGGGCCGGGGTGCCGACCGTGATGGTCTTCGTGCAGAGCCTCCGCGGCCTTTCGCACACGAAGCTCGAGGACACCAAGGAGGAGCACCTCGAGCTCGCGGTCCAGGCGCTCGACCGGCTGGCATCGAAGACGATCGAGTCGCTCTCGTAACTCGAACGGGGGTCTGACCCCAGAGCCCTTCGTGCCGATACGCACGGACATGGACGAGCCGCACGTCCATCTGTTCATCCGCCGCTCCGCCGAGTACGGCAGCCGGATCGGGCCGGTCGCCTTCGCCGCGGGAGCAGGCGGGTTCCTCGTCTGGCTGATCTCGCTCGACGCCGCGCCGTCCGTGGGCGCCGTCGGCTGGCTGGTCGGGCTGTGCGGGATGATGGTCGCGCTCTCTGCCGCCCTCGCGTCCTCGGTCGGGCTGCTCTCGCCCGACGGGCGCTCTCAGGCCGCGCGAGGGCTGATGATGTCGGCGCTCGGGATCCTGATCCCGGCCGCGCTCGCCTTCTTCGTCATCTCGTTCGTCTGGAACTAGCCCGATCTTGCCGGCCATGCTCGGGGCGGCCGGTTGAGTCCCCACGTATCAAGGGGTCTGACCCCAGGCGGCCCCTAGCGGAGGCGGATCGGCTCGCTGAGCCGCTCGCGGTTCCGCGTCGCGAACACGAGCGTCGCTGCGGCGGTCAGCACGAACCCGGCCAGCACGAAGACGTCTGCGAGGTTGAACGCGATCGGCTCGAGCACGAGCGGGTTCGGCACCCCGGGCCAGAAGGCGAGCGACGCGAGGTTGCCGATCGCACCGCCGGCGACGATGCCGCCGGCTAGCGCCAGGGAGAGGGAGCCGGTCGCGAGGATCGTCCCCGCCCACAGCGCTGCGCCGAGGACGACGAACACGACGTAGCCCGACGACCGCGAGTGGAAGTACGTCGCGTCCACCGTCGCCTTGTGGCCGAGGTCGACCACGGCGACGGCGATCGCCGTGGATGCGAGCGCCAGCGCCGTGCGGGACATGTCACCAAGCCTACGACACGCGCACAAGCACGACGCCGGCGGCCAGCAGCAGGACGCCGGCGAGGCGCAGCGGCGTGATCGGGCTCTCCTCGAACCCGACCCAGCCGAAGTGGTCGACCAGCAGCGACGCGATCGCCTGGCCGGCGAGGATCAGCGCGACGAGCGTCGCGGCGCCGAGCTTGGGCGCAGTGACGATCGAGCCGACCACGTAGAACGCTCCGAGCAGGCCGCCCGTCCACACCCACCACGGCGCGTCGCCGGCCCGGTCCGGCCAGCCGCGCGCGGCCACGAGCACGACGAGCAGGAGCCCCGCTGCGCCGACCACGAAGGACACGAGCGCGGCGCGGAGGGAACCGCCGACCCACTGCGCGAGCTGGGCGTTGATCCCGAACTGGATCGGCAGCATCGTGCCCGCGAGCAGCGCGAAGACCAGGTAGCTCCAGATTGCCACCGGGGAGCTTTCAAGGGAAAATGACCGTTTCCCTGCCCGGTTCCCGAGGAGGCCCCATGCTCGACTTCGGCGTCACCGTCCTGCCAGACCCGCCTCAGTCGCGCTTCTTCGAGCTGGTCGAGCTGACGGAGAGGCACGGGTTCGACTACGCGTGGACCTACGACTCCCACATCCTCTGGCAGGAGTCCTACGCGACGCTGCCGGTCGCGGCGGCCAGGACGGAGAAGGTCAAGCTGGGCCACTTCGTGACGAACCCGGGCATCCGCGACCCGACGATCACGGCCAGCTGGTACGCGACCATGCAGGACCTGTCGAACGGCCGGATGGTGATGGGGATCGGCCGCGGCGACTCCTCCCGCCGGGTCGTCGGCCTCAAGCCGGTGCGCGTGGCCGAGTTCGAGTCGCGCTGCGCGATGATCAAGGACCTGATGAACGGCCGCCCCGTCGAGTGGAACGGCAAGGAGCTGCAGCTCGAGTGGGCGAAGGACCTCCCGGAGATCCCGATGTGGATCGCAGGCTACGGGCCGAAGGCGCTGGCCGTCGCCGGCCGCGTCGCCGACGGCGTGATCATCCAGCTCGCCGACCCGCAGATCATCCAGTGGATCATGGACACGGCCAGGAAAGCGGCGGAGGAGGCGGGGCGCGATCCCTCGGAGCTGAAGTGCATCGTCGGCGCCCCGAGCACGATCACGGACGACCTCGAGACGGCCCGCGAGCAGGTCCGGTGGTTCCCGGCGATGGTCTCGAACCACGTCATGGACCTGATCGAGCGCTACGGCTTCGACTCCGAGATCCCGGCTGCGCTGACCGAGTTCGTCAAGGCGCGGAAGTTCTACGACTACAAGGACCACAGTCGTCAGGGCGCCAAGCACGGTGAGTTCGTCACCGACGAGATCGCCGAGCGCTTCACGGTCATCGGCAACGTGGAGCAGGTCACGGCGAAGCTCCGCGAGCTCGAGTCCGTCGGCGTCGATCAGTTCAACATCTACCTCATGACCGAGGGCCAGGAGGAGAACTTGGAGATCTACGGCAAGGACATCATCCCGGCGTTCCACGGAGTGGCCGCCTGATGGCGCAGCAGATCACCATCCCCGGCAGCAGCGGCACGGCGAAGATCAGGAACCTCTGGGCCGTCGCCCTGCTCCCGCTCATCACGATCGCGATCTACTACTTCTACTGGTGGTACCAGATCAACCGTGAGCTCAAGGACTACGGCCACTCGAAGTCGACGGACGAGCTCGGCGAGAGCCCGGGCACCTCGCTGCTGGCGGTCACGCTGGGAGCGCTGGTGATCGTGCCGGCGCTCGTGTCCACGTACCGCGGCTTCCAGCGCGTGCAGAAGGCGCAGGAGCTCGCCGGCGTCGACAAGCTCAACGGCTGGATCGGGCTGATCCTCTACGTCCTGATCTCGCCGGCGTTCTTCGCCTACGTGCAGAGCGGCATGAACGCCGTCTGGCGGAAGGAGACCGCCGCGGCCTAGTAGGAGGGCTTGGCGAAACAGCGGCTGTGCCGCCGGGCCGCGCTGCTCGCCCCGAGGACTGCGTCCTCAGTCGCGCCCGTATCTCATCGATACGCGCGCTCCCTGCGTCCTTGCCTCGGAACGAGCATCGCACCCCGGCGACGAGCGCCGTTCCGCCAAGCCCTCCTAG
>DATBMH010000085.1:0-8002 GCA_036554945.1 Gaiellaceae bacterium | reverse complement strand
CTAGGCCGCGTCGGCCTCCGTCATGACGATTCGCTCGTTGCGGGTCGCGCTGTCCCACTGGGTGATCGCCCAGCCCTCGAACCGGTCGAGGTCGTAGGCCGCGACCATCTCGAGCGTGGTCGTTCCGTCCGTCGCGACGTTGAACGTCCCGCAGGTGACGACGGGCTCCCCGTCCCGGGTCAGAGCCAGGACGTAGTAGTCGCCGCCCGTGAGGTGCTCCAGGCCCCGGACGGTCAGCGTCATGCCCCAGTTGCCGGCGGCATCCGCACGATCGAGGCGGATGCTCGCCCCGGCCGTGTTGTTCTGGTCGGAAGGCCGGAGCGAGACGACCCGCTCCGTCGGCTCGGCCGGAGCCGCAGCCGGCGGATCGTCCGAGCCGTTGCTGCCCGTGATGTAGCCGACGCCGAACGCGGCGGCCGCCAGCCCGGCGCCGACCAGGATCGCCGCGCCGAAGCGCCTGGGCGGCATCCACGAGGTGTCCGGCTCCTCTTCCTCCGCGGGCGCGGCCGGGGCGCCGGCGAGCGCCGGCGAGAGCTCCGGCGGCGGGCCTGCGGCGACCAGCAGGTCGTGTACCCGGCGGAGGCGGTCGCGCTCCTCGGCGTCCTCGACGCCCTCCATGAGCTCGTCGAAGTCGGGCGGGCGTGTCACAGGACGTCCTCCAGCACCCCGGCGAGCCGTGCGAGGCCGGTGCGGGTCCGGGTCTTGACGGTGCCGAGCGGGATGCCGAGCACGTCGGCGATCTCGCTCTGTGAGCGGCCGCCCCAGTACGCGAGCTCGATCACCTGCCGCTCGTTCTCCGGCAGCTCGCCGAGGGCGCGATGGACGCGCCAGGCGACCCAGCCGGACTCGGCGCGCTCGGCGGGGCTGTCCTCGTCGGCGACTTCCTCGGGCGCGTCGACCGGCGGCTCGCGCCTCGCGCGGCCGTTGTCGACGATCGCGTTGCGGGCGACGGCGTAGAGCCACGGCGCGCCGGGGCCGCGCTCGGGCTTGTACGTTCCGGCGGCGCGCCACACCGACGCGAAGGTCTCCTGGACGGCGTCCTCGGCCCGCCCGCGGTCGCCCAGACGCCGGAGCGCAAGCCCGAACACCGGCCGCGCATACCGGCGATAGAGGGCGTCGAAGGCGCTCCGATCCCCGGTTCCGACCATGCGGATGAGCTCGCCGTCCGTGACGTCCGAGTACGACACGAGAAACATGGTTACCTGTGGCGCCGCAGGCGGCAAGCGGCGACCGACGGCCGCAGTCAGGGTGCTCATCCTCTCTTCTACGGACGGGCGCTGCGCGCGGATTGAGGCTCCTTGGCGAGCAGACGTCCGCCGTCGATCACGAGCGTGGAGCCGGTAACGAAGCTCGCACCGGCGAGGTAGACGACCGCGTCGGCCACGTCGTCGGGCGTGCCGATCCGTCCGAGCAGCGACTCGGCCGCCCGCCGCTCCTCCTGCTCCGGCTCGACGGCGACCGGGCCGGGCGCGATGCCGCAGACCCGGACCTCGGGCGCGAGCGCCCTCGCGAAGACCTTGGTGAGCATCGAGAGGGCCGCCTTGGCTGCGCTGTGGGGCGCGAACGACGGCCAGGGCTCGAGGCCCATCACGTCCTCGATCATGATCACGACCCCGCCGGACTCGCGGAGGTGCTGCGCCGCCGCCTGCGTGACGAAGAACCCGCCCTTCGCGGTCGCTCCGAAGGCTGCGTCCCAGTCGTCCTCCGTCACCTCGTCGACCGGCTTCGGCTCGAACCCGTCCGACGCGGCGTGAACGAGGAGGTCGAGGCCGCCGAGCTCGTCCACGGCCGTGGCGACGACGGCACGGGCCGCCTCGACCTGGGAGATGTCGCCGTGGACCTTGCCCGCGGCGAAGACGGTCCAGCCCTCCCGCTCGAGCCGCGTGGCGATCGCCGAGCCGACTCGGCCCGTTCCTCCGGTGACCAGGGCGCGCATTCGGGGGAGAACTGTAAGGAGTTCCGTCCGGTCTGTAAGAAGTTGATTTGGAGGCGCGTTTTTCCGGTCTGAGCGGGCATACCTTTCGAGCGCGGAAGCGCTCCACGAAGGGGGTTCCAGCACATGAGAAAGGTCGCACTGGTTGGCGTCTCGCTCCTCGCCGTCGCCTTCGCGTCGGTCTCACTCGCGGCGGTGACGAGGGTCGTGGCGATCAAACCGGCCGGGTTCAGCCCGGTGACGCGCACCATCCAGACGGGTGACAGCATCCGCTGGCGGAACGACGACACGGTGAACCACCAGGTCGTCGCCGACAACGGCCACTTCGCCTCGCCCATCCTCAGGCCGAAGGGGACGTACACCCGGATCTTCAACACCGCCGGCACCTACCGGTACCGGGATGCGCTCGAGCCGGCCGAGCGCGGCACCATCGTCGTGAGGGGACCGGCTCCGTCGGTCTCGATCAACTCCTCGGCGGGGACCGTGTTCTACGGCGCGCCGATTCGCCTGACCGGGTTCATCTCGTCCGGTGCGGCGAACCAGATCGTCCAGGTCTGGGGTCGGCCGTTCGGCCAGGCGTCGTTCATCAAGCTCGCCGACCTGACGACGGCGACAGCAGGCGCCTACGACTACACGACCACGCCCGTCGTGCTCTCCGAGTACCAGACGCGCTGGGGCTCGCGGATCAGCGCGACGGTCACGGTCGGTGTCCGCCCGCGGATCACGCTCATCCGCCGGGGGCCGTGGTTCGTGACGTCGGCGCGGGCCGGCAGGGGGCTCGCGGGACGGGCCGTCTACGTCCAGCGGCGATCCAGCCTCGGCCAGTGGGTCAACCGCAAGAAGGTCATCATTGGCAGCTCCGGCGCGCGCAGGTTCAAGCTGGACCTCGCACCGGGCCGCCACATCCTGCGGATCTTCATGACGACGAATCAGGCCGGCACGGGCTACCTCTGGAGCCACAGCCGGACGATCGTCGTGACCAAGCGATAGCTCGAATCGGGGCCGGCCGGGGCATGGTTATGCTCCCCGGCCCCGACACTTTTCGCCAAGGAGAGAGCTGTTGAGCACGCTTGCCTTCAACCACGAGGAGATCACCGCGCGAGCGCTGAAGCCGCGCCTCTACGAGCTCGACGGCATCTCGCGCGAGTCCGTCGAGGCTCACTACAAGCTCTACCAGGGCTACGTCGCGAAGCGGAACGAGATCCTCGGCAAGCTCGGCGACGTCGACCTCTCGGCGGCGAACCAGGTCTACTCCGACCTCCGTGCGCTCAAGGTCGATCTCACCTTCGCGATCGGCGGGATCAAGAACCACGAGATCTACTTCGAGCACCTCGGCGGCGACGGCGGGGATCCCGACGGCGCCTTCGCGGAGCTCGTCGAGCGGGACTTCGGCTCGGTGGCGAACTGGCGGGCCGACCTGAAGGCGACCGGCCTCGCCGGCCGCGGCTGGGCCTGGACGGCCTACGACTGGGACGAGGGCCGGCTCTTCAACTACATCGGCGACGCGCAGAACACCTATCCGATCTGGAACGCCGCGCCGCTCGTCGCGCTCGACGTCTACGAGCACGCGTACTTCCTCGACTACCAGACCGACCGCGCGGCCTACATCGACGCGTTCTTCGCGAACCTCGACTGGCCGACGGTCAACGACTGGGTCGCGCGCTATCAGATTCACCTTCGGTGAATCTGATTTCGCTGAAAGTCTCACGACTTTCGGCGACCGGATGAAGCCGGGCGGCCTTCGGCCGCGCGGCCCAGATGCGCGGCGCTGAATCCTTCTCCAGGAAGCCGTTGCGGCCGAACGGGCTAAGCCCGTTCGGCGGCGAGCCACGTTCGTAGCTCGGTGTGCTGCTCCGGCTCGGTTCCGGCCAGCTCGGCGCGCAGCTCGCCGACGGTCCCGTACCGCTCGGCGACCACGTCGTGCGTGTGGATCGTCTCCAGGTTGACCTGCCGCGAGAACAGGAAGTCCTCGTCGGCGAGCGTCGGGTAAGCGTCAAGGACGCCCTGCAGGGCGAGCCGAACGGAGTCCTCGACGAAGCGCGGCTGCAGGTGCGCGTGCTCGACGACGAACAGCTCGTCCGGCCGCTTCAAGAGCTCGTAGACCGGCGCGCTCATCGACGACTCCACGATCTCGCCGAGCTGGAGCGCGTTCACGCGGGTCTCGCTGCCGACGAACAGCGTCCCGCGGCCGCGCTGGTTGTGGGTGGCGAGCGGGACGAGCTCGAGGATCCGCTCGACGTCGCCGTCGGCGAACCCCGCCTCCAGCAGGCGCTCGACCGACCGCTCGCGGACCAGGCCCTGGGCGCAGGGGCATGCGTTGATCCCGTTCGCCTCGACGCCGACCACCCGCCGCACGCCGCGGTCCGAGGCCGCCGCGATGCCGATCAGCCCCAGCATCGCCTGCGTCGCGAGGCCGGTCACCGGCGTCCGTCGCTCGGTCGGGTACCTCGCGGTGATCCGCGCCTCCGCCCGGCCGGCGCCCTGCCGCTCGACGATCTCCCCGGCGATGTGCGCCGCGAGCTCCTCCACGAGGAACGCCTCCTCGAGGACGATGTGCTCGATCACCTCCTCGAAGAGCTCCGGGAACCGCGACATGTGGACGCCCTTCTGCGCGGCTCCGAGGTCGACCGTGCAGTCGATCTCCGCGGCGATCAGCTTCTCGCTGTCGCCGTAGCGGATCCGGACCGCCTTCGAGACGCCGGTGACCCCTGCGCGGGACAGGCCGACGCGGACGTCCGGCTCGGAGGCCTGGAGATCCTGGCGGAACAGGTCGCTGAGATCTGTCATTCGCACGGAATAATGGCGGTCGCACCGAAACTGAGAACACGCGTGGCCAGCAAACCGACCTTCGCCCAGCTCGTTTCACTCGCGTGCCACGACCTGAGGACGCCGCTTGCGACGGCCTCGGGGTTCGCGCACACGCTGCAGCGCCTCGACACGATCGCGGCGCCCGCCGACCGCTACGTCGAGATGATCGGCGCCGCCTCGCAGCAGATGACCGACCTGCTCGACCTCCTGGGCGCCGCCGCCCGGATCGAGGCCGGGCGCTTCGAGGTGCAGGCGCGCGAGGCCGACTCCCGCGCGCTCACGGACGAGGCGGTCGCGCAGCTCGACGACGGCGAGGCGCGCGCGGACGGGACGGGTGCGCCCGTCCGGGTCGACCCGAACTGGGCCCACAACGCGCTCGCCGCCCTCGGAGGATGCGTCCGCCGGCACGGTGCGCTCGAGCAGGTGGCCTTCGCGGTCGACGGTCCCGAGGTGTCGATCGGGCCGGTCGGCGAAGGCGTCGGCGAGATCGCGCTCGGCGACGACCTCAAGGACTTCGGCGCCGCCGTGGGAACGCGGGTGTTGCGCGAGATGGGTGCCGAGCTCGCCGTCGACGGCGAGCGTCTGGTCGTCCGGCTTCCGCAGGCCCCTTAACGCAGCAGGCGGGAGAGGCGGCGGTCCTTGAGGATCCGGCCCTCGGTCTGGCACGTGGGGCAGTAGTAGATCGTGTGCTCCTCGAAATCGACGCGCGCGATTGCCGTCCCGCACACGTGGCAGGGCTCGCCGAGCCGCTTGTGGACGCGGTAGGTGGTCGCGTCCTTGGCGCCCCGCTCGCGCAGCTCGAGCCCGCGGGCGAGCTCGGCGTCGATCGCCTCGGCCAGCCGCGCGACCTCGGCCTCGTCGAGGTCCTTCGTCAGCGCGTACGGCGAGAGGCCGGCGTGGTGGAGGATCTCGTTCGCCCAGGCGCGGCCGATCCCGGCGATCACGCGCTGGTCGCGGAGGAGCGAGTGCAGGCGGCGCGACTCGCTGGCGCAGATCGCGCCGAGGCGCTCGGCGCCGATTCCGTACGCCTCCGGGCCGAGGTGGGCCAGCTCCCCCTCCGCCTGCTCCGGCGTGAGGAGCCAGACCCCGGCGCGCTTCTTCGCGCCGGCCTCGGTGAGGACGAGCTGCGAGCCGCCTTCGAACGCCAGCCGGAAGG
Organism: Gaiellaceae bacterium; assembly: GCA_036554945.1. GTDB lineage: Bacteria > Actinomycetota > Thermoleophilia > Gaiellales > Gaiellaceae > JACDAN01. The sequence goes on along the minus strand of DATBMH010000085.1, from coordinate 2,105 downwards.
CGGGCGTCTTCGGGCCCTTCTCGCCCGTGCGGAGGAACTTCAGCCGGCCGGCGGTCATCAGGTGGAAGAGCAGGACGAGCTCGCCGTCGTCGGTGGGCATCAGGAGCCGCTTCGCGCGCCGCTCGACCCCTCCGAGGCGGCGTCCCTCCAGCGCCGAGAGCGGCGGGTCGTACGTCTTCAGCGTCGCGATGTGCGCAGGCCCGGCCTTCGCGATCGGAAACGCCGAGACGGGATCGTTCAGCTGGCGCCGCCACGCCTCCATCTCGGGAAATTCCGGCAACTAGTCTCCCCGGCTCATGGCTGAGCCGATCACGGTAGCCGTCCGGCGAGGTGAGACCGTCGAAGCGCGACACGTGGTGCACGCCGTGGCCGTGCAGGACGGGGCCGTTGTGGCTGAGGCCGGCGACGGCGGGCTCGTCACGTTCATGCGCTCCGCGGCCAAGCCGATCCAGGCGCTGCCGCTCGTCCGCGTCCGGCCGGACCTCGAGGACCGAGAGCTCGCGATCGCCTCCGCCTCGCACCTGGCCGACCCGGAGCAGCTCGACGCCGTGCGCTCACTCCTCGCCAAGGGGCCGGCCCAGGAGGACGAGCTGGAGTGCGGCCCGGAGGGCGACCCGCCGAGCCCACTCCGGCACAACTGCTCGGGCAAGCACGCGGGGTTCCTCGCGCTCTGCCGCGCGAACGGCTGGGACTCGCGCGGGTACCGGCTTGCGGAGCACCCGGTGCAGGGCGCGATGCTGTCGGAGGTCGCGTCGGCCGCCGGCATTCGCCAGGACGAGATCCCGACCGCCGTCGACGGCTGCGGCGTCGTCAACTTCGCCCTCCCCCTCGAACGCATGGCGTACGCGTTCTCGCGCTTCGCCGAGCTCGACGGCGGCGACCGCGTCTCGGCGGCCATGGAGGCGCGGCCCGAGCTGATCCGCGGGCCGGGCGCGCCGGACACCGTGCTCATGGAGTCGCTGCCCGGCTGGATCGCGAAGGGCGGCGCCGAGGGCCTGATGTGCGCCGCCGGGCCCGGCGGCCTCGGTGTCGCGCTCAAGGTGGAGGACGGCAACTCGCGCGCCGTCGGGCCGGCGCTAGCGGCGTTCCTCGAACGTCTCGGTCACCCGCTCGACGTCCTCAGGACGAGCCCCGTCGAGAACAGCCGGGGCGAGGTGGTCGGCGAAATTCGAGCCGATTGATACGTCCTCGGTGCGCCGGATTTCGGGTTTTCCACAGGTCGTAAAGAAAATGTTGGCGCTCCCGGAATGCCGTTGTATATTCCGGCGGCCGGAGGGGAGCCGGGACTGAGGGGAACCGGCTCTCGCGTGTGTAGGTCGACGCCGTGCTCGCGCGGAGAAAGCTGAGGTCCCATTGCTCACGGTCGACATCTCGCTCCCCGACGTCGAGGAACTCCACAAGCTTGTCCAAGAAGGGCAAGAGAAGGGGTTCCTTACTTATGACGAGATCGTCTCGGCGCTCGAGGAGGTCGAGCTCACGAAGGAGCAGGTCGAAGACTTCTACACGTACCTGATCGACCACTCCGTCGAGCTCATGGAGGGCGACCAGCACAAGCACCCGCCGCACGAGCAGCCGGCACTGGCCGGGGCGGAGGAGACCAACACGAAGGCGCCCAAGCTGGACCTGACCGTCGAGCCGTCGCTCGACTCGCTCCGGCTCTACCTGCGCGAGATCGGCAAGGTCCCGCTGCTCACAGCCGACCAGGAGATCTACCTGGCGAAGCGGATCGAGCGCGGGGACATGCACGCGAAGACGCAGATGATCGAGGCGAACCTGCGCCTCGTCGTCTCGATCGCGAAGGGATACCTCGGCCGCGGCCTGAGCTTCCTCGACCTGATCCAGGAGGGGTCGCTCGGCCTGATCCGCGCCGTGGAGAAGTTCGACTGGCGCCGTGGGTTCAAGTTCTCGACCTACGCGACGTGGTGGATCCGCCAGGCGGTTCAGCGCGGCGTCGCCAACAAGTCGCGCACGATCCGGATCCCCGTCCACATCCTCGAGCGCGAGCAGAAGATCGCCCGTGCAGAGCGGGAGCTGTCCGCGAAGCTCGAGCGGCCGCCGACCGACGCCGAGATCGCGAAGCAGGCGACGCTCTCGACGAAGCACGT
>DATBMH010000016.1:0-8681 GCA_036554945.1 Gaiellaceae bacterium | reverse complement strand
GCGGTCGGCCCTGAGCATCCTCGAGACCGTCAAGGAGCTCGGCCTCGACGTCCGGATCGGCATCGAGGCGGGCCAGGTCGTCGTGGACGACGTCTCGGAGTCGACGTTCGCGACCGGGGAGGCCGTGAACATCGCCGCCCGCCTCCAGCAGGGCGCGCCCGTGAACGGGATCCTGATCGGCCCGGGCGCGCAGCGGCTCTCGCTCGGCCTGTTCGAGCTGGAGGACGAGGGGCCGGTCGAGATCCGCGGTCGAGCGGAGCCGATCTGGGCCTGGCGCGTGATCTGCCCGGCGGCGGGCGAGCGGACGAGAGTCACGGGCCGCCAGGCGCCGCTCGTCGGCCGCGAAGCCGAGGTGGAGCTGCTCCAGAACACGTACGACCGCGCAGTCCGGGACCGGCGCGCCCATCTGTTCACGATCTACGGCGACCCCGGCGTCGGCAAGAGCCGGCTCGCCCGGGAGTTCGTGGGCAGCCTCGAGTCCGCCACCGTCCTCTTCGGGCGCGCGCTCCCCTACGGCGAGGGCGTCACCTACTCGGCGCTGTCCGACATGGTCAAGACGGCCGCGGGCATCGCCGACGACGACCCGCTCGACGACGCGCTCGAGAAGCTGCGCGACTGCTGCCCGGACGAGGCGGTCGCCGACCTGCTCGGGCTCGCGTCAGGCGTGCTCGAGGCCGTGAAGGGCGAGCGGAACCAGCAGGAGATCTCCTGGGCCGCCCGCGAGTGGGCGGAGAAGCTCGCCGAGCCTCAGCCCCTCGTGCTCGTCTTCGAGGACATCCACTGGGCGGAGGACGCGATGCTCGAGCTCGTCGAGCACATGGCCACGTGGGTCCGGAACGCGCCGATGCTGCTGGTCTGCCTCGCCCGGCCGGAGCTGCTCGACCTGCGCCCCGGCTGGAGCGGCGGCCGCGTCCGCGCGACGGCGATCGAGCTGGAGCCGCTCGGCCGTGCCGACAGCGAGGCGCTGATCGAGGCGCTGCTCGACGGCGAGCTGGCGCGCGGCTCGCGCCAGGCGCTCCTGGACAAGACCGAGGGGAACCCCCTCTTCGTCGAGGAGACGATCCGCATGCTCTCGGAGGCCGACGGCGGAGGCATCGAGCGGATCCCGGACACCCTGCAGGCGCTGATCGCCGCCAGAATCGACCATCTGCCCCCCGGGGCGAAGGAGCTCCTCCAGGGCGCATCCGTCATGGGTCGGATCTTCTGGAAGGGCGCCCTCGGCGAGCTGGTGCTCGAGGGGACCGACATCGACCCGCTGCTCGAGGACCTCGAGCTCCGCGAGCTCGTGCTGCCGGAGCAGCGCTCGTCGATCTCGGGCGAGCAGGCCTTCAAGTTCAAGCACGTGATGATCCGCGAGGTCGCCTACGGCGGCCTGTCCAAGGCCGCCCGGGCCGGTTTCCACCAGCGCTTCGCCAAGTGGCTCCACAAGCGCGTCGGCGAGGAGCTGCTCGAGGTCCGCGCGTACCACCTCGACCAGGCGACTGCGCTCCTGGCCGAGCTCGACGGCGCCGCGCCGGCCGACCTCGCCACGGAGGCGGCCGCTGCGCTCGAGGAGGCCGGACGCCGGGCCCTGGCCCGCGAGGCGAACGCGACCGCACGGAAGCTGCTCATCCGCGCAGTCGAGCTCGAGCCGACGCTGGAGCGCCGCTTCCAGGCCGCGCGGGCCGCGTGGCGCATGAGCGACTTCCCGGTGGTCGCCCCGGAGATGGAGCAGGTGCTCGAGGGCGCCCGCAAGCAGGGCGAGCGGGACATGGAGGCGCGTGCGCTCACCGCCCTCGCCGAGGTGACGATCTTCCGCGCGGCCGACGTCGGGCGGGCCGAGGAGCTCGCCCGCCAGGCCCTGGGCGTCGCGGAGCACGACGAGAGCCGGATCGACGCTCTTCGGATGCTCGAGACGGTCGCCTGGTGGCGCGGCCGCCTCAGCGAATCCGAGGAGTACGCGCTCGAGCAGCTCGAGATCGCGCGCCGGCTCGAGCGGGAGGATCTCGAGAGCGAGGCGCTGCTCTCTCTCGCCGGGATCTATTCCTCTCGCCAGGACGACGAGCGCGCCGAGCCGCTGATCGAGGAGGCGCTGGCGCTGGCCGAGTCGAGCGGCTCGCTGGTCGTGCGCGCGCAGGCGTTCATGAAGTCCGGTGAGCTCCACGCGTGGCGCAAGCGGACGGACGAGGCGCTCGCGGAGTACCGCAAGGCGCGCGAGCTGTTCGCCGAGGTCGGGGCGGCGACGCACCTGGCCCGCGCGATGCTGCGCATGGCGACGCTGCTCCAGGACAGCGACCTTGCGGCCTCGGAGAAGCTCGCCCGCGAGGCGATCCGGATCCTCAAGCCGGTCGAGGACCGCGGAACGCTCTGCGAGGTCCAGCGACTGCTCGCCGAGATCCTGCTGGAGCAGGGGAAGGTCGACGAGGCCGAGATGTACGCGCTCCGCGCCGTCGAGACGGTCGGCGCGGAGGACGTGCACTCGCAGTCGACCACGAAGAAGTCCCTGGCCCTGATCCGCGCCCACCAGGGGCGGGACGACGAGGCCGAGGCGCTCTTCAGGGAGTCGATCGAGATCCTCGAGCGCAGCGAGTACTCGCGCTGGCTGGCCGACCCGATGAAGGCGCTGATGCGGTTCCTCGAGGAGCGCGAACGGGTCGACGAGGTCGCCTCGCTCCGCGTCCGGCTGGCCGAGCTCCGCGGCGAGCTGCCGGAAGAGGAAGAGTCGGCCGCGAAGATCGCCTGATGTTCAGCCGCTCCTAGAAGTTCAAGTGCCGGTCGTTCCCCGGACAGCCAAGACAACTGGCGAATCGAGCTCGAGATCCTGCGTCGAGCGTCGCGTCTGAGACCGTTACGTAGCGAGGATTCCCCTCGCCCAGCTCGCATAATCCAAGACGTGACGTGCCCAGCCGGTCTCGGCCGGGGGCTTTGAGCCAAGATCCCTTGCCGGGACCGTCGCCTAGGACCTGGCCGACGTCGCTGCGAGCAACGCTGAGCGGATCGCTTGGTGGCTTTCCTCGTCCGGCGACTCGCTGATCACCGTCGCCGGCCGGTCGAACCCGGCCAGCGCCTCGCCCAACGGGTCCGCGCGCAGCGTTCCCTCTCCGTAAGGCAGGTGCTTCGTCTCGTTCCGGTTCGCGTAGGCGATGTCGGAGAAGTGGATGTGGAACGGCGCGCCCGGCTGGAGCACCGCGTCGGCACCCTCGAGCACCTCCGTGAAGGCGGTCGGCTCGGTGAAGGCGCCGTCGGAGGTCGCGTGCATGTGGGCGAAGTCGAGCACGGGCCGGATCCAGTCCACCCGCCGCGAGATCTCGAGCACGTCGTCGATCGTCCCGAGCTCGCGGACGCGGCCCATGACCTCGACCCCGAAAGGAACGCCGCGGCCCTTCTTCTCCAGTCGCTCCCGTAGCTCGCCCGCCTGCTCGACGACGTCGTCGATCGCCATCTCGCGCTCCCGGCCGAGGAGGAAGCCCGGGTGGAAGACGACGAGCTCGGCGCCCGCCGTGAGGGCGATCCCGGCCGAGTGGTCGAGCATCCCGACCGCCATGTTCAGCTTCTTTCCGCGCTCCGCGTGGCCGACGAAGCCCGCGATGGGCGCGTGGACGGAGAGCGCGATGCCCGCGTCCCTGGCCAGATCCCCGAGCCGCTCGGCCCACGGGTAGTCCATCCAGAACTTGCCCTCGAAGTCGATCTCGCACGCCGTGTAGCCGCGCTCCTGGAGGATCGCGATCGCCTCCTCCGGCGACTCCCGCGAGGGAATCCGCGCCGGCCCGAACCGCAACTCGCCCATCGGCGAGAGGCTAACGGTCGGGCTCTTCGTCGAGGACGGTGAAGAGCGTCAGCTGCATGCCGTCCGGCGCACGCAGGCGGACGTTCCAGTGCCGCCACGGCGTCACCACCGGGTTGGCCAACCGCTCCGCGCCCGCGCCCTCGAGAGCATCGGCGGTCGCGCCGGAGTCGTCGACCTCGAGCGCGAGGCGCACCGGCCCTGCGACGCGGCGGCCCACCTCGACGTCGTCGACGTGCTCGGCCTGGCCTTCGGAGAGCAGCTCGAGCGTGGCGCGGCCGGCGTCGAGGACGACGCCGCTCCCGTCCTCGGTGTCCCACTCCTCGACCACCGGCAGCCCGAGCGCGTCGCGGTAGAACCGCACGGCGGCGGCGTAGTCCGGGACGGTGAGGGCGACGCGGAGCTCGTGGACGGGCGCCATGACCGTGCAAACGACGCCGTTCGGCGGATGCTTCCTGCGCCGTCCGACGCCGTTCCTACCCTGAGCGCATGGCCAAGCGCCCTTCCAGGATCGACCTTCTCGAGCTCGACATCGACCTCCGTCTCACCGACCTCTGGCGGGAGGCGGCGGACGTCGGCGAGTGGAATCTCGAGATCGTGGCGGCCTTCATGCGGGCCGCGTACGGGAAGGGCTACTGCGACGCGCTGACCGAGGACACGCCGGGCCTCCTCTGTGAGGAGCACGGGTACCGGATACCCGCGCGGCGCCGGCCTGCCCCCACCCGCGAGGCCTAGGAACACCAGGGCTACACTGACGGCGTGGCGCGCCGTTCGAGTCCTGCCCGCCTCGTCATCGCCCTGGGAGTGGCGGCGATGCTCGCTGTCTTCCTGCTCTACACGTCCATCGCCGGCGGGACGCCGCAGCTGCGTCCGAGCCAGCTCCAGGGACGGACCGGCGAGGTCACGATCGTGGGGAAGGTCGTCGCTCCGGTCCAGCGGAGCGGCCGCACGATCCGGTTCCGGATCAAGGACGTCCAGGGCAGCTCGCCCGTCCGGCTCCCGGTGACCTACACCGGGTCGGTGCCGGACATGTTCAAGGTCGGCAGGGACATCTCGCTCAAAGGGCAGCTGCGAAACGGCACCTTCGTCGGTGAGCCGGGGACGCTCGTGACGAAGTGCCCGTCGAAGTACAGCTCGAAGAAGACGTAATGCCCGAGCTGGGGCGGGTCGCGCTCGTCGTCTGCCTCGGCCTGGCGGTGTACGCCGTCGTGGCCGGCGCCCTCGCCGCGCGGGAGCGCCGTCAGCGGCTGGCCTCCTCGGCCGAGAACGCGATCGTGGCGTCCTTTGCCGCCGCGCTCGTTGCGTCGTTGGTGCTCCTGATCGCCCTCGTCCAGAACGACTTCGGCCTGACGTACGTCGCCGACCACTCGAGCCGGGAGCTGCCGCTCGGCTACACGATCTCCGCGTTCTGGGGCGGCCAGGAAGGCTCGCTGCTGCTCTGGCTGCTGATCCTCACCGGGTTTTCGGCGGTTGCCGTGCTCTTCGCTCGCAGGTCGGCGCCGACGCTGCTCGCCTGGACGGTCCCGATCCTCGGCGGCGTGATCGTGTTCTTCTCGTTCGTGCTCGTCGCGGTCTCGAGCCCGTTCGCGACGCAGACGGCGCCTGCGGACGGATCGGGGCTCAACCCGAGCCTCCAGAACCCGTACATGCTCGCGCACCCGCCGATGCTCTACCTCGGCTTCGTCGGGCTGACGATCCCGTTCGCGTTCGCGATGGGCGCCCTGGCCGCCCGGCGCAGCGACGAGCTCTGGATCGTCGTCACACGCCGCTGGACGCTCCTCGCCTGGACGTTCCTCGGCTTCGGGCAGCTGCTCGGCGCCCACTGGGCGTACGTCGAGGTGGGGTGGGGCGGCTACTTCGCGTGGGATCCCGTCGAGAACGCGGCGCTGATGCCGTGGCTCGCGGCGACCGCGTTCCTGCACTCGGTGATGATCCAGGAGAAGCGCGGGATGCTGAAGATCTGGAACGTCCTGCTCGTGATCGGCGCCTTCGCCCTCGCGCTCTTCGGGACGTTCCTGACGCGCTCCGGGATCATCAGCTCGATCCACTCGTTCACCGAGAGCTCGATCGGCCCGTGGTTCCTCGGCTTCATCGGCGTCGTCCTCGCCGCCTCGATCGGCCTCGTCCTGACCAGGCTGCCGATGCTCCACTCCAGGACGCGGCTGGAGTCGCCGGTGTCGCGGGAGGCGACGTTCCTCTACAACAACCTGCTGCTGATCGCCTTCTGCCTGACGATTCTCTGGGGCGTCCTCTACCCGATCATCACCGAGGCGCTGCGCGGCGAGCCGGTGACGGTGGGGCCGCCGTACTACAACTTCTTCCTCAAGGCCTTCGGGCTCCCGCTGCTCCTGCTCATGGGGATCGGGCCGCTGATCGCCTGGCGTCGCGCGTCGCTGCGCGGGCTGGGGAGGACCTTCGCGTGGCCGGCCGGCGTGGCGCTCGCTTGCGGCGGGATCCTGCTCCTCCTCGGCGCCGGATCGTCGATTCCCGGGCTGGTCGGCTACACGTTCTGCGCGTTCGTCATGGCGTCGATCGTGCTCGAGTTCGCCCGCGGGACCCGCGCGAGGCACGCGCTCGGCAGCTCGTCCTGGACAAGCGCGTTCACGTCGCTCGTCGGGCGCAACCGGCGCCGGTACGGCGGCTACGTCGTCCACGCGTCGATCGTGCTGCTCGCGATCGGCGTCATCGGCTCCAGCGCGTACGACACCGTCGCCGAGCGGCGGCTCCTCCCAGGCGACACGATGGCGGTCGGCGGGTACGACCTGCGGTACCGCGGCGTCGAGGAGCGCCGCGGCGCCAACGCGCAGGAGCTCCGCGCCGTGGTCGAGGTCTCGAGGGACGGGAAGAGCCTGGGCACGCTCGAGCCGGGCAAGAACCGCTACTTCGCCGAGCAGCAGGTCTCGAACGAGGCGGCGATCCGGTCCGACAAGCTCAACGGCGAGGATCTCTTCCTCGTCGCGGACCAGATCGACGGCGAGACGCTCTTCCTCAAGGTGCTCGTGAAGCCGCTCGTGAACCTGATCTGGATCGCCGGGTTCGTGTTCCTGGGCGGCGCGCTCATCGCGCTCTGGCCGGACGCCAGGGAGCAGCGGCGGCTCGCGATCCGGTACGGCGGCCGCGAGGCGCTCGCGAGGGCGTGAGCCCGGAGCTGCTCCTCGGCGCGCTGCTCGCGGCGGCGGCGGTCGTGTTCGTCGCGGTGCCGTTCCTGCGCAAGGACGAGCCGCCCGAGCCGGAGAAGCCGGCCGACGAGACGCTGGCGGCGGCCGAGGAGCGGGACCGGCTCCTGGCCGAGCTGAAGGAGCTCGAGTTCGACCACCGCACGGGGAAGATCACGGACGCGGACTACCGGGCGCAGGTGCATCCGCTTCGCCGGCGCGCCGCGGCGCTGTTGCCACCCGAGACGCCAAAAGAGGCCCCAGAGCAGCCGTTTTCGGAGCCAACGCTTCCGTCTGGCCGATCCGACCGGTAGCATGCCGCCCCATCCGGCCCGGGAGGGAGGTCTCCCCGGCCCGCGAACACGCTCCCATGGCTCGACGAATCGTCTGCAGCCTCGTTCTCATCCTGGTCGCCGCGGCGCCGGCGTCCGGCAGCCTCTACGACCGCAAGCAGCAGCTCGACCAGCAGGCGCAGGCCCTGCAGAGCAAGGCCGACGCGGCGCGGGCGCAGGAGGAGCGGCTTCGGCAGGAGATCGCGACGGTCTCCGAGCGGATCCAGGTGCTCGAAGCCGAGGTGGGCGACGTCTCCAGCCGGCTCGCGGCGCTCGAGGAGGACCTCGCGCTGCACCAGCGGAAGCTGGAGGCGGTCAAGGCGCTCTACCGGCTCCAGAGCGAGCGGCTCGAGTACCTCCGGGGCCAGTACACGGTCGCCCAGAGCCGGCTCGCCGACCGGCTCGTCGCCGTCTACGAGGGCGAGGACCCGACGACGATGGACATCGTCCTCGACGCGTCCAGCTTCAGCGACGCGCTCGACCAGATCGACTACCTGGACTCGATCGCGAAGCAGGATCAGCGGGTCGTCGAGCACGTCACCGGCGCGCGCGACCACATGCGCGACCTCAAGCGGCGCACGGGGAGGACGAAGGCGCGCGTCACCGCCGTGACCCGAGTGGTCGAGATCCGCACCCAGCAGCAGCGGTCCGTCTACGACCAGCTGCTCGCCTCCCGGAAGGGCCTCGCCCAGGCGCGGTCGTCCAAGCGGGAGAGCCTCCACGACGCGCACGAGGCTGCCGAGCGCTACGAGGGGAAGGCCGAGGAGCTCCTCAAGACCAGCGCGCAGCTCGCGGCCCGCATCAACGCCGCGCAGTCGGGCCCGAGCTACTCGAGCTCCGGCGACGGGACGGTCTCGGCGGCCGGGATGGTCTGGCCGGTCGGCGGCCCGGTCGTCAGCGGCTACGGGTGGCGCTGGGGCCGGATGCACGAAGGCATCGACATCGCCGCGGGCTACGGTACCCCGATTCACGCCGCCGCCGCCGGAAACGTGATCTACGCCGGCTGGATGGGCGGCTACGGGAACCTGATCATCATCGACCACGGCAACGGCGTCGCCACCGCGTACGCCCACCAGTCGAGCTTCGTGGTCGGCGGCGGGACCGTCGGCCAGGGCCAGACGATCGGCTACGTCGGCTGCACCGGCCACTGCTTCGGGCCGCACCTCCACTTCGAGGTGCGCGTCAACGGCGCCGCGGTCGACCCGCTCGGCTACCTCTAGGGCGCTGCTGCGCGCCTTTCGCGCAAAGTCTCACGACTCACCGGAGCCGAACGGGCAAGGCCCGTTCGGCGGAGGGGCGTCCCCGTAGAAAATCCCCCGTTTTCAAAGCAGGGCGTTTATAGTTTCCGCGCTGCAAGCCTCGCGCGCTCTTGGCTTGCGGCATGTCGTCTCCCGACGGCGCCGGCCGCCCTTCTTGGGCGGCCGGTCGTTT
>DATBMH010000015.1:0-9845 GCA_036554945.1 Gaiellaceae bacterium | reverse complement strand
CACGGCGGAGATCGTAGCCGCCGACTGTGAGGGATTTCCGGCCCGGCGGGGCCGGGCAAGCAGGTTCCCTTACAGAGATCTCAGGACCCCTCTCTACACTCGGCGGGCGTGGCCCGGCACCTACGAACGATCGTCGTTCTGATCTTGCTTGCCGGGACGGCGGCTGCGTTCGTCGTCACCGAGCAGCTGAAGCTCGAGCCCGACCCCATCGCGCGCCCGCGCATCACGCCGACGTTCTCGCCGACCTGCAGGTGCGAGACGCAGACCGCGCAGGTCGCATTCCGGCTCAACCAGCCCGACCGGCTGACGCTGACGATCGAGGACGCGCAGGGGCAGGTCGTCCGGACGCTCCTGAGCGACGCAAGCTTCCAGCGCGGCAACCACACGTTCGGCTGGGACGGCCGTGATCAGAACGGCCAGGTCGTGCCCGAGGGGGAGTACCGCCCCCGCGTCGAGCTCGCGAAGCTCGACAGGACGATCGAGTTCCCGCGGGTGATCAACGTCGACACGACGCCGGCGGAGCTCGAGATCACGCGGCTGCGGCCGCGCGTGATCTCCCCCGACGGCGACGGGCGGGCCGACACGCTGACGATCCGCTACCGGGCTTCGGAGCCCGTGCACGCAGTGCTGCTCGTGAACGGCCGCCAGGAGGGCAGGACCGCGCTACGCCGGAGCGGCGCGATCGTCTGGTCGCCGAAGGGACGGCGGCGCGGCCCGTACCGGCTCTCCGTCGCCTCGGTCGACCAGGCGGGCAACCGCAGCCGGCCGACGGGGCCGTTCGACGTCCGCATCCGGTACGTCAACATCGCCGCCGAGGTGATCCGCGCCCGGCCGCGGGCCGGCTTCTCCGTGCTGGTCTCGACAGATGCTCGGCGCTACTCGTGGCGGCTCGGGCGGCGCCGCGGCTCGGCGCGCGTCCGGATCCTGCGGCTGCGCGCGCCCGCGCAGCCAGGCCGCTACCCGCTCGTGGTCGAGGTCTCCGGTCGCCGTGACACCGCGCTCGTGGTGGTGCGGAGGCCGTGACCAGGGACCGTGCCTTCGCGCTCGCCGGCATCGCCGTCGCGACCGTCGTCCCGGGCTTCCTCGCCGGCATCTGGCTGCACGAGGAGGGGACGATCGACTACAAGCGCGGCTCGTCGACGGAGGAGTTCGTGACGACCCAGACGCAGAAGGCGCCGGAGGCGCCGCGGCCGCGGCGGGTCGTCCTCCGGCTGCCGTGGCCCACCTACGGGCTGCGCGTGCAGCGGACGCACACGTCCACCGACTTCAAGCTCCGCCCGCCGTTCCGCCTCCGCTGGACGTTCAAGGCCGGCCACGTGCTCGAGTTTCCGCCGTCGATCGCGTACGGCCGCCTCTACGTCGCAAACCAGCGAGGGCGCTTCTACGCGTTCCACCACCGCACCGGGAAGATCATCTGGCAGCGGCGCTTCAACCACTGCTCGGCTGCGTCCCCCACGGTCGCCTACAGGGTCGTCTACCACACGTGGATGCAGCCGCTGCCGTGCAACCGCTTCCCGCGGAGCCAGCCCGGGCAGATCGTCGCGATGGCGGCCCGGACCGGGAAGCTCATCTGGCGCTACCGCGCCGGGGTCTTCGAGTCGTCGCCGCTCGTGGTCGGCAAGACGCTCTATGCGGGCTCGTGGGACCACAAGCTGCACGCGGTCAACATCTACACGGGCAAGGCCCGCTGGACGTTCACGGCAGACGCCGAGATCAACAGCTCGCCCGCCTTCGCCAACGGGAACGTCTACTTCGGCACCGACGGCGGGAGCCTCTACGCGCTCGACGCCCGCACCGGACGGCTCCGCTGGCGCGCGCAGGCGCAGTCGCGCTTCGGCCGGCGCGAGTTCTTCTACGCGACCCCGACGATCGCGTACGGGCGGGTCTTCATCGGGAACACCGACGGGACCCTCTACGCCTTCGGCGCCTCGAGCGGCCGGCTGCTCTGGGCGCAGCGGGCGGGGAACTACATCTACACGGCCGCGGCCGTCTGGAGGCAGCGCGTCTACATCGGCACCTACGACGGCCAGTTCATGGCGTTCAACGCCGCGACCGGCGACCGGCTCTGGCGCTTCCAGGCGTCGTCCGCGATCCACGGCGCGCCGAGCGTGATCGACGGGCTCGTGTACTTCGCCGCCTGTCCGCGCTGCGGGCGCAACGCGTCCCGCTCTGCGCGCGCGGGCGACCGCGGGACCTACGCGCTGAATGCGCTGACCGGGAGGCTCGTCTGGCGCTGGCCCGACGGGATCTTCAGCCCGGCCGTCGCCGACAGCCAGCACCTCTACATCGTCGGCCGCTCGCGGGTCTTCAGCTTCGCGCCGAAACGTCGTCGCCCCGCTCGGCGTAAGCAAGCAGGAACGAAACGAGCACGGCAGTCAAAGGCCAGATCAAGTACGAGTTCTGGAACACCCGGCCCAGGTAGAGCAGGCCGAAGATCGACGCCCCGAAGCTCGCCGCCCCGATCCACAGCAGCCTCGACCTCCACTGGTTCCACAACAACCACGCCGTGACCGGCAGCCAGAGGACGGCGGCGAGCGGCAGGAACGGGTACGGGCCGAACCGGTCGTCGAGCACGCCGATCTCGAGGAGGACGCCGGCGAGCCCGTAGCCGATGATCCTGTACGTCTGGGCGCCGTACGCGATCGTGTCGTCCCAGAGCGCACCGGGATCCCAGATCGCAAAGGGCAGGATCCCGAGCGCGACGATGCCGGCGAACAGGGCGGCTGAGCGCCACAGAACCGTCTGTGGGGCGCGGGCCAGCATCGCCACGGCGAGGAACGGCAGCGCGATCAGCGCGAACTGCTTCAGGAGCACCGCACCCGCGATGCACGCCGCGGCTGCGAGGAAGCGCGATCGGGCGACGAAGACGAACGCGAGGACCGTCAACAGCAGGCTCGGCGCGTCGGCCGTCCCGAACCACGCCGCGGTGATCGCCAGCGGGTTGGCCGCGAGCGCCGCGCCGGCCGCAAGCCGCCAGTGGAGCGGCGCGTCGAAGAGCAGCGCGGCGCCGAAGAGCGCCAGCGTGCAGAGCAGCACGAGCATCCGGTAGTCGTCGAACGGCACCGGAAGGAGGCGCCACACGGTCGCCGTCAACGCGGTGCCCGGGAAGTACGCGAAGTGGTCGAGCGCGACCTGCGGGATCCGCGCGTCCGGCTGCGCCGCCGGGTACCAGCGCTCGAGGCCGCTGCCGCGGTAGTCGTGCCCGTACGGGTTCTCGCCGTCGAGGATCAGGTCGCCGGCGATCTCGATCTGGTACGTCGAGTCGTTCACGTGATACCAGGGCTCGGACGAGTCGCGGAGCCCGACCTGGAGGAATGTCGCCGGGAGGATCAGCAGCCCGACGACCGCCGCGCAGATCAGGCCGACGAGCCACGGCCGGATCGTCCGCCGGGCCAGCACCACGGCCGCGCCGAGGGCGACGACCAGTCCGGCGACGAGCGCGGCTGCCCGGAGGAGCGCGATGTCGAAGTCCCTGTCCGCCGCCTTGACGAGCCAGCGGAAGGGTCCCTGTGGGTCGGTCCCGCCGGACCGCACGTGGAAGGGCCACGCCTCGGAGCCGAGCTCCGGGATGGTGATCGCCACGAGGATCCCGAGGACGCCGAGGACGGCCCCGGCTTCGCGCCGCGTCACTTCGTGGGAACCGGTTGGGGCCCCGCGATCGGCGCCGCGTCCGTGGTCGCCCGCCTCGTTTCGGGGACCCGGACGGGGACGACGAGGTACGCGGCGCCGATCCCGAGCGTCAGCCAGGTGATCGGATCCTCGAAGAAGCCGCTGTAGGCGAGCGCGTGCGTGAAGAGCGTGAGGAGCACCGCCCCGAGCGCGAGGGCGAGCGTGGGCCACGTGTGCCGGAGGACGACGATCATCCGCGCGGCCGCGGCGAGGAGCAGGACGTAGAGCGCGAAGCCGACGAGGCCGAGCTCAGCGGCGACCGTCAGCGGGGTGGTGTGCGACACGAACCGAGCTTCGCGCGCGCTTCGGCCGGCGCCGAGCTCGCGGCTGACTTTCGGCTGGGCCCCGAGGCCGACCCCGATCAGCGGCTGCTCGCGCACGACGTCGAGCGTCAGCTCGGCGCGCTGCCAGCGACCGCTCGTCAGGTCGCGGATCGACTGGTCCCGCGCCTCCACGGCGACGAAGCCCGCGGCGACCGCGATCGCGACGGCGGTGGCGGCGATCACGGCCCGGCGCGCGGCCCGGTCGCCTGCGACGAGCGTGACGGCCGCCGCGACCACGAAGAGGGCGATCATGCTCGACTGGGAGTACGAGAAGTAGAGCCCGGCGAAGAGCAGCGCCAGCAGCGGGATCGCGAGTGCCAGGTGGATCTTCCGCGCCCAGATCAGAACCAGCAGCACCGCGAACCCGAGGACGACGTGGCGGCCGTAGAGGCTCGGGTCCGTGAACAGCGAGGTCACGCGGAAGAACGGCGAGTACGCATTCGCGACCTGCAGCTCGGGCTCGTAGAACAGCAGCTCCCGCGTCGCCTGCTGCCAGAGGCCGACGACGGCGAAGACGGAGGCGAGGCCCAGCGCGATCACGGCGAGCGCCTTCGGCAACCAGGGGGCGAGGTCCGCGCGCGCGACGAGGGCAACCATCGCCGCGAACGGGAGCAGGAAGAACGCGAGCAGGTTCGCGCCGGCGTCGAGGTCCCGGGTCCACAGCAGTGAGAGCGACGCGAAGGCCAGGAACGCCGCGGCCGGCACGGCGATCAGGCGGGACGGCGCGGCGACGTCGCTCGACCGCAGTGCGCGGTAGAGGAATGCGACCGCCGTGGCCGTGAGCACTGCGTAGAGCGGGATCAGCCGGCCGAGCCTGCCGCCCTCGGCCAGCGCGAAGAAGAACCGGTTGTCCCGGTCGAACTCGAGTGGGAGACGGAACGGCGCGGCGAGGACGAGCGCCGGGATCGTCAGCAGCGGGTACCGGACGAAGACGGCCGCCGCCACGGCGACGAGGACGAGCCCGCCGAGGCCGGCGGCGAACGCCGCGGGCGACGCCGCCTTGTCGACCACGTCCGTTCCGGCCATGGACGCGGCCAGGAGCCCCTCGGCCACGGCCAGCAGCCCGAACCCCGCGAGCAGAGTGGCCCGCCGACCGGCGAGAATGGCGAGCGCGGCGCCGCCGGCGCCGACGATTCCTGCGAGCTCCGCCAGTCCGGCCTCGTCCATTCCCGGGGCCGGATACTACGTCCCTCCGTCGAATGCCTCTCCGATGATCACCGGCTGGAAGCGAGTCCTCGTCCTGGCGCCGCACACCGACGACGGCGAATTCGGCTGCGGCGCGACCCTGGCCCGTCTCGTCGCGGAGGGGACCGAGGTGCGCTACGTCGCGTTCTCGATCGCGACGCGCTCGCTCCCGGAGGGCTTCCCGCCCGACACGCTCGCCCGCGAGGTCCGCGAGGCGACCGCGGAGCTCGGCATCCCGGACTCGAACCTCGACGTCCACGACTTCGAGGTCCGGACGTTCCCGGAGCACCGCCAGGAGATCCTCGAGCTGCTGATCGGCCTCTGGGAGGAGTGGAAGCCGGACGCGGTTCTCCAGCCGAGCCTGCGCGACATCCACCAGGACCACCAGGTCATCGCGGCCGAGGGGCTGCGCGCGTTCAAGCGGACGACGATCCTCGGCTACGAGATCCCCTGGAACAACTTCAACTTCGACTACCAGGCGTACGTCGCGCTCGACAAGGAGCACGTGGAGCGCAAGGTCCGCGCGCTCGGGAGGTACGAGTCGCAGCAGCACCGCCGGTACAGCGACCCCGAGTACGTCTGGAACCTCGCGCGGACGCACGGGGTGAACGTCAACCGCGAGTATGCCGAGGTCTTCGAGGTCTACCGGGTCGTCGCGTGAGCGAGCCCCGGCGCAGCCGCCCCGGCTTCGGGCCCCACTACGGCATCTCCGCCGACGACGAGGGGATGCTCGACTGGAGCTGGGTCGACGAGCGTTTGGAGAAGTCGCGGAACTACTGGATCGCGACGACGAACCCGGACGGCGGGCCCTCCGTCGCGCCCGTCTGGGGCGTGTGGCTGGACGGCGCCGTGCAGTTCGGGACGAATCCGAGCTCGCGGAAGGCCCTGAACCTCGAGCGGGACCGCCGCGTGGTGATCCATCTCGAGAGCGGGGACGAGGCCGTCATCCTCCACGGCCGCGTCGAGCGCTTCGTCCCGGACGAGCGCACGGCGGCCGCCTACGAGCCCAAGTACGCCTGGAGGCCCAACGTCGAGGACTCGACGGGCGAGGGCTGGTACCGGCTGCGGCCGCGGCGCGCCCTGGCCTGGCTCGAGAGCGACTACCCGAAGACGGCAACGCGCTTCGACTTCGACTAGTATCCGAATCAACATTCGGGTTCGAGTTCGAAGGAGCGCGACATGCTGAAGGTCGAGGTACGCGAGTTCGGAGCACCCGAGGTGCTCGTCCCGGTCGAGGCCGAGCCGCTGGCGGCGCAGGAGGGCCAGGTCGTGATCGAGTCGGAGGCGATCGGCGTCAACTTCGCCGACGTCTGGGTCCGCCTCGGCGCAGGCGGGGAGCCGCCGGTCACGCCGGGGATCGAGGTCGCCGGCGTCGTGAAGGAATCGGGCTCGTCCGTCTTCGCACCGGGCGACCGGGTCGTCGCGACGCCGTACTTCACCCGCGGCACCTACGCCACGGAGGTCGCTGTCCCGGAGGAGCTCGTCTACTCGCTTCCGGCCGACGTCGACGCACAGCTCGCCGCCGCGCTGCCGCTGAACTACCTGACCGCGTACTCGGCGGTTCGCCAGGCCGCTCGCGTTCGCAAGGGCGACCGGGTGCTCGTCACGTCCGGGGCCGGCGGTGTCGGTCTCGCCGCGGTCCAGCTCTCGCTCGACGCGGGCGCCGAGGTCTACGCGACGGCGTCGCCGCCGAAGCACGAGTTTCTCCGCGGCCAGGGCGTCGCAGGCGTCGTGGACTCGCGTTCGGCGAGCCTCGTGGACGACGTCCGTGACCTCACGGACGGCGGGGTGGACGTCGTCGTGGACGGCGTCGGCGACCGGGGCTTCCGTCCGAGCCTCGACTGCCTCCGATACGGGGGACGAGTGGTCGCCTACGGGCTGACGGGCTGGATCCAGGGCAAGGACGATCCGGTCGACGATCCCGAGCCCGCCCTCGGAGCGATGAGCCTGCCGCTCGTCGACCTCTTCGCGTCGTCGCGCTCGTTCATGACGGCCGATGCGGGCGCGGAGCGGCCGGTCCTCGCCTCGTGGCTCGAGTGCCTCTGGCAAGGGGTCCGTGACGGCGCGATCGCGCCGCACGTCGACCGTGTCTTCCCACTGACCGAGGCGGCCGCCGCCCACCACTACCTCCAGGACCGCAGGAACGTCGGCAAGGTCCTGCTCGATCCGCATGCCTGAGCCCCAGCAGGCGAGGAGCCGCCAGACGCAGGAGCGGATCGTGAAGGCGGCGCTCGAGCTCGTCGTGGACCGCGGGCGGGAGGGTCCGTCGGTCCCGGAGATCGCCGAGCGCGCGGGCGTGTCCGTCGGCGCGTTCTACGGGCGCTTCCCGACGAAGGAGGCGCTCTTCGACCACGTCGACCGCCAGCTGTTCGAGCAGAGCGCCCGCTGCTGGGTCGACTTCCTCGCGCCGGAGAACTGGCGCGGGCGGCACGCCACCGAGATCGTCCGCGAGGTCGTGCGCGGCTGGGTCGAGGCGGTGGCGAACCACCACCCGCTCAACCGCGCGCTCACGGAGCGCTGGCGCTCCGCCCCGCCGTCGCCCACCGTCCGCGCGGCGGCGAAGGCGCACTACGAGGCGATCTTCGACGCGCTCGCGCTGCTCCTCGAGGAGCGCCGGGCCGAGGTGGGCCACCCGGACCCGCGGCTCGCCGCGAAGGTGCTCATCGAGACGATCGACGCGGTGCTCGTCGAGCGGCTCACCTTCAGCGACACGTTCCTCGTCCCGCACCGGATGTCACGGGCCGCGCTCGTGGACGAGCTCACCGCGCTCGGCGCCGGCTACCTCGGCCTGCCGCCGGCGCGCACACGGACGGCGACCATCCCTCGCCCGCCGCTCCGCGTGCCCGCGCTCAACCTGTGACCGCCTCCGCTTGCTGCTCGTAGGCCGGCCCGAGCTCCTGGAAGCGCGCGCTCCAGTCCGCTCTGCCGCCGGCGAGATGGGCGTCCAGCGAGTCGAGGTGCGAGTGCCAGCCGGCGCCGTAGCCCGCGATCGCACGAGGCGGCAGGCCACGGTGGTCGAGGACGAGGACGGTTCCGTCGCCGTCAGCCCGGAGCTCGAAGCGGACGGCGCTCTCGGGCTCGTCGGGGTAGGTCCAGCCGAGCTCCAGGACGCGGCCCGGCTCGAGGTCGAGCACGGTCCCGTCCGTCTGCTGGCCGTCCTCCTGCCAGACGAGCAGGAACCTGCCGCCGGGCCGGAGCTCGAGCTCCGCGACGTTCGCGAGCCAGCGCGTGAGCCGCTCGGGCTCCGTGAGCGCCGACCAGAGCTCCTCCGGCGTCGCCTCGTACCGGCGCTCGAAGCGCACGCCGCACCGGTCGCCCTCAGTCCTGAGTTGTCCCTCGTTCACGTCGTCCCCTCCTCAGCTCGGTCTCCAGTGCGTCGAGTCGGTTCGTCCAGAAGCGCCGAAGCCAGTCGTCCACCTCGGCGAAGGCCCGCTCGTCCAGCGAGTACAGCCGCCTCGTCCCTTCGCCGCGCGCACGGATGACGCCGTGGTCGCGGAGGACGCGCAGATGCCTCGAGACGCCGGGCCGCGAGATCGCGAATGCTGATGCGATCTCGCCTGCGGAGCGCTCGCCCTCCGAGACGAGCTCGACGATTCGCCGTCTCGTCGGATCCGCCAGGGCCTCGAACGCGCTCACATCCAAAGCGTAACCCAGAAGTTACGTAACCGTCAAGTTACGTCCTGTAGCCTCGCGTCGTGCCGGATATCAACGAGCTCGGCGACCTCGAGATCCGCGACGCAGCGACGATGCGCGCGCTCGCGGACCCAGCTCGCCTGACCATCTTCGAGTGGCTCCAGCGCCACGGGCCCGCGGCCCCGGACCGCGTCGCCGCCGAAACCGGGACGAGCGCCGCCGAGGCCGAGTCGCACCTGCGGGAGCTCGCCTCGTTCGAACTGGTGACCGAAGCCGACGCCGCGTGGGAAACGATCGCGAAGGGCATCCGCTTCGAGCCGGCCGACGACGCCGAAAGCCAGGCCGCGTACCGGGCGCTCGCGAACGAGATGATCCGGCGCGCCGGCGACGTTCCCGGCCGCTGGCTCGCCGATCACGAGCCCGGCCTCGAGCCCGAGTGGCGCCGCGTCTCGGGGATGTCGGGCGCCCGGACCCTGCTCACGCGCGAGGAGGCCGAGGCGCTCGACTGGAAGATGGAGGAGCTGCTCGTCCCGTACGTCACGCGCGACGCGTCGGAGGCGCCCGACGGCGCCAGACCGGTGCGCCTCCTGCGGTACCTGCTGCCCGAGCCTCCTAGCTGACCGAGATCTTGGCGGCGAGCTCGCGCGAGATCGCGTGCTCCGCGCCGCCGACGCGAACGGTGAGCGGCCCCTCGAACGGCGCGGCCTCGCGCACCTCGACGCGACTTCCCGGCGTCAGCTTCAGCTCGCTGAGGTAGCGCAGGAGCTCCCCGTCGCCGTCGGGAACCCGCTCCACGGTCGCCTTGGCGCCCGGCGCCAGCGTCGAGAGCGGCGTCGCCTCGGTGACGACGAGCTTCAGGTCGGGCCCGGGGATCGGGTCGCCGTGCGGGTCGTGCGTCGGGAACCCGAGCTGACGGTCGATGTGCGCCTCCAGCTCCTCCGAGAGCGCGTGCTCGAGGCGGTCGGCCTCGTCGTGGAGCGCGTCGATCGGAAGGCCGAGCGTCTGCGAGAGGTACTGCTCGAGCAGACGGTGGTG
>DATBMH010000043.1:0-34203 GCA_036554945.1 Gaiellaceae bacterium | reverse complement strand
CAGGGCTTCATCCTCGCGCTCGTGGGGGAGTACCTAGGCAGAATCCAGCGGGACGTCGAGGGGCGTCCGCTGTACACCATCGACCGGGAGCTCTGACCGTCCTGAAGCGCGTGCTCGTCACCGGCGGCGCCGGGTTCATCGCCGCCAACTTCATCCACCACCTCCTGCGCTCGACCCCCTACGAGGTCGTGTCGCTCGACGCGCTCACGTACGCGGGGAATCCGGCGAACCTGAAGGACGTGATGGCGCACGAGCGGCTCTCGTTCGTGCACGGCGACATCCGCAACGTCGACCTCGTCGCCGAGGTGATCCAGGACTGCGACGTGATCGTGAACGCGGCGGCCGAGTCGCACGTCGAGAAGTCGATCGCCGAGGGCGCCCGCGAGTTCGTGACGACGAACGTCGAGGGCACGCAGATCTTGCTCGACGCGATCCGCGAGACGCGGGTCGAGCGGTTCTTGCTGATCTCGTCGAGCGAGGTCTACGGCACCGCGGAGCGCGACCCGATGGACGAGGAGCATCCCCTCAACCCGCGCAGCCCCTACGCGGCCACGAAGGCGGGCGGCGACCGGCTCGCCTACAGCTATCGCGTCACGTACGGGCTCCCGATCGTGATCGTGCGGCCGTTCAACAACTACGGCCCGCGCCAGCACCCCGAGAAGCTGATCCCGCGCTTCATCCTGCAGGCGCTCGCCGACCGGCCGCTGACTGTGCACGGCGACGGCACGGCGAGCCGCGACTGGCTCTACGTCGAGGACGACGCGGAGGCGATCCAGGCCGTGATCGAAGCCGACCTGGCGGCCGTCAGCGGCGAGGTGATCAACGTCGCGACCGGGCGGGATGCGTCGGTCTCCGAGATCGCCGACCTCGTCCTCGAGCTCACCGGCAGGCCCTCGTCGCTGAAGGAGCACGTCGACGAGCGGCCCGGCCAGGTGCAGCGGCACATCGGCTCGACCGGCAAGGCGGAGCGCCTCCTCGGCTGGCAGGCACGGACCTCGCTCGAGGAGGGCCTCGGGCGCACCGTCGCGTGGTATCGCGACAATCAAGCCTGGTGGGCGCACCAGGCTCGCGAAGAAGTCTCCTCGTACTAGGGGCAGGCCCGGCGCAGCTCGGGCTGCTCGAGGCTGCCGCCGCACGCGACGACCTCGAGGTCATCGCACTCGACCGCGACCCCTCCGCGCTGGGCTTCGGCGTCGCGGACAAGCGCGCGATCATCTCGACCGAGGACGAGCGCGGGATCCAGCTCCTCGCGGAGGCGGAGCGGGTCGACGGGATCGTGGCGCCCGGAATCGACTGGCCCGTTGCCGTTGCGGCCCGGGTGGCCGAGAAGATCGGGATCGGGCACCCGCTCACGGCGGCGACCGCGGCACTCGCCGTCTCCAAGGCGCGGCAGAGAGAGCGGCTCGCCGAGGCGGGCCTGCCGCAGCCGGCCTGGCGGCTCGTGGCGGAGCTCGAGGACGGCCTGCCGGTCCCGTGCGTGGTGAAGGCGCCGGACCGGCAGGGGCAGCGCGGCCTGAGCCTCGTCCGGGACGCAGCCGAGCTCGAAGGCGCGATCAACCGGGCGCTGCACGAGTCCAGGAACGGCCATGCGCTCGTCGAGGAGGTCGCGGACGGGCCGGAGGTCACCGTCGTCGCGTTCTCCGTCGGCGGCCGGTTCCACCCGCTGACCGTCACCGACCGCCTGACGGCGGACCCGCCTGCGTTCGGCGTCGCGCTGGCGCACGTCTGGCCGTCGAGGGCCGACGCCGCCGGCGAAGCGGCCGCCGCCGCCGCGCGCGCAGTCGAGGCGCTCGGGATCGAGGACGGCCCGACGTACACCCAGCTGCGGATCACACGGGACGGGCCGCAGGTCGTGGAGGTCGCGGCCCGGCTCGGCGGCGGGCACGACGCGGAGCTCTGCACGGCCGCGCTCGGCGTCGACCTGAACGGGCTGGCGATCACGGCCGCGCTCGGCGAGCCCGTCGGGCCGGATGCGCTCGTCGCCGAGCCGCGCGCCGGCGGGGTCTCGACCGTCTTCCTGACCGCCGAGCCCGGTGAGCTCGAGGGCGTCGACGGGGTGGAGCAGGCCGAGGCGGTCGACGGAGTGTTCCGCGTGCGGATCTACCGGCGTCCGGGCTTCGTCGTCGAGGAGCTGCGACGCGGCGCCGACCGGGTGGGCGCAGTCCAGGCGGTGGGCGACACGCGGGAGGAGGCCCTGGAACGGGCCAGGGCGGCCGCCGCTCTCGTACGCTTCCGGACGGCCCGTGCCCGAGCTGTCCTCTAAACGCGAGACCATGCTCTCGTTCCAGCCTCCCGCCGTCGGTGAGGAGGAGATCGAGGCCGTCGCGCGCACGATCCGCTCCGGCTGGCTGACGAGCGGGCCGAACGCGGCAGAGCTCGAGCGGCGCTTCGCCGAGTACACCGGCGCGAAGCACGCGATCGCGGTGGCGTCGGGGACGGCCGCGATGCACCTCTCCCTCGTGGCGCTCGGAATCGGCCCCGGCGACGAGGTGATCACGACGCCGATCACGTGGCCGGCGACGGCGAACGTCGTCGTCCACACCGGCGCCACGCCGGTCTTCGTCGACGTCCGCGACGCGGATCTCAACATCGACCCGGAGCACGCCGCCGCGGCGGTCACGGAGCGGACGAAGGCGATCCTCCCGGTTCACCTCGCGGGCCAGCCGGCCGACCTCGATCCGCTCTGGGCGCTCGGCCTGCCGGTGATCGAGGACGCGGCGCACGCGGTCGAGAGCGCGTACCGCGGGCGGAAGATCGGCGCCCTCTCCGACGCGACGTGCTTCTCGCTCTACGCGACGAAGAACGTCGCCGCCGGCGAGGGCGGCGTGGTCACGACCGACCGGGACGACATCGCGGACTCGATCCGCGACCTCCGCCTGATGCGGCGGCACGGCGGCTCGCTCTACGACATCGCGGTGCCGGGCTACAAGGCGAACCTCTCGGACGTCCTCGCTGCGATCGCGCTCGTCCAGCTCGACAAGCTCGACGCGCACCGGGCGATCCGCGAGCGGCACGTCGCCGCCTACGACGAGGCGGTGGCAGGCCTGGACGGCATCGAGCCGCTGGAGCGGGACCCGCGCGACACCCACGCGCTCCACCTCTACGTCGTCCGGATCGACCCCGAGCCGGCGGGCGGGACGCGCGACGACTACGTCGCCCTGCTCGCCGAGGAGAACATCGGGACGAGTATCCACTTCCTGCCGGTTCACACGCTCAGCGCGTACCGGGAGCTTCTGCCGGACCAGCCGCCGCTGCCGGTCGCCGAGCAGGCTGGGGCCGAGATCCTCTCGCTGCCGCTCTCGCCGGCGCACTCCGACGAGGACGTCGCGGACGCGGTTCACGCGCTCCAGCGGGTCCACGCCCGCCTGACATGAGCAAGAGGCTGAGGGTCTCGCTGACCCTCCTCGTCACCGCGCTCTGCACCGCGTACGTCATCTGGAAGATCGACGTCGGCCGGACGCTGGAGATCCTGGCCGACACCCATCTCGGCTACTTCCTCCTCGCCGTGACGATCACGGTGGCGACGACCTGGCCGATGGCGCTGCGCTGGAAGTGGCTGCTGGACGCGAAGGGGATCCGCGACCGGCTCGGCTGGCTGACGCGCGCGTACTTCGTCTCGTACGCGGCGAGCCAGGTGCTGCCGACCGCCGTGGGGGGCGATGCGGCCCGGATCTACGAGACGGCGAAGCGCCACCCCGGGAACACGGGGACCGTGGCCGGGTCGGTCATCCTCGAGCGGGCGATCGGCGGCGCCGCGACGCTGATGCTCGCCGCGATCGGGCTCGCGCTCGCCTTCGGCGAGTACGACATCGGGGTCTACCTCTGGATCGAGGCGCTCTTCGTCGTCGCGACCGTGATCGCCGGGTTCGTGATCTTCTCGCGGAGCCTGCGCAGCCGGCTCGTCCGCTTCCGGCCGCTGCTCGTGCGGCTGCGGATCGAGCGGCCGGTGCGCGCGCTCTACCGCGGGATGCACGGCTACCGCGACAACGTCTCCGTCCTGCTCGCCGTCTTCGCGCTCACGACTGCGGTCCAGATCGTCCGGATCCTCTCGATCTGGCTCTGCGGCGAGGCGGTCGGCGTGGAGCTGTCGCCGCGGCCGTACTTCGTCCTCGGGCCGCTGCTCTTCCTCGTGATGCTCGTCCCGTTCACGATCAACGGGCTCGCGGTGCGCGAGGCGTTCTTCGTCAGCTTCATGACCCGGCTGGACGTGGACGCCGACGCGGCTGCGGCCACGGGCTTCCTGTTCTTCGTCACGACGATCGGGCTCGCGCTGCCGGGCGCGGCGATCGTCGCCTGGGAGGCCGTGCGGCCCGGTGCCCGGCGGTCGGTGCCCGATGCCTGAGGTCTCCGCCGTCGTCGTCACGTACAACGGGCTGCCGCACGTCGAGCGGGCTCTCGAGAGCGTCGCCGGGCTCGAGGCAGTGGTCGTCGACCACGGGTCGACCGACGGGACGCTCGAGCTCGTCCGGGACGGCTTTCCGGCCGTGAGGCTCGTCGAGCAGGAGAACCGGGGTCTCGCGGCGGGCTGGAACCGCGGGATCGCGGAGACCTCCGCGCCGTACGTGCTCGTCCTGAACTCCGACGCCTGGGCGGTGGGCGACGCGGCTGACCGGCTCGCGCGCTTCGCGGAGGGGATCCCACGCGCGGGCTGGGTGGCGCCGCGGCTGCTGAACCCGGACGGCACGCTGCAGCCGTCGGTGCGGGGCTTCCCGACGCCGTGGCGGCTCGCGACCGAGTACCTGTTCCTGCGGAAGCTCGCGCCGCGGTCGCGCCTCCTGAACGCGTTCTACGGCGCGGGGTTCCGACACGACGAGGTGCGGGAGGTCGAGTTCGCGAAGGCGGCCGCGTTCCTGATCCGCCGCGAGGCGTTCGAGGATGTCGGGCCGTTCGACGAGGCGTTCTTCCTTTTCAGCGAGGAGACGGACTGGTCGTACCGGGCGCGGGCCGCCGGCTGGCGGACGCTCTTCTACCCGGAGGCCGAGGTCGTGCACGTGGGCGGGGCGTCCTGGCGGCGCGAGTCCGCCGTCCTGTTCCGCGAGCAGGTTCGCGGCCACCTCCGGTTCCTCGTCAAGCACCGCGGTGCGGCGGCGGCGGAGCGCGCGCGGCGCGTGATCCTCGCGGGCCTGCGGCTCCGCTCGCTCGTCTTCCGCGGCGAGCGCCGCCTGGTCTACCGGGATGCCGCAGCCTGGGTCGCGGGCGGGCCGGCGACGTCACTCCTCGAGTCGACGCGGTGACGCGGCTCCCACTCGTCCTGGCGGCGATCCCGCTGCTCGCAGTCGCGCGCCTGCTCCCGGCGGAGGGCGCGGGGCTGGCCCTGCGGCTCACGGCTGCCTCGCTGTGCCTGCTGATCCCCGGCGCGATCATCGCCCGGGCGCTCCGCCTGCCCGTGGTCGCCGAGGCGGCCGCGCTCTCGCTCGGCGTCCTCTTCCTCGGGCTGCTCGCCGCCTTCGCGCTCGGGACCTCGATCCTGCTGACGCTGATCGTGCTCGGTGCGGCGGCGTCGGTCGCGCTGCCCTTCGCGCTACGGCGGGAGCCCGTGCGGATGCACTGGGCGACCTGGGCGGTCGCCGGTGTCGGGGCGGTCTTCGCGTTCTTCGTGTGGCGCTTCGGGCCGGCGCTCGGCGGCGACGCGCTCTTCCACCTCGCGCGGGTGCGGAAGCTGGAGGCGTTCGACGAGCTGTCGATCGACGCGGTCGGCGAGTTCGCGGACGGGGGGCCGCACCCGGGGTACGCGTTCCCGCTGTGGCACGGGTTCCTCGCGCTGGTCTCGAAGCTGGCGGGGGTCGATCCGGGCGACGTGGTGCTCAACGAGGCGGCGATCCTCGTCCCGCTCGCCTTCGTGCTCGCGTTCGAGGCTGGCCGGGCGCTCTTCAAGACGGTGTGGGGCGGCGTCGCCGTCCTGGCCGGGCAGGTGGCGATCACGGGCCTCGCGCCCGGCGACGGCGGCGCCTACGACTCGCTGGCGCTGCCGGCGACCGCCGCCCGCCAGCTGCTCCTGCCGATGGTGCTGGCGTCCGTGTTCCTGCTGATCCGGGAGCAGCGCCCGCTGTTCGCGATCCCGGTCGCGGCCGCCTCGCTCGCGATCGCGCTGTCCCATCCGACCTACGCGCTGTTCCTGCTCATCACGTTGGCCGGGTTCGGGATCGTGCGGGCGATCTGGGCGCGGCGCGACGTGCTGACGGTCTCCGCGGGTCTCGCGGCGGTGGGGCTGCCCTCGGCGCTCGCGTTCCTCTGGCTGACGCCGATCGTGCAGGACACGGCCGGGCATACGCCGACGGAGGGCGAGGTGCGTCGGGCCCTGGAGCGGTACGCGCTGGAGCTCGACGTCGACTCCATCCAGCGGTACGCGCTCGCGCCGGAGGTGTTCGGACGCCGCGGCGCGCTCGCGGTGGCCGGGCTGGTGGCGATCCCGGTCGCCGCGTTTGCCGCACGCCGACGGTGGGCCGCGTTCGTCGTCGGCGGCTCGCTGCCGATCCTGCTCCTGACGCTGCTGCCGTTCGTCTTCCCGTCGTTCGCCGACCTCGTGTCCATCTCGCAGGCACGGCGGATCGCCGGGTT
Source organism: Gaiellaceae bacterium (assembly GCA_036554945.1). GTDB lineage: Bacteria > Actinomycetota > Thermoleophilia > Gaiellales > Gaiellaceae > JACDAN01. The sequence continues at coordinate 27,645 of DATBMH010000043.1, read as the reverse complement.
CATGCCGTACGCATTCGCGTTCGCGGGCGGGTGTGTGGTGCTGGCCGGGTTCCTGCGCGGCGCGGCGCTGCCGGCGGCGCTGGCTGCAGGGCTCTGGCTTCAGCTGACCTGGTCGGGGGACTTCGGGCTGACGCTCGACGACGGAGGCCCTGCGTTCGCGACCTGGATCGCGCTCGTGGGTGGCCTGGCGGCGATCCCGGCCGGCATCTACATCGACCGGCGCTGGGGGAGCATCGAGCGGCGCGGGCTCTACGCGGGGCTCGCCGCGCTGCTGTTCGTCCTCCCGATCGCCGTCCACGGGATGCGCGAGTGGCAGAAGCCGCCGGGGCCGCGCGAGCCCTTGACGCCAGGGCTCGCCCGCCAGCTGCGGGACCTCCCCGAGGGCTCGATCGTGTTCTCGGATCTCGAGACGAGCTACCGGATCGCCGCGCTTGCGCCCGTCTACGTGGCTGCGGGCCCGCCGGCGCACGTCGCGGACACCGAGGACAACCGGCCCTACGCGCGCCGGCGGGACGTCGTCCGCTTCCTGCGCACGGGCGATCTCGCGATCCCGAGGAGCTACGGCGCGAACTGGCTGGTCGTCGACCGCACGCGCTCCTTCCTGCGCCCGGCCTTGCCGGTGCAGTACGCCGACGACCGCTACCTGCTCTACCGCCTCTAGCGAGGGACTGTCCCTCGGACCTGGCTCGCGGGGGCATGGTCTTCGTGGCGAAAGGGGCGCGGATGTGTGTCGAAAGGGGCGCGGACGCCGCCGGTGCGGTGCCTGGGCTCTACCTTGGAGACGTGCCGCGCCGCCCACGCAAGCTTCTGGGAGACGGCACGTACCACGTAACGGCACGAGGCGTGGCTGCGTCCGAAATCTTCCGCGACGACTTCGACTACCGCGCGTTTCTCGTGCTCTATCGGGATGTGGCGCGGCGCTTCGGCTGGAGGTCAAACGCGTTCTGTCTGATGCCCAACCACGTCCACCTGGTGATCTCGGCGCCGCGTCTCGAGCTCTCCGCCGGCATGCACCGGCTGAACTGCCTCTACGCGATGCGGTTCAACAGGCGCTACCAGCGTCCGGGTCACCTCTTCCAGAACCGGTTCGACGCGAGGCTCGTGGAGGGCGACCGCCACCTCCGCGCCGTCTGCCGCTACGTCATCGACAACCCGGTGCGAGCGCGCCTCGTCCGACGGAGACGCGACTGGCCGTGGTCGGGCCTCGGCGCGCTCTAGCCTTTCCTGCGTGAAGGTGCTGCTCGTGTCGCTCTACTTCCCGCCGGCCGGCGGGGGCGGCGTCCAGCGCCCGCTCAAGTTCGCGACCCACCTGCCGGCACTCGGGATCGAGACCCACGTCCTCGCGCCGCACGACCCGAAGTGGGTGCACCGCGACGACGACCTCGTCGCACCCACGCAGGCGTGGGTGCACCGCGCGCGGTACCTCGGCCCGAAGGGACGCCTGCCCGCGGAGGAGCTGCACGGCCTGACCGGCCTCGAACGGGCGGCACGCAAGGCGGGCCTCACCTTCCGCCGGGCCCTCGCACCGGACGAGAACGTGACCTGGAACCTCACCGCCATCCCCGCGGCGATCCGGATCGCGAGGCGCGAGAAGATCGACGTCGTGATCACGACCTCGCCGCCCACGTCGGTCCACCTGATCGGCGCGGCGGTCCGCCGGGCGACCGGCGCCCGCTGGATCGCCGACCTCCGCGACTCGATCCTCGCGAACCCGCACCGCAGGACGGAGAGCGCGCTCGTCCGGGCGAAAGAGCGGACGGGAGAGAGCGTGGCCCGGCTCGTCGCGCGAAGGGCCGATGCCGTCGTCGCCGTCTCGGAGCCGATCGCGGACGAGATGCGCGGCCTCGGCGTGCAACGCGTCGAGACGATCGCCAACGGCTGCGACTTCGAGGACTTCGCCGGCCTGGCCTACCACCGCTCGCCCCGGCTCCGGATCACGCACACGGGCAGCTTCTTCGGCCGCCGCAGCCCGCGGCCGATCCTCGAGGCGCTCGCCGCCTCGAAGACCGACGCCGTCCTCCGCTTCGTCGGGGACTTCCGCGCCGCCGACCGCGAGTGGGCCGAGAGCCTCGAGCTCGGCGACCGGCTCGAGCTCCACCCGTACCTGCCGCGCCGCGAGGTGCTCGCGATCCAGAAGGACTCCGAAGCGCTCCTCCTGCTGATCCCCGAGTCCGGCGGCCGCGGCCGGGCGGTGCTCTCCGCCAAGGTCTTCGAGTACCTCGCCGCCGAGCGGCCGATCCTGGCGGCGGTCCCGCCGGACGGCGCCGCCGCCGACCTGATCCGCGAGACCGGAGCCGGCAAGGTCGTCGCGCCCGACGACGTGGACGGGCTGCGCGCCGCCCTCGAGGAGCTGGAGACCGAGTACCAGGGCGGCCGCCTGAACGGCACGCCGTTGTCGCCGGAGCTGAAGGAGCGGCTGTCCCGCCGCACCCGGTCGCAGGAGCTCGCCGAGCTGATCCGGAGCCTCGCGTGATCCTTCCCCGCGTCACCTCGTTTCTCTTCCTCGCCACGCTCTTCTGCGTCAGCTTCGAGAAGATCCAGTGGGAGCTGGCGGGCACCATCGGCCTCGCCGGGATCCTGGCGGTGCTCTTCGTCGGCTCGTTCGCGCTCGAGCGGCTGGGCTCCTGGCCGCGGCGCATCCACCGCACGGTGGCGATCCTGCTCCTCTTCGCGGCCGGCTTCCTCGTCGTCTACCTGGCCGGCTTCTACAACATCGAGACCGAGCAGGCGGCTGCGCAGTTCGCGAAGGGGCTGGCGCGGTTCGCGATCACCTTCAGCTTCGCCGCCGTGGGGATCGCATACCTCGCGCGCCGGCCGCTCCGCTTCTACTGGATCGCGCTCGGCGCGCTCTGCGCCGGGATCGCGCTCAACGGCGTCTACGGCGTCGCGCAGCTCGCCTTCGCGGAGACCGGCCGCGACCTCGACCAGACCGTCCTCGGCCCGCTGCTTGGCGACGCCCGTCCGATCAACTTCTACGGCGCGGTCGAGGGCGCGGACGTCTACCGGCCGAACGCGCTGACGAACGACCCGAACCACCTGGGGATCGTCCTGCTCCTACCCCTCCTGATCCTCACGCCGCTCTACCTGCGGCTCGAGCGCGGACATCCGTTCCGCATCCCGCTGATGATCCTGCTGCCGTTTCTCCTGCTCGTCGAGCTGGCGACGCTTTCCCGGAGCGGCCTGCTCGGGCTCTTCGTCGGCGTGGTCGTCCTGCTCTTTCCCTACGGACGCAAGTTCCTCTCCGCGGCGGTCCTGGTACCGCTCGGCGGGCTCGCGCTGGCGCTCGCGGTGATCGTGTCGCGGCGGGTGGACTTCTTCGAGACCGTGGTGCGGTCGCGGCTGGACACGGAGTCGGGCTCGACGGCCACGCACTTCGAGGTGTACGAGCTGATCCGGCCGGCGCTCGACGGACACGCCCTCTTCGGCCTCGGCCTGAACACGTTCTCGGTCTACTACGAGGCCGTCACCGGGCTGACGAACTGGGGCCCGCACTCGTTCTACGCGGCGCTCGTGATCGAAACGGGGATCGTCGGCGCGGCGCTGTTCGCCGTGTTCATCTGGTGGCTCTTCCGGCGCCTCCGCGCCGGCCACCGGCTCGGGAAGGCGCTGGCGGCGATGCGCGACCCGCTCGCGGCGCGGGTCCGGCCGCTCGCGTGGGGCCTGACGGCCGCGGTCGCCGGGGTCATGGCGGCGAACGCCTTCTACCTGACGATGCAGCAGTCGTACTTCTACGCGCTCGCCATGCTCGCCCTCGCCCTGCCCGTCGTCTTCGGACGGCGTCTGACGGCGGCGTGAAGGTCGTCGTCCTCGCGACGTCGTACCCCCGCTCGCCGACGGACACGGCCGGACGGTTCGTCGCCGACGCCGTCGCCCACCTTCGCGAGGCGGGGACGGACATCGACGTCGTCTCACCGGCCTCCTTCCCGCACTTCGGCCTCGCCTACGGCTCGGGCATCGTCGGCAACCTCCGGCGGCAGCCGTGGCGCGCCGGGCTCGTGCCGGCGTTCATGACGGCCTACGCGGCGGCGGCGAGGCGGGCCGCTCGCGATGCCGATCTCGTCCACGCGCACTGGTTGCCGTCCGGCTTCGCGGCCATGGCCACACGGAGGCCGTTCGTCGTGCAGCTCTGGGGGACCGACGTCGAGCTCGCGCGGCGGGCGCCGAGGCTGGCACGGAGCGTGCTGCGCCGGGCGGAGGCGGTCGTGTGCCCGTCGTCGGCGCTCGCCGGCGAGGCGACGAGGCTCGGCGCCCGGCAGGTCGAGGTGGTGCCGAGCGGCGTCGACCTGCCCGCGGAGGTCGGCCCGGAGGCGGAGCCGGCGGAGGTGCTCTACGCCGGTCGCCTCTCGCCCGAGAAGGGCGTGCTCGAGCTCGTCGAGGCCGCCGAAGGCCTCAACCTCGTCGTCGCCGGCGACGGGCCGCTCCGGGACCGGGTGCCGATGGCGCGTGGGTTCGTCCCTCCGTCGGAGCTCGACGGGCTCTACTCGCGCGCCGCGGTCGTCGCCTGCCCGTCCCACCGTGAGGGGTTCGGGGTCGCGGCGCTGGAGGCCATGGCCCACGGGCGGCCGGTGGTGGCAGGGGCGGTCGGCGGACTGCTCGACCTGGTCGTCAACGGCGAGACCGGGATCCTCGTCGAGCCGGGCAACGTCCCGGCTCTCCGCGCGGCGCTCGACCGGCTGCTGGAGGATCCCGAGCTCCGCCGCCGCATGGGGGAGGCGGGCCGCGCACGGGCGGCCGAGCGCTTCGGCTGGCCCGCCGTGACCCGGAAGACCCTCGACGTCTACGCGCGGTACGCGGGGAAGAAGTCCGGCCGCGGCGGCTCGGGCTCCTCGGACCGGCGCGCCACCAGCGCCTCGTAGCGCTCCTCGTCGACGACGAGGCTCGCGAAGGACGCCGTGAGCTCGCGGCCGCCGAAGCTGCGCTTGAACGCGTAGAGGCTGTCGGCGCCCTCCGTCCCGCCGCCCAGGTGGAGCAGCTCGCAGCCGCGCTGCGCGGCCCACAGCGCGCCGGCGTGGACGAGGAGCGTGCCCGCCTTGAGCTCGCGCCCGGCGTCGGTCGTGCCGCTGAGGTGGTAGTGCGCGAAGCGCCCGCTCGGGTCGGCGAGGAAGAGCGCGCCGCCGACGATCTCGTCACCGCGCCAGGCGAGCGCGACGCCGAGCCCGTCGCCGAGGCCGGCGGCGAGCGAGCGGTAGTACTCGGGCGGGAAGAGGTAGAACGCGCCGGCGCCGAGCCGCGTCATCGTCTCGTCGTAGACGGTGCGGAACTGCTCCAGCCGCGCCTCGCCGCTGCCCCACGAGACCTCGAGCTCGCGCCGCGCCGCGCTCAGGTCGGCCTTCCGCCCCTTGCTCATTCCGCCCAGGCGGTCGCCTTCGACGCGCGACAGCTCGATCGCGGCCGTCGGCCCGTGCTCCCACACTCTGGCCCCGTCCGTTTCGGACAGGTGTGCGAAGCCCCCTACCAGGGGGTGTAGCCGGACCAGCACGCTCACGACGTCGTTCGACGCACCCCAGGCGCGAAGTTGGCGCAGCTCCGCGCCGAAGTCCACGCTCGCGGAGAGCGGCAGGACGCCTCCGTAGCCGTACGGCGTGGCCGCGTCGAGCCCGTCGACGCCGAACGGGAGCTCGCGGAGCAGCACGGGGAACAGCGCGCTTTCCGTCCGGACGGCAACCGCCCGTCCCTCCCCCGCAGCCTCGTACGCCCGGCAGTACCCCGGGCGGAAGTAGACGTCCTGGACCGGGGCGGCGTCGACGAGCCCGTCCCACTCCGCCGCGGCAACGAGCGCCTCGACGGTCGTGTTCACGCCGCCGATGCCGCCTCCCGCAGGATCGACGCGACCTGCTCCATGTCGCCGTCGTCGTAGCGCCAGTCGGTCGGGATCGTCAGGACCCGGGTCGAGAGATCGCGGACGCGCTCGGACGCCGGGCGCTCGACCGCCCAGTGCACCGGGCAGTAGACGCCGGCCTCGCGCAGGGTCTCCCGGACCCGGTCCCGCACCGCCTCCGACCGGAGGCAGAGCACCACGCCGAGCGGCGCTGCGCCCGCGGGCCACTCGTCGAACACCGGCTCGACGCCGTCCAGACCGGACAGCAGGCCGAGCAGGTGGATCGCGTTGTCCGAGCGGCGCACCCGCCAGGGAAGCGGCGCGCCGCCGATGACCGCCTCGCGGGCCGCCGGCGAGGCGGCCGCGAGCGGTGCCCGGGCGAGCAGCTCCTCGCCCTCGAGCTGCAGCCTGCGGAACCGGTCCTTGAGGTCGCTGTCACCGAGCCCCTGCAGGTACCGGCCCTTGAGGAGCATCGCCGCGAGCTTGAGCTCGCTGCCCTCGGCCGAGCCTCGCGGCTGCGCCGGGAGATCGAGCTCCCGCGGCGACCAGAGGATCCCGCCGTCCGGCACCGGCAGCGTCTTGCGGAGCGAGCAGAAGGCGAAGTCGGCGGCCGAGCCGACCGCCCAGGGCGAGAACGGATCGTGCGAGTGGTCCTCGACGAGGACCCAGTCGGCCGCCGCCCGCTGCTCGTCCCAGCCCTCACCCGAGCCGGCGCCGAAGAAGTTGACGGCAATGACGGCGTCGCCGCGGCCCGCGCCGATCGTGTCCCACCGCGGCTGCTCCCACCGCGGGTCGTCCTCGTACGTCCGCACCTCGACGAGCTCCTCCCACCCGACCGCGACCTCGTGGCAGAAGTAATCGGGGAGCCAGAGCGTGCGCACGCCGAGGAAGCCGACGAGCGACTCGACGGCGTGCCGCCCGAGCGCATACCAGACGGCCGGGCGCGGCCACGGGTGGAACGGCCGAGGCGTCTCGACCGGCGAATGGAACTCGCCGCCGACCTCCCACGTCGTCTCGGTCACGGTGGTCACATCAACCCGCGCTCGCGGCGGACCGCGTCGTGGAGGCCTACGTCGTCCACCTCGGCGTCGGTTTGCGCCGGCTGCGCGCCGCGCATGGACAGCACCTTCAGGAAGGTCAGCCCGATGATCTTCAGATCCAGCTTCAGGCTCCTGTTGTCGACGTACCAGACGTCCAGCTCGAGTCGCTTCGAGAAGGGGATGTCGTGCCGGCCCTGCACCTGCGCCCAGCCCGTGACCCCCGGCTTGACGTCGTGGCGCCGCATCTGCTCGGGCGAGTACCACTTGAGGAACTCCATCAGCAGCGGGCGCGGCCCGATGAAGCTCATGTCCCCCTTGAGGATGTTCCAGAGCTGCGGTAGCTCGTCGAGGCTCAGCTGCCGCATGAAGACCCCGACCTTCGTGAGGCGCTCCTCGTCGGGCAGCGGCCCGCCGTCGGGCGTCGTCCCGTCCTTCATCGAGCGGAACTTGTAGACCTCGAACGGCTCGCCCTTGTAGCCCGGACGGAGCTGCCGGAAGAAGATCGGCCGGCCCATGCTCAGCCGGATCGCGAGTGCCAGCCCGGCGAGCAGCGGCGACAGCAGGATCGAGAGGATCCCGGCTCCGGTGAGGTCGACGAGGCGACGCGGAGTTCCGCTCATGCTGGTCGTCCGTTGCCAGGGTGGGATGGATGCCACGAGCCACGGACGCAGGTCGCGTCCATATCACGAGATACGGGCGCGACTGAGGACACCGGCTCGGGGCATCCAGCACGGCCTGGCGACATGACGTTCAGCATGGGCGGAGCTCCAACCCGGGAACTATGGCGTTCGGGAGCGCAAATAGGTGAGGGAGGCGACCGCCGGCCACGGATCGTCCCGTGCGAAGATCGCTCTCGTCCTCGGCCTCCGGAGGTAGTCACGGAGGAACTGGCGCGGGCCGAGCTCGCCGCGTCGCGCCATCTGGAGCGAGACGTGGACGTCCTTCGCGAGGTACACCCACGTCAGGTCGTCCTTGAAGGTCGGGAGGGGCGCGACCTCCTGTCCGGTCAGGTCGTCGTAGGCGATCCGAGGCAGGTCGAGGTGCCGGTTCGCGGCCAGCGCGGCCCAGACCGGCAGGCGAGTGTTCACCTCGAGGACCCGGAACGCGCCGTCGCGCGGGTCCTGCGCGAACTCGACGTGGGCGATCCCGGTGTAGCCGGCCGCCTGGAGCAGTCGCAGCCCCTGCTCGAGCACGGTCGGCTCGTACTCGACCTGGAAGACCGCGCTCGTCCCGAAGCGAAGCGGCCCCTGGCGCACCTTTCGCCCCACGAGCGTCACCAGCGGCCGGCCGTCGCGGGCCACGTACGCGAGCAGCGAGTAGATCCGCTCGTGCGAGTCCGGGACGATCTCCTGGATGATCGTCTGGAAGCCGCGCTCCCGGGCCTGCTCGGCCACCGCGATCGCCTCGTCGACGCTCTCGGCGACCATCGCCTTCTGACCGAAGGTGAGCGCGAACTCCTGTCCCTCGACCGCCTTGACGACCATCGGCGGCCGCAGCCCGGCGGCCCGGACGGCCGTGTCGCCGTCGGCCAGGACCGTTCCGGGCGACGGGACCTCGGCCTCGGCGGCGACCCGCGGGAGGATGTCCTTCCGGCGCAGCCGGACGACCGCCTCGGGGTCGGCCGGAAGCGGCATGTCCGCGACAGCCGTCACCTCGTCCCAGTGGTCGAGCGCCCACTCGACGTGCTCGTCCCGCTCGGGGAAGAGCACGAGCCGTCCGCCGGCCGCCTCGGCGTGGACGGCCTCGAGCGCCGCCCGGTCGCCCTCGACGAGGTGCTTCGCGGCCAGGTAACGCGACCGGAGCCCGAAGTCGTGCGGGTTCCAGGCGACGCCCACGACCGGGACGCCCTTGCGGCCGAGGCTCCGGGTGACCGCCAGGCCGGCGTGGAGGAGCCCGAAGACGAGCGCCTTCCTCATCCCGCCACGGCCTCCTCGAGGGTTCGCGCGAGCCGTTCGGCCATCAGGTCGCGCGAGAACTCGCGCTCGGCGAGGGCACGCGCGTTGCTCCCCATCCGCTCGACACGCTTCGGGTCCCCGGCGAGCGCGCTCAGCGCCCAGGCGAGCGCCTCCGAGTCGCCGGCCGGCACCCAGGCGCCCGCGTCGTTCTCCTCCACGAGCCGCCGGACCCACCCGTCGAGGTTCACGACCGCCGGCTTCCCCGCCGCGAGCGAGTCGAAGAACTTGTTCGGCGAGTTCGTCTCCAGCACCGGGTAGGGCGCGAAGACCGTCAGCGTCACGTCGGCCGCGCCGACGATCCCGGCGAGGTCCTCCTTCGGCACGGGCGGCAGGAAGCGTAGGTTCTCGAGCCCCCGCGCAAGTTCCTCGAGCCGCGGCCGCTCGCCGCCGTCGCCGAGCGCGACGATGGCGATCCGGTCCTCGCCGCGCCTGCGCAGCGCCTCCGCCGCGTCGACGAGCTGGTCGAGCCCGTTCGCGCGCCCCATCGCGCCCGCGTAGAGCGCCACGAACTTCCCCTCGAGGCCGTGCTTCGCGCGGAAGGCCTCGTCCACGACGTCCGGCCGGAACACGTCGAGGTCGGCCGCGTTCGGGATCAGCGCGAGCTTCTCGCGCGGGATCCCGCGCCGCACCAGGTCCTGCTGGGCGCCCTCGCTGAGCACGACGATCTTCTCGGCGCCGTCGTAGAGCCGCTGCTCGAGCCACTCCGCGCTCTTGACGGCAGGCCCGCTCGTGAGCGCCCCGAGCTCGATCGGCACCGCCGGCCACAGGTCGCGGATCTCGAAGACGAACGGCACGCGCTTCAGCCGCGCCGTCGAGAGCCCGGCGAGGCCGATCGTCAGCGGCGTCGAGGAGGCGAACACCACGTCCGGCTTGCGCTCGAGCGCGCCCGCGATGCCGGCGGCGAGCGTGAACGCGGTGAACGAGGCCAGGCGCAGCGGCGTGGGGTAGCGGTTCGCGTACGGGACGTTCAGGAACAGCACGTCGATGCCGTCCACGCGCTCCCGTGCGACGAGCCGGCCGCGCGGCCGGCCGTCTCTCCCCGACTCGAGCTTGCGCGTGTCGCGGCTGACGATCGTCACGCGGTGGCCGCGGTCGACGAGCCGCCGCGCGAGCTCGTACGAGCGCGTGGCCGTCGAGCGCCGCCGGGTGGCGAAGTACTGGTGGAAGTAGAGGATGTCCAAGAGCGGTTGGAGCGGCACCTATGATGCTGGCCCGGTGCGAATCGCGCTGCTCGATCCGCCCTCGTACTCGCCTGCGTACGACCATCACCTCGCCTCGGCCCTTGCCGCGCGGAGCCACGAGGTCGAGCTGCTGACCTCGCCCTTCGCTTTCGGGAAGCCGCCGGCGCCGGACGGCTACCGCCGCAGCGAGCTCTTCCTCCCGCTCAGCGGCCGCCTTCTGCGACGGTCGCCGCGGTCGCCGCTCCGGCGGCCGCTGAAGGCGGTCGAGTACGGCCCGAGCGTCCTCCGGCTCCTGGCGCGCGCCCGCCGCTCGAACCCCGACGTCGTCCACGTCCAGTGGCTGCCGCTCGGCCGCCGGGACCTCGTCTGGGCCCGCCGCCTGCCGCGGCCGCGTGTCCTCACCGCGCACAACGTGCTGCCGCACTCGGGGGAGGTGGACATCGAGAGCCGCCGCGCGCTGTACGGCGCCTTCGACCGCGTCGTCGTCCACACGCAGCGCGGCCTCGAGGAGCTCGAGCGGTTCGGCGTGCCGCCGGAGCGAGCTGTGCGGATCCCTCACGGGACCTTCGACGCGCCGCCGGCAGCCGCGATCGAGCTGCCACGCGGGCGCAACCTGCTCTTCTTCGGGTTGATCCGCGGCTACAAGGGGCTGGACGTGCTCGTACGGGCGCTGGCCGAGGTGCCCGACGCGCGGCTCGTCGTCGCGGGGGATCCGCTCGACCCGGTCGAGCCCGTGCAGGCGCTCGCGAGCGAGGTGGGCGTCGCCGACCGGATCGACTGGCGGCTCGGCTACCTCGACGCCGCCGAGGTCGAGCGGCTGATGCGCGACGCCACGCTGGCCGTCTTTCCCTACCGGAGCGGCGAGTCGGCGTCCGGCGCGCTCGCGACCGCGATCGGCCACGGGCGTCCCGCCGTCGTCAGCGACGTCCTCGGCGAGCTGGTCACCGAGCACGACGTGGGCGCCGTCGTCCCGCGGGAGGACCCGGCCGCACTGGCCGACGCGATCCGCGGCCTCCTCGACGACCCGGCCGCGCTCGAGCAGGCCTTTCGCGCCACGGAGGCCGCTCGCAGAGCCCTCTCCTGGGACGCGATCGCGGAGGCGCACGAGCAGCTGTACGCCGCGCTGCTAGCTAGGGTCCCGCCGGGATGACGACGACGCAGCAGCGGGTTCCGCCGGAGGAGCTCGACCTCGACGCCGAGCGCGAGGTCGACGTCCGCGGGTGGTGGGAGGCGGTCAAGCGCCGCTGGTGGCTGCCGGTCCTCGGGCTCCTGCTCGGGATCGCGGCCGGCTACGCGCTCGCGATCGGCGGCGGTGACGTCTACCGCGCCGAGGCGACGCTGTATCTCGGCCAGCCGTTCTCGCCGAACGGCGGCGCGCCGGTTCCCGGGCTCGCCACGAACCCGTCCACCGTGAACGAGATCGTCCACAGCGAGGACGTGCTTCAGCGCGTCGCCGAACGAAGCGGGATGGACATCGGCAAGCTCCGCGGCAACGTGACCAGCCGTCAGGTGTCGCCCCCCGCGGGGCGCCGCGTCGTCGCCGGGACGACGCCGCTGATCGAGGTCGCGGTGACCGGCCAGAACGCCCGCGTAACGGCGAGGGCGGCCAACCTGCTCGCCGCAGAGGTGGTCGACGACGTCAACCCGTACGTCGCCGACAAGATCTCGGCGCTCCAGGAGGGGATCTCCGCCGACGAGCGCGAGCTGGCCGAGAGCGAGCGGCGTCTCGACGCCGCCCAGGCGGAGCTGACCCGCCTCCAGAACGATCGCAGCCTGAGTGCCACCGACCGCCTGATCGGCGTGACCACGCTCAATGCCACGATCGGGTCGCTGGTCGAGCGCCGCGGCCTCGTCACCCAGAATCTCCTCGAGGGCAGGCAGGCGCTCTCGCTGGCCGAGAACGTCGAGGCGCCGAGCGTCGTGAATCAGGCCGCGTCCAGGAAGACGACCGCGCGGAGCGTCGACCGCTCGCTGCTCGTCGGCGGGCTGATCGGCCTGATCCTCGGCCTGCTCGCGGCGATCCTCTGGGAGCCGGCCGAGCGCCGCTTCCGCCCCCGCACCAACTAATGGTCGACGGCAAGCGGGTCGCGGTCGTCGTCCCGGCCCACGACGAGGAGGAGCTGATCGGCCGGACGCTCGCGACGATCCCCGCCTTCGTCGACCGGATCTACGTCGTGGACGACCACTCGAGCGACGCGACGGCCGCGCGGGCCGCGGAGTCCGGCGACCCGAGGGTCGAGGTGCTCGGCCACGACCGCAACCGCGGCGTCGGCGCCGCGATCGTCACGGGCTACAAGCGCGCGCTCGAGGAGAAGGTCGACGTCACCGCCGTCATGGCCGCCGACGGGCAGATGGACGCGCAGGATCTCGAGACCATCGTCGGCGCCGCCGCCCGTGGGGAGGTCGACTACGCGAAGGCGAACCGGCTCTTCACCGGCCAGGCGTGGCAGCTGATGCCGCGGCACCGCTACCTCGGCAACGCCGTCCTCTCGATGCTGACGAAGATCGCTTCGGGCTACTGGCACGTCGCGGACTCGCAGTCCGGGTTCACGGCGATCACGAGGCCGATGCTGCAGCAGCTCGACCTCGACCGGATCTACCCGCGCTACGGCTTCCCCAACGACATGCTCGTCCACCTGAACGTGTGGAACGCGCGGGTGCGCGACTTCCCGTCCCGGCCGATCTACAACGTCGGCGAGCGCTCGGGGATCCGGCTCTGGAAGGTGGTTCCCGCGATCGCGTGGCTGCTCTTCAAGGGCTTCTTCTGGCGGCTGCGCGAGAAGTACGTGATCCGCGACTTCCACCCGCTCGTCTTCTTCTACGCGCTGGGGATCGTGATGACGACCCTGGGGCTCGCGCTCGGCGGCTGGGTCGCGATCGAGCGGATCTTCCTCGCCGGGGACATCACCGCCGGCACCGCGACCCTCGTCGCGCTGCTGCTCATCTCTGGCACGCAGTTCACGCTCTTTGCGATGTGGTTCGACATGGAGTCGAACAAAGATCTGAGGTAGCGGCGGGTAGCTGGGGAAACCTCCCGGTCTCCCCAGACCCCTTCCACCGGTCCGCCTGCGGCGGACAGGCCGCGTTGCGGCCGGTTCGACATGGAGTCGAACAAGGACCTTCGGTAAAAAACCCGCGCTAGCAGCGGTTTTTTGCGGTAAAGCCTTCGTAAAGGAGAGCAGGCCTTTCCGGACCGGCCGATAACCTAGGTCAGCAGTGGCCACTGCGGTCGTCACCGGCGGAGCCGGGTTCCTCGGTTCCCATCTCTGTGAGTACCTGCTCGCGCAGGGCCACAAGGTGATCTGCATCGACAACCTCGAGTCGAGCACGCTCGGCAACCTCGAGCACATCCGCGACGACCGGTTCACGTTCCTGTACCACGACGTGATCGAGCGGATCGACATCGACGAGCCGGTGGACCTCGTATTCCACCTCGCGGCGCTGGCCAGCCCGATCGACTACCTCCGTCAGCCGCTGCACTCGCTGAAGACGGGGTCGTACGGCACGCACAATGCGCTGGGTCTGGCGAAGTGGAAGCGGGCGCGCTTCCTGCTCGCCTCGACGAGCGAGATCTACGGCGACCCGCAGGTCCACCCGCAGCCCGAGACCTACTGGGGGAACGTCAACCCGACCGGGCCGCGCGGGGTCTACGACGAGGCGAAGCGGTACGCCGAGGCGATGACGATGGCGTACCACCGCCAGCAGGGCGTAGACACGGCGATCGTCCGGATCTTCAACACGTACGGGCCGCGGATGCGGCCACACGACGGCCGCGCGATCCCGACGTTCATGCGCCAGGCGCTGGAGCACAAGCCGCTGACGGTCTTCGGGGACGGGTCGCAGACGAGGAGCTTCTGCTACGTCGACGACCTGATCCGGGGGCTCTACCTGCTCGCCACGAGCGAGGAGCACAAGCCCGTCAATTTGGGAAATCCGGGCGAGTTTACGATCTTCGAGCTTGCGGAAACGGTGATCCGGGTAACGGAGTCGAGGAGCGAGATCGTCCACGAGGCCCTGCCGGTCGACGACCCGCAGATCCGCCAACCCGACATCACGCGTGCAAAGGAGATCCTCGGCTGGGCCCCCGAGATCGAGCTCGAAGAGGGTCTGCGCCGAATGTTGCCAAGTCTAGGAAGGGAGCAAATCCGTGTTTAGACGTGTCGTCCTGGTACTCGTCTTAGTTCTCTCGGCTGCGGCGGTCGCCGGCTCGGTGACCCGTGAGGCCGACTCGGCGGAGAAGCGCTCGAGCGCGACCCGCATGCAGTTCGGTTTCTACGACGACGCACAGGTCTACGGCAACACCTCCTGGGCGTACACGCAGCTCCGTTCCCTTCGCGCAGGGCTCGTCCGCACGACGCTGGACTGGGGCACCATCGCCAAGCGTCGCCCGGCGAAGCCCGCCGACCCGGCCGATCCCGCCTACAACTGGACGGCGGTCGACCGTGTGATCGACGAGGCGGACAAGAAGGGCATCCGCGTGCTGCTCGCGATCTACGGCACGCCCCGCTGGGCCGGCCGCGCGCGGAACCGCGTCCCGACCCGTCCGATCGACCTGCGTCTCTTCGCGACGGCCGCGGCACTGCGCTACAGCGGCACCTACACGGTCAAGGAGTCCGAGAACGAGCCGGAGCGGACGCTTCCGGCCGTCCGCCAGTGGCTGGCCTGGAACGAGCCGAACAACCCGGTCTTCCTCCGGCCGCAGTGGAAGCGGGTCGCCCGCAAGTGGCGCGTCCAGGCCGCGTACGACTACGCGAAGATCTGCAACGCGATCTGGGCAGGGGTCCACGCCACGCGTCTCGCCGGACAGAAGGTCGCCTGCGGCGCCACGGGCCCGCGCGGCAACGACGCGCCGGGCACGTCCCGCCCGTCCACCTCGCCGCTCGTCTTCATGACGTGGATGCGGCGCGCCGGCGTGCGCCGGATCGACGCATACGCGCACCATCCGTACTACGGCCACCGCACCGAGAAGCCGTCGACGGTGCCGCGTTCGAAGAAGGCCGTGACGATGGGCAACATCGGCCTGCTGATCAAGCACGTGAACAAGCTCTGGGGCCGCAAGACCCGGGTCTGGGTCACCGAGTACGGCTACCAGACCAACCCGCCGGACCGGCTCTTCGGCGTCTCGTACGCGAACCAGGCGAAGTACATGCGCCAGGCGATCGCGATGGCGAAGAAGACGCGCCGGATCGACGTCTTCGTCTGGTTCCTGATCCGTGACGAGCCGCGGCTGAGCGGCTGGCAGTCGGGTGTCGTCACCCGGCGCGGAGCGCGCAAGCCGGCGTTCCGCACGTTTCAGGTCTTCGGCCGCTAGCGGCCGAGCTTTCGCCACGGAGCGGCGAACGTAGACTTCGTCGCTCCGTGGCTACCAAAGAAGCGCCGAGGGACGCCGGGCCGCCCTCCGTCGGCGACATCCGGTCGGCGCGCCCGCTCGTCTTCGGGACGTCGCTCCCGGCGTTCGTCCGCCGCGGGCTCAGCATCTTCGCCCTGGTCGCGCTCGACGTGATCGGGCTCGTCCTCGGGCTCTACGGGGCCTTCGTGCTCCGGGCGCTCTACTACGGCGACGAGATCCTCTGGGGCGCGCTCTGGCGCGCCGAGTCGGAGTGGCTGCCCTTCCTCGTCCTCGTGCTGCTGCTCGTCTTCTGGCGCGCCGGCCTCTACGCCGAGCGCGAGCGCCGGGGCGGCGGCGGCAAGATCATCGGCTCGCTGATCCTCGTCGGCCTCGTCGCGGTGGTGTACGGCGTGGGGACGAACCGCGACTTCGGCACGTACGGCCTCGCGCCGACCGCGGTCGTGCTGACCGGCATCTTCGTCGGCCTGCTCCGGGCGAGCTACGAGGTCGTCACGGAGGACCTCCTGCGTGCGGCGGGCGTCAGGCGGCGCGCGGTGCTCGTCGGCGACCACGAGCGGGTCGGGCACCTGCGCCGGATCCTGGGCGAGGGGCGGAGCGGCATCCGCTACGAGTTCCTGGGCGCGGTCGGCCCGTCCGGCGACGGCATGCCGATGCGCTTCCTCGGCCGGATCTCCGACCTGCCGCAGGTCGTGGCCGAGCACGACATCGACGAGCTGATCGTGGCCGAGTCCGACTACACCGACCGCGAGCTGCTCGAGCTCGTCGACCTGGCGCACCGGCGCGGCGTCCGCGTCCGGCTGGCGCCGACGACGACCGAGTTGCTGACGCAGCGGGCGGACTACATCGCCGGCCAGGGCGTCCCGCTCTTCGAGCTCCGGCCACCCGCGTTCGTCGGGACGGACTGGCTCGTCAAGCGCGCCTTCGACCTGCTCGTCAGCGGGCTGATCGTCGTGATCGGGTTCCCGATCTGGCTCGCCATCGCGATCGCGATCAAGCTCACGTCGCGCGGCCCCGTCCTCTACCGGGACCGGCGCGTCGGGCTGAACGAGCAGGAGTTCGCGATGCTCAAGTTCCGCACGATGCAGCACGACGCGGCGGCGCTCCAGCCGCAGCTCGAGGCCGAGAACGAGGCCAAGGGCGCACTGTTCAAGCTCAAGGACGACCCGCGCGTGACCCGGGTCGGCGCCGTGCTCCGGCGGCTGTCCCTGGACGAGGTCCCGCAGGTGCTGAACGTCCTGCGCGGCGAGATGAGCCTCGTCGGGCCGCGGCCGCTGCCGATCCGCGACTACCGGCTGCTCGAGGCCTGGCACCGCAAGCGCTACCGGGTGCTGCCCGGGATGACTGGCCTCTGGCAGATCGCCGGCCGCTCCGACCTCGAGTTCGACGATCTCGTCCGGCTCGACTTCTATTACCTGGAGAACTGGTCGATCTGGCTCGACATCTCGATCCTGCTCCGGACGATCCCGGCGGTCGTGGCCGGGAAGGGCGCGTACTAGCCCCGACGGTCATCACGGTCGCCTACCGCGCCGGCGACGCGCTGGGGCGGCTCCTCGACTCGCTCGGCCCCGAGTCGCCGCACGAGGTGATCGTCGTGGACAACGGCGGCGACGTCACGGCCCGCGACGGCGTGACGCTGCTCTCGCCCGGCGAGAACCTGGGCTACGGCGCCGGGAACAACCTCGCGGCGAGGCAGGCGACCGGCGAGGCGCTCGTCTTCCTGAACCCCGACACCGTCGTCCTGCCCGGCGCGCTGGCGGCGCTCGTGGCGCCGCTCGAGGATCCGTCCGTGGGCATCGTCACCGCCCGGCTGCGGCTCATGGACGACCCGGAGACGCTCAACTCGGCCGGGAACCGCGTCCACGTGACCGGGATCGCGTGGGCCGGCGGCTACGGCGAGCCCGCGGAGAGCGTCTCGGAGCTCGAGGACGTCCCCTTCCCGAGCGGCGCGGCGATGGCGATCCGCCGCGACCTCTTCGAGGAGCTCGGCGGCTTCACCGAGGAGCTCTTCCTCTACCAGGAGGACCTGATCCTCGGCTGGCGCGTGCGGCTGAGGGGCCTGCGCGTCGTCGTCAGCCCGCAGGCCGACGTCCTCCACGACTACGACTTCGACCGCAACCCGGGCAAGCAGTACTGGCTCGAGCGGAACCGGCTCGTGTTCGTGCTCTCGTCGTTCTCCCCGCGACTGCTCGTGCTGCTTTCGCCGGTCCTCGCCTCGGCCGAGCTGGCGATGCTCGCGCTTGCCCTCAAGGAGGGCTGGGCGGGCGAGAAGGTGCGCGGCTGGGGGTGGCTGATCCGGCATGCCCGCTGGCTCCACAAGCACCGCCGCGAGACGCAGCGGCTCCGCCGCGTGCGGGACCGCGAGCTGGCCCGGTTCCTGAGCCCCGTGCTCGCTCCCGCGATGATTCCGGTGCCTTCACCCGTTCGAGCGATCAACCCGCTCGTCGCCCGGTACTGGAAACTGGTCAAGAAACTGCTCTAACCGGCCGATACCTACGGCGTGACCTCTGCGGTTGCGCTCACTGCGGTCGACGCGTGCCGGAATCGCCCCCGGTGCCTCGCGATCGTCCCCGCGTTCAACGAGGAGGCCTCGATCGCCGGGGTCGTCCTCGAGCTGCGCGACTTCGACCCGGAGCTCGACGTCCTGGTCGTGGACGACGGCTCCACGGACGCGACCGCCGAGTGCGCCCGGTCCGCGGGCGCGCGGGTCCTCAGCCTTCCGCTCAACCTCGGGATCGGCGGCGCCGTCCAGGCCGGCTACATGTACGCGCTCGAGCGCGGCTTCGACGTCGCGGTTCAGGTCGACGGCGACGGCCAGCACGACGCGCGCGAGCTCGGCCCCCTGCTCGAGCCGGTGCTCGCGGGCCACGCCGACCTCGCGATCGGCACCCGGTTCTCGGAGCCGCGCGCCTACCGCGCGCCCATTGCGCGCCGCATCGGCATCCACCTCTTTGCCACGCTCGTCTCGCTGCGCGTCCGGCAGCGGATGACGGACACGACGTCCGGCTTCCGCGCCGTGAACCGCCGCGGGATCCGCCTGTTCGCCGTCGACTACCCGCACGACTACCCCGAGGTCGAGGCCGTCGTGACCGCAGCGCGCGGCAATCTCCGCGTCTGCGAGGTCCCCGTCTTCATGCGGCCGCGCCTGACCGGGCGCTCGTCGATCACGGCGCTTCGCTCGTTCTACTACGTCGTCAAGGTGCTGCTGGCCCTGTTCGTGGGCCTCTTCCCACGCCAGCCGCTCGTGGCGGACGAGTAAGGCCATGCCCGTCCAGCTCTTCGCCGCCCTCGCCGCCGTCGTCCTCCTCGGCGTCGTCATCGAGCTCATCCGCACCCGGAAGCTCCGCGAGCGCTACGCGCTGCTGTGGCTCGGCACCGCCGGCGCGATCCTCGTCTTCGCGCTCTGGCGCTCGGGCCTCCACGAGCTCTCGAAGGGGCTCGGCATCGCGTACCCGCCGAACGCGCTCTTCGCGCTGGCGATGCTCTTCGTGATCGTCCTGCTCCTGCACTTCTCGACAGTGATCTCGAAGCTCTCCGACCGCAGCACGCTGCTCACGCAGCGGCTCGCGCTCATGGAGGAGCGACTCCGCGAGCTCGAGGGCCGGCCGGAGCCGGAGCCGCGTCTCCGCGACGTCAGCCGCGGCGCGGAGCCCGAGGTGAAGGAGCTCTTCAGATGAGCCTCTGGTCGGCCGATACGTCGTCCGTGGGGAGCGAAGCACTGCGGCCTGTCGCCGAGCTGAACCGGCTCGAGCGGATCCTGGGACGGCCCGAGCGGCCGCTCCCGCTCGACGAGCCGCTCGACCGGCTGGCCGGGAAGCGCGTCCTGATCACGGGCGCCGAGGGCAGCATCGGGTCGGCGGTCGCCGAGATCCTCGGCCGCTCCACCGAGCTGACCGCGACCGACAAGCACGCCGGCGACCCCGCGCTCGACGTCCGCGTCGAGAGCGACGTCGCGGCCGTGCTGCGCGAGACCCGCCCCGAGGTCATCTTCCACCTGGCCGCCGCGAAGTCCGCGCCGGACGGCGAGCGCGACCCGATGAGCGCGCTCGAGGTGAACGTGCTCGGCACGCGGAACGTCCTCGCGCACGCTCCTGAGGGCTGTCACGTCGTGACCGCGTCCACCTGCAAGGCGTGTGAGCCGGAGACGGCGTACGGCGCCAGCAAGCTCGTCGCCGAGCGCGTGACGCTGAACGCCGGCGGCTCCGTCGCGCGCTTCTACAACGTCGTCGAGTCGAGCGGGAACGTCTTCGAGCTCTGGGGACAGATGGACCCCGGCGAGCCGATCCCCGTGACCCCGTGCCGCCGCTACTTCATCTCGCTCGCCGAGGCCGTGAGCCTCGTCGTGTGGACGGCGGTGCTGCCGCCGGCGCGCTACGGGTTCGACCCCGGCAAGCCTCGCGAGATGCACGACGTCGCCGCTGACCTCTACCCGGAGCGCGTGATCCGCTCGGTTCCGGCGCGCCGCGGGGACCGGATCGCCGAGCCCCTCGCGGCCCGTCACGAGCAGGTCGAGCAGGACGCCCGCGCCTCGCTCCTGCGCATCGTCGGCGCGCACGACCTCGAGGCGACGGACGACCGTCTCGAGCCCGCCGTCCGGCGTCTCGTCGCGCACTAGCTGACGCCGTCGCCAGGATTCCGGCCATGGGCCGCCGGCGACCGCACTTCCTGATCTTCGGGCGGGTCAGCCCGTCGGCGTTCCTCGAGGGCGGCCGGCTGCGGCTGAAGTACCTGAACGACGCGCTCGAGGGCCTCGACGGCCCGAAGACGTTCCTCCACCCGTCCGTGTCGACCCGGCTGCCGCTCTTCCTGGCCGCGCTCTTCGTCACCAAGCTCGGGCTCGTGCTCGCCAACCCGTTCCGCCGGCCGTACGTCATCTCGCACGCGACGCCGCCGAGCCCGCGCCTGCGGCGCCTGCTGGCCCGGCGCTGCGTGCTCCTCTACTTCGACGTCCAGGACGACCCTCGCTGGCAGTTCCGCGACCTGGGGATCGCACCCAACTCGCGCGAGGACCTCGAGGAGATCGCGCGGCGCCTCGAGGGCGCGATGGCGGACTACCGGCTGGTCGGGTTCGCCACCGAGGACTTCGCCGACCACTACCCGGTCGAGAAGTCGCGGCGGGTGATCGCCTCGAACTCGAGCGATCCCGCGCACTTCCCGGTCACCGACCCGCCGGAGGAGCCCACCGTTGCGCTCGTGGGCGGGGCGAGCCGCGGCCGTGGCGCCGACCTGCTGATCGAGGCGGCGATGCTCGCCCGACAGGAGGTTCCGGACCTCCGGCTCCGTCTCGCCATGAACGACCTCGGCGGCCGCGGCAACCTCGCGGAGCTGCGGGAACAGGCCGAGGGCGAACCCTGGATCACGTTCGAGACCGTGGACTTCCGCACGCTGCCCGCGTTCCTCGCGGGCGCGAGCGTCTGCGCGATCCCGCACCGGCGCAGCGCGTACCTCGACCTCTCGCTGCCGATCAAGCTCTTCGACTACATGGCCGCCGGGCGGCCCGTCGTCGCCACGGACTGTCCCGAGATGGCGCGCTTCGTCGAGCGCGAGCGCGTGGGCCTCGTCTGCCGCGCCGAGGTGGAGGACATGGCCGAGAAGCTCGTGACGCTGCTCCGGGACCGCGAGCTCGCCCGGGAGCTGGGCCGGAACGGCAGGCGCGCGTCGGAGGAGCGCTACAACTGGGGGCGGACCCAGGAGGCCGTCGTGAGCGCGATCCGCCGGTCGGTCGCGGCAGACGGCTAAGCGGCGGCGTCTCGATCCGACAGGATCGGCGCCTGCGTCTCCCAGACGTCGATCACGCGCGGGTCGTTCCAGGGGATCTCGTGCTCGTCCGGGTCGGCCGCGTCGTACTCCTGCGTGACGTGGTAGCAGAAGAGGACGTCCGTCAACGCCTCGAAGCCGTGCGCCAGCCGCCCGGGAACGAAGACGGCGACGGGGTTGTCGTCGCCGATGTCGAGCGTGAAGATCTCGCCGCTCTCGCGGTCGAGCGCCACGACGCGCGCGGTGCCCTGGAGGCAGGCGAAGAGGTCGGACTGCCCGCGCTCGTGGTAGTGCAGGCCGCGGATCACGCCCTTCCGGGAGAACGACAGGTTCGTCTGCACCATCTGCTCGGGCACCCGCGAGCGGCGGTGGAGCTCCAGGAACCAGCCGCGCTCGTCCTCGAACTTGCGCAGGGGGATGACCTCGATCCGGTCGATCACCGGCGGGATGCTACTCGGGGCGAGGGCCAAGGCGGCCACGTCGGAAGTCGCGCCAGCCCTGGAGGACGGCGCGGATCCTGGCCGGGCGGCGGGCGAGGAGCGCTTGCGCGCCGTGGGCGAGGACGACCACCGCGCGTCGCCGCCAGGTGCCGAGCCGCCCCAGCGGCGCGTGTCGCTCCGCGACCGTGAGTGTGTTCCGCGTCGAGTAGTAGAGGGCGCCGTCCGAGCCCTCGCCGCCGGTGGACGCCGAGACCTTGTGCCGCACGCGGCTCGCGGGCTCGACGAGGAGTGGCAGGCCCAGCTTCCGGGCGCGCAGCGACCAGTCCGTGTCCTCGACGTACGCGAAGAGCTCCTCGTCGAAGAGGCCGACCGCCTCCAGGACCTCTCGGCGGACGAGCATCGCGGCCCCACAGGCGCGATCCGTCTTCCGGGCGTCGGCGGGCCGGTCGGTCCGCTGCCGCCCGTTGTAGCCCTTGCGGGGGTCGTAGCCCGCGCCGGCGTACCAGACCCGCTCCGGGTCGTCCGCGAAGACGATCAGCGGGCAGACGGCGCCCGCACCGCCCGCGGGCTCGACCAGCGCCGCCACCGCGCCCGGCTCGACCTCGACGTCGTTGTTGAGCACGAGGACGGCGTCGGCGCCCTGCTCGAGCGCCCGCCGGATGCCGACGTTCATGCCGCCCGCGTAACCGAGGTTGCGCTCGTTGCGGATCACCTCCGCGCCGGTCACGGCCTCGGCGGTCCCGTCCGTCGAGGCGTTGTCCACGACGATCACGTCGACGGGCTCGCCCTCGAGCGACCGGAGACAGGCGAGCGTGTCCTCCCGGCCGTTCCAGGAGAGGACGACGGCGGTGACCTTCACGCCGGCTTCCGGGCCCGCAGGACCATCGTCCAGCCGAGGCGCTTCACGCCTGGTAGCGCCGCCAGCCCGCGCTCGACCGCCCGGAGCAGGCCGAGCCCCGGGCTGCCGGCCCGCAGGTAGAGCTCGTCCACGGGGTAGGGCAGGACGAAGTTGGCGAACTCCAGGCTCTCGACGTCGAGGTGGCGCCCGACGAGCCGCCGGAAGGACCCGGGCGTCAGCTCGTGGAGATGCTCGTTGAAGCCGTAGCGGCGGACGCGGCGCTTGACGCCGTACGCGAGGTTCAGGGGCGAGAACCGCGACGGCGTCGACACGACGAGCAGGCCGCCGGGCCGCAGGACGCGGGCCGCCTCCTCGACGGCGCGCTCCGGCTCGGGCACGTGCTCGATCACCTCGCTGAGCAGCACCTTGTCGAAGCTCTCGTCCGGAAAGGACAGGTGTTGTGCGTTCTCGAGCCGGAAGACGACCTGCGCTCCGAGCTCGCCGGCGTTTCGCCGCGCCTGCGCGAGCTGGGAGGGCGCATAGTCGGTCGCCGTGATCCGCACGCCGGCCACGGCCAGCGACCGGGTGTACGAGCCGCTGCCGCAGCCGATCTCGAGGATCTCCTCGCCGGCCTGCGGGTCCAGCGCACCGAGAACCGCACGGAACCGGCTGCGGTAGAAGAACCGCTTGTAGGGCGACGGGCTCTCGTAGGTCAGCGCGAGCTCGTCGATCTCGTGCGCTCGCGCCTCGTAGTACGAGCGCAGCTCGTCGCCGACGTCGAGGTACGTCCCGCCGAGCCGCTCGGCGAGCCGGCGGTCGGAGTCGGCGTCCCCGACCACGTACACCGGATCCGACCCGCCGGCATAGGCCGCCGCCGTCTCGCTCTCGTCCTTCGGGCCGCCCAGGGCGCGGCGGTCGAGGATCGTGTCGGGCCGTGGAAGCCCGCGCGCCTCCAGGAAGGCCTCGATCACGGCGTGGCCGTTGTGGCTGACGATGCCGAGCTGCGCGCCGTCCGACGCAAACGCCCTGTAGAGCTGGATCCCGGCGTCGACATCCTCGCCGCCTGCGAGCCCGGCGAGCTCTGCCTGGTTCACGAGCTCGCGGGCGCGGGGCTCGTCGTCGAGCGAGAGGATCAGCTCCAGGAGGCCATCGCCGTGCCCGCCGAGCTCCTCGAGCCCGGCCCGCAGGGCGTCGTAGTCCGTGTCGAGGCGGCAGAGGGTGCCGTCGAAGTCGAAAAGCGCTAGCGGTCGAGTCGCTTGCTTCGCCATTCGCCTTCCCGGACGAGCTTGTACCCCATGTCGATCATGCGGACCCAGTAGAGATCCGGCTCGACCGCGTCGAAGCGCGGCAGGCCGTTGACGGCCTCGCCGAGCGCAAGGCGGACGTACGAGTAGGGCATGTTCGCGCCCGCCTCCGCGAGGAAGTTGCTCGTCGTGAAGAACCGGCCGGCGTTGATCTCGGTGACCAGCGGCCGGCCGTCCTCGTCCTCCTTGAGGTCGACGCAGAAGACCCCGGTCGCCTGGGCATCGACCGCGAGGACGGCCTGTGAGGCCAGCTCGTTGACGTCCTCCCGGTGGACGGTGCGCGCGACCGAGGGGCTCGAGCTCTGGCCGCTCGGCATCAGGTGCCCGAACACGTACTCGAGGCGTTCCCGGGCCGCCGACGTGACGAGCCGGCCGTCCTGCCAGATGCTCTGGAACGCGAACTCGCGGCCGGGCAGGAACTCGCTGACCATGAAGTCGCCGTAGCCGAGCCCGCGAAGCTCCAGCCAGTAGCGCACCCACGCGACGGCCTGATCCGGTGACGAGACGGGCAGGCTCGCCCGCGCGCCGGCGCCGCGCACCGCCCGTACCCAAGCCTGGTCCCGGCTCTCCAGGATCCGCGCGGTCGCCGCGCGCAGGGACTCCTCGTCCTCCGGCCGTGCGAACCGCGGCGAGGGGAGCCCCGCCTCCGTCATCCGGGCGGCGAAGGTCGCCTTGTCCTGGCAGATCTCGACGGTCTCGGCGCGCGGGAGCAAGGTCGCCGCCTGCACGCGCTCGTGCCGGCGGGACAGGAACAGCACCTCCTGCTCGGGCTGCGGGTGGACGAGCACGGCCTCCTCCTGCTCCACGACCGCGTTCAGCTCGTCGAGGTAGGAGGGATCGTCCACGCGGGGGAGCAGGTAGCGCGCGTCGACGGGCGCGAGCTCGAGGTGGAAGGCGCTCGTGTCGGTGCCGACGACGTGGAACGGCTCGGGCGCGAGCCGGAGCGAGTGGACGAAGTTGGCGGCGGGCGATCCACCGGCCCCGGTGACCACGATCCGTCTCATCTACAGTCCGCGCGATGGCTCGTCGCGCGCTCGTGACCGGAATCGGCGGGCAGGACGGGTCCTACCTCGCGGAACAGCTCCTCGCGCATGGCTATGAGGTGTTCGGCACCGTGCTCGGGAATCCTGAACAGTACGAGACCCTCGCGCCGATGAGGGACCGGATCGGGTTCCCGGCGATCGAGCTCGACGATCCGGCGGACATCCGCAGGGCGCTCCGCGAGCTCGAGCCGGACGAGGTCTACCACCTGGCGTCGGCCTCGTTCGTCCCCGCCTCGTGGGAGGACCCGGTCGGAACGTCGATCGCCGCAGTCGCCGCGGTCACCGGCCTGCTGGACGGGATCCGCCTGGAGCGGCCCGAGGCGCGGTTCGTGAGCGCAGCATCGGCCGAGATCTTCGGCTCCCCGCGGGAGAGCCCGCAGACCGAGATGACGCCGATCACGCCGCTGACGCCCTACGGTGCGGGCAAGGCCTTCGGGCACTTCGTCACCGGCGCCTTCCGGCGCGAGTACGGGCTGCACGCGTGCTCGGCGATTCTCTTCAACCACGAGTCCCCGCGCCGGCCGATCCACTTCCTGTCGAGGAAGGTGACGCACGGCGCGGCGGCGATCAGCCTCGGCCTCGAGCAGGAGCTCCACCTCGGGAGCCTGTCGCCGCAGCGCGACTGGGGGTTCGCGGGCGACTACGTCCGCGCGATGCGCCTCATGGCGGCCCGGGAGGAGCCGGACGACTTCGTCATCGCCACCGGCGAGGCGCGGAGCGTCGAGGACTTCGTCGCCGCCGCCTTCGGCGAGGTGGGCCTCGACTGGCGGGAGCACGTCCGCTACGACCAGGAGTTCGCGCGCGGCCGCAGCGAGTCGAAGTCGCTCGTCGGCGATCCGACGAAGGCGCGGGAGCAGCTGGGCTGGGAACGCGACGTCGAGTTCCCCGAGCTCGTCCGGCTGATGGTCGAGGCCGACCTCGAGCGGCTGCGGGATCAGGCGGCGAGCCCGCGGTAGACGCGGTCGTGCGCATGGGCGGTCGCGTCCCAGGTGAACCGCGCCGCGCGCTGGAGGCCGCGCTCTACGAGGGGGGCCGGGTCGGCCAGCACGGTCAGGACCGCCTCCACGATCTCGTCGACGGACGTCGGGTCGAAGTACCGGGCAGCAGGGCCGCAGACCTCCGGCAGGGAGCCGGCCGTCGAGGTGGCGACCGGGCAGCCCGAGGCCATCGCCTCGAGCGGCGGCTGCCCGAAGCCCTCGTAGAGGCTCGGGAAGACGAGCGCCGAGGCGCGGCGGTAGAGCGACGCGAGCTCCTGCCTCGGCACCCGGCCTCTGATCTCGACCCCCTCGGGCGGTGAGAGCCGCTCGAGCCCGCTGCCGGTCAGCACGAGACGCAGCTGGGAGTGCTCGCGCCGCAGCCGCGTGAACGCCTCGAACAGGCGCGCGTGGTTCTTGTGCGGCCACGGGTTGGCCGGGTAGAGGAGCAGCGGCTCGCGCGGCTCGTCCCCCGGCCGGAAGAGGTCGTGGTCGAGCCCGAGGTGGATCACCTCGATCTTGTCGGCCTCGACGCCCATCCGTGCGACGAGCGTCTCCTTCACGTGGCTGCTGATCGCGATCACCTTGCGGGCGCGGCGGAGCGACGAGCCGTAGGCGACCTTTCGGTAGAGCCGCTCGGCGCGAGAGAAGAACTCCGGGAAGAAGACGTGCTGGATGTCCAGCAGGCTGACGACCGCGGGCGGGCGCTCGACGCGCGGCAGCATCACGGTCAGCGGGAAGTGGATCGCGTCGAGCTCGCCGAGGCGCATCTCGTCGCGCACCGGCCCGGGACGGACGGCCGCCTGCGCCATCGCGCGCATCCGTCCGGGCATCGTGCGGCCGGCCCGGTACGCGTCGATCCGACGGCCCTCGACGTCGTCCACGAGCGACGGCGTGAACACCCGGTACTCGAGCTCCCCGACGCGGTCGAGGGCGCGGACGAGCTCCCGCGCGTAGATCTCCGAGCCGCCCACGACGCCCGGGACCAGGGTTAACAGACTGATCCCAACTCTCATATAGGGTGGCGCGCGATGGCGGAGCGGAAGGCGCTGATCACGGGCATCACGGGGCAGGACGGCTCGTATCTCGCCGAGCTGCTGCTGGAGAAAGGCTACGAGGTGTTCGGGATGACACGGCGCGCGTCGACCGAGAACGTCGAGCGCATCGGCCACCTCACGGACCGGATCACGCTGATCCAGGGCGACCTGCTCGACCCTCATTCCCTGGTCTCGGCGCTGCGCACGTCCGAGCCCGCCGAGGTCTACAACCTCGCTGCGCAGAGCTTCGTGCCGACGTCGTGGAACCAGCCCGTCCTGACCGCCGAGTTCACGGCCGTCGGCGTCACCCGGCTGCTCGAGGCGATCCGGACGGTCGACCCGAACATCCGCGTCTACCAGGCGTCCTCCTCGGAGATGTACGGGAAGGTGCGCGAGGTCCCGCAGAACGAGGAGACGCCGTTCTACCCGCGCTCGCCGTACGGCGTGGCGAAGGCCTACGGGCACTACATCACCGTCAACTACCGCGAGTCGTACGGGCTCTACGCCGTCTCCGGGATCCTCTTCAACCACGAGTCGCCGCGCCGCGGGCTCGAGTTCGTGACCCGAAAGATCAGCGACGGCGTGGCGCGCATCAAGCTCGGGATGGCGGAAGACCTGCGCCTCGGGAATCTCGACGCCGAGCGCGACTGGGGCTTCGCCGGCGACTACGTCGAGGCGATGTGGCAGATGCTCCAGCAGCCGGAGCCTGGCGACTACGTCGTCGCGACCGGCGAGACGCACTCCGTGCGCGAGTTCGCCGAGATCGCGTTCGCCCACGCGGGGCTCGACTGGCAGCAGCACGTGAAGAGCGACCCGGAGTTCATGCGCCCCGCGGAGGTCGACCAGCTCGTCGGCGACCCGGCGAGGGCCAAGCGCGAGCTCGGCTGGGAGCCGAAGCACTCGTTCCGCGA
>DATBMH010000035.1:0-43423 GCA_036554945.1 Gaiellaceae bacterium | reverse complement strand
GTCGGGATCGCGCGGGCCACGCGGCCGTCCCGCTCCACGACCATGACGCGAGATTCGAGGTCGGCCGTGACGAGAGCGACGGGCCACCCTCCGAGCCGCCGGCCGAGCGCGTCCGGGGCCACGGCGAGCGCGGCCGCGGCGGCGAGGAACGACCGGCGGTCCATCACGACCTGTGTACGGGCCACCGACGTCGAGAGGTCCGGCGTATCCTCGCCCTCGAGATGACACCTTCGCTACCGCGGCGATTCGTCGTCGCCTACGCGATCCTCCTGGCGCTGGCCGATCTCACGGTGCCGCTGCCGGGGAACCCGTACGCGAGCTCCGGGGAGCTCATTGCCGCCGTCGCGGTCCAGGCTCTCGTCGTCTGGAGGCTCTGGCACGCATCGTCGCTTGCATGGCTGCTGGCGATGTTCTTCGCCGCCGGAGGCCTGCTGACGCTCATCCTGATGCAACCTCGACTCGAGCTCGGCGTCGTTCTCTGGTTCCTGTCCCTGCTCGCCCAGGTCCTCGTCCTCTGGATGTACGCGCTCGCGCTTCGATCGAGCCTCTCCGCGCGTGAGGCAGGCACCCCGGCGAAAGGCGCAACGTGACGATGCTCTTCTCGCAGGCGCTCACGCCGAGCTGGAGGTGCGACCCCGAGCCCAGCGTCAGCGGAAGGTGCAGTCGGGGCGCCGAGATTTGAACTCGGGACCTCTAGTCCCCCAGACTAGCGCGCTAACCAGGCTGCGCCACGCCCCGCGACTCGGGACACGATAACAGGGGCTTCCGAGGCCCAACCCCTCGGCCGACCCACCCGCATCGCGCCTCAGTGCCGATCTGCCGCCGCTGCCCGAGACGCCTCGCTCCGGGGCGAGTTTCGTGCCTCCGCGTGCGCGAGCGCGGAAGGGCTCTGGCGTCCGACGATCGCGGGCGCTTCCTGAACGAGCTCGTCGTCTGTGAGCGCCTCGACCATGAAGAGGGCGAAGTCGACCCGGCGGGTCAGGTTGCTCTCGAGCACGGGGGCGCCCACGTGCTCGCTCCAGACGGGCAGGCCCTGGCTCACGCCCTCCTCGAGGTTGCTACCTCGCACGACCGTCCAGCGCCTACCGCTTGCAAAGACGCGTCGGCAGGCCTCGACTTGGTCGTCCAGATCGGCGAAGCGGAAAAGGCGCGCGACCGGGCCGAACACTGTCAGCATCGCCCTCAGCTTCCAAGGGTAGACGTCCTGACCGTCGCGCGTGATGTGCCAGCCGCACGAGAAGACCAGACGCGCACCCCGCGGGGCGAAGTCGAGCACTGCCTGGGCCGTTCCCGAGGCGTAGCCGCTGATGCCACGGGGAACGAGCACGACGAGCACGCCGTCGCAGCCCGCGACAGCACGCGCAATCACGTCGCGATCATTCGTGCGACCCGGGACGACCGTGATCCGGTCCGCGAACTCGGCGAGCTTCGTCACGCTCTGCTCGCGGCAGACGGCAACCACCTCGTAGCCGCGGTCGAGCGCATGCTGAACCATGTACCTCCCGAGCTTCCCGGAGGCCCCGACGACGCAGACCCTCATGATGCTCTCTCCGCGGCCAGCGCCTGCTCCTCGAGGCGTTTGCCCCTGAGCAGCAGCCAGAGGGCGAACGAGAGCTCACCGACGAGCGCCGGCGCGAGCAGCACAGGAGAGATCGATCCGTCGTAGCCGGGGACGAGGAAGAACGCGAAGCTGTCACAGAGGTAGCCGACGCCCGCCAGCCCGAGGAGCGCGGCGAGGAGTCTCGGCACGACGCAGGATCGGTGCGCCAGGTACGCGATCGCAAGGGTGCTGAGGCCGAAGAACGTGAGCCCTAGGGTGTATCCGTACTTGTGCAGGTCGAGCAGCAGCAGCGCGAGCGCGTCCGAGCCCTCCTGGCCGAACACGCGCAGGTAGTCGGCTTCACGAACGATCAGCAGCGCGCCGAACATGCTCAGGAGGTTGAGGCCGATGATCGCCGTCTGCGTCAGGCGGAACGCCGCCGCGAGCGCGGACACGACTCTACTCACCGGCCGGAAGAGGAAGAAGAGGATGATCGCGAGCGCGACGTCGCTGAGGAAGACGATCAGGTCGGCGCCGAACCCCATTCGGAAGAGCCACTCCGAGTCGCGAATGTTGGCGGCGGTCGCTTGCGGGTCGCCGTCGACGATCAGGCGAGCGCGGACGACCACCTCCGCGAAGATGCCGAAGGCGACGATGATCAGGTAGAGGACGCCGGCGACTCGCGCAGAGACGAAGGAGGCGGTACGGTCGGTCGTCAGCAGCGCCGACGCGGAACGAGGGGATGATTGGGTCAGCTCGTGTGTGGCCATGCCGAGAGCTTTCCCGTGCTCCGGGCCGCCCGGCATGGTGGCCGGGCTGTATTTCTCGCGTTACGGCTCGACGAGACCTTCGCGGATCGCGTAGCGGGTCAGGTCGACGCGGTCGTGCAGCGCCAGCTTCTCCAGGATGTTCGCGCGATGCCGCTCGACGGTCTTCGGGCTGATCACGAGCAGGTCGGCGATCTGCTGCGAGCTCTCGCCCTCCGCGATCAGCTTGACGATCTCTGCCTCACGCGCGGTGAGCGGGCCGCGTCCCGGCCGCTCGCCGCTCTCCACCGCCTCCAGGTAGCGGCGCATCAGGGTTCGCAGTGCAGCCGGATAGATGAAGGGCTCACCCCGCAATGCCTTCCGGCACGCCTCGACGATGTCGCGGTCAGCGGCGCGCTTGAGGACGAAGCCCGAGGCGCCCGCGGTGAGCGCCTCGAAGAAGTACTGCTCCTTGTCGTACATCGAGAGGATCAGGATCCGGAGGTCGTCTCGACGCTGGGAGAGCTCGCGCGCGGCCTGGAGCCCCGTCATGCGCGGCATCGCGATGTCGAGGATCGCGAGGTGGACATCGTCCGAAAGCGCCGCCTCCACCGCTTCGGCGCCGTCGTCGGCCTCGGCCACGACCTCCAGGTCCGGCTCGCGCTCGAGCACGGCCTTCAGTCCCTCGCGAACGACCGCATGGTCGTCGGCGATGAGGACGTGGGCTGGGAAGGGAATCGGCATGGTCAGTGGCCGCCGGTCGGGAGTGGCAGCTCGAGCGCTACGCGAACCCCGCTCGACGGTCTCGATTCGATCGCGAGCGTGCCGCCGATTGCGAGCGCCCTCTCTCGCATTCCGCGCATGCCGGCGCGTTCGTCCCTGCCTGGACGGAGACCGACTCCGTCGTCGGCCACCGTCACCGAGAGCCGCTCGCGTTGGAGCGCGACGATCAGGTCGATCCGAGCGGCGCCCGCGTGCCGGGCGGCATTCGTCAGGGCCTCCTGAACGATGCGGTAGACGGCCAGCTCGTCCTCGGAAGTCAGCATCGGCAGCCGCGGCGGCAACGAGCTACGCACGCGGATCTGGGTCTGCTCCTCGAACGATTCGACGAGCGCCTGCAGGGCCCGCAGCAGGCCCAGGTCGTCGAGGATCCCCGGCCGCAGCTGCCAGGCGAGCAGCCCGACCTCGTCGAGCGTCGCCCTCGCCTCCTCCTGGATCGCACGGACTCGTTGCGCGATCCCGCCCGGCGCGTCCGGGACGATGTTGCCGAGCTGCAGCAGCAGGCCGGTGAGTCGCTGGCCGATCTCGTCATGCAGCTCCTGCGCGATCCGCCGCCGCTCGCCCTCGAGCGCGGCCAGGGTCCGCCTGCTGCTCTCCCGCCGCTCCTCCTCCAGGCGCTCGAGCATCTGGTTGAACCCGGCGACGACCGCGCGCATCTCGGGACCGCCGACCACCGGAAGCCGTTCCCGGGGACGGAGGAGGTCGACGGTCTTCATCCGGGCGACCACGGTTGCCAGGGCGCCGAAGCTGATCCTCAAGACGAGCGCGTTCGCAACGGCGACCATGAGCACGCCGAGGATCAGGACGACCGCCTCCTGCAGGGCGATCGGATAGCCGACGGTTACCGGCGTCAGCGCGAGCACGACCGTGGCGCCGGCCACGATGGTGGCGTTGATCACGACGACGCGCGCGTACAGCGAGGTCCTGCGATACCGGACCGAGAGGCGCTCGAGCACGCCGTCGTCGTGGCCGCGGTCGGCGGCGGGGTCGGACAGATCGACCATGCCTATGGTGTATCCGGTCGCCGCATCGCGTGCTTCCATCACCGCCATGAGGCCCCGCGGCGCGTCAGGGATCAGAGCCGAGAGCGCGCGCTTCCAGTGCGGTTGCTCCGCCGGCCACGACTCTCGCCACCTCGTCGAAGACATCGCGATCGGCGAGCGAGTACTCGTGCGTGAACTCGACCGCCCCGTTCACCTCGAGAACGACGTAGCGGCCGTCGGGGAGCGGTAAGAGATCGACTCCCACGACGTCGCCGTCGACGGCTGCCGCAGCGTAGGTCGCGATCACGCGTGCGTCGGGCGTGGGCTCGACACGGCGGCGCGATCCGCCGAGGGCGATGTTCGTGCGCCATTCGCCCGGGGCGGCAACCCGTTCGATCGCGCCCACGACCTGGCCGCCCGCGACGATGAGCCGCAAGTCGAAGCCCGCAGGCGGGATCAGCGCCTGGACGAGCACACCCTGCCGCTGGAACCATGCGCGGTCGCGAAGCCGGCGCAGACAGCGCCTGAGCTCACGACGCGACTCGCAGAGCCACACGTCGCGGCCCCAGCTGCCGAAGCGAGGCTTCAGCACGACCGGGTACTCGACGTCGGGCGGCGGGGTGCGCCAGCCGACGTGCGCGGTCGCCGGATGGGGAATACCGAGCCGACAGAGCCGGAGGGCCGTCTGCAGCTTGTCGTGGCAGGCGACGAGAGACGACGCGGGGTTGAGAACAAGGATGCCGCGACGCGCGGCCCGAAGGAGCTCCCAGATGCCGTCCTCCACTCCGTCCAGGGTCGGTTGCACGTCCAGCCGGCCGAGAACGACGTCCTCGGAGCCTGCAAGCCCG
Source organism: Gaiellaceae bacterium (assembly GCA_036554945.1). Classification (GTDB taxonomy): domain Bacteria; phylum Actinomycetota; class Thermoleophilia; order Gaiellales; family Gaiellaceae; genus JACDAN01. The sequence goes on along the minus strand of DATBMH010000035.1, from coordinate 38,526 downwards.
CTCAGCTGTGCCGGCGGAATCAGCTCCGCGTTCACGCCGCGCTCACGGAGCGCCCCGACGAGAAGCTCGCTTGCGGCCGTCGACCGTCCGGCAACGACCCACACCGCACCCGTGGGGATCTCGACCTGTTGCTCGACCGGAAGACGCTCGACATCCGCTTGCACGTGACTCCTTTCGTCCGGTAACACGCTCAGACTCGTCCGGACGGAGGCGGCTCGCCATGGGTGGCGGCATGTATGTGTCGCCGGCTGAATCCAGCGGCAGGGCAGGATTGATGCGTGCAGTGGCGCGTGGTCACCGCGGCTGTTCTCGCGCTCGCCTGTGTCGTCTCGGCGCTGGCCGGCGGCTACCTGGCGATTCGCGCGTTCGGCACCACCGTCGAGCCGTTCACGCTCGGAACGGCACGGGTGGCGGCCGTCCCTGCCCTGGACGGGCGTGTCGATGTCTACGTCCCGATCGTCGATTGGGGCGTGCGCGCAACGCCCTACAGCGCCCCCGTGGAGATCACGCTCCGTTTTCGCTCGCTCGACCGCGAAGAAGGAAGCGCCGCGCTCCGGTCCGGTCCGGCTGCTCGAGCGAGGCTTGAGAGCATCCGTAGCGACCTCGCTCGCGTGGGCAGGCGCGCGCTGCGACGTTCGGCGCTCATCGGGATCGCAGGCGGGCTCGTCGGCGGGTTGCTCGCGGGCGGCGTGATCGGCGCGGTCCTCCACCGGCGGCGCTGGCTGGTGTACGGCTCCCTCGCGGGGCTGCTGGCTCCGATCGCCTACGCCGGGGTAGTCGCCGCAACCCTGCGGACGATCGACTACGACGCGTTCGAGCGGCCGACCTTCTACGCCCGTGGGCGCGAGCTGCCGAGGCTGCTCGACTTCTCCGGGCAGCTGCTCACCGCCGGCGAGAGCTACACGAGGTCGTACGAGCAGGCGCTCGCTGGGCTGGCCAACCTCGTCGTCTTCGCGACCGGGACCAGAAGCGTCGACGAGACTGCGGACACGTCGGTCGTCCTGGCCTCGGATCTCCACTCGAACGCGCTCGTGCTGCCGGTGCTGGAGGAGTACACCCAGGAGAAGACGGTCTTCCTGGCCGGCGACGTCGCGCTCCTGGGCGTGGCTGTCGAGCGCCGGCTCGCCCCGCAGATCGGCCGCCTCGGCGAGGATGTCGTGGCGGTGTCCGGGAACCACGACTCGCGCCCGCTCATGCGTGAGCTCGCGCGCGCCGGCGTCGTCGTCCTCACCCGCGAGGGCCGGCTCCGGCCAAACGGCTCCACGGACGGGACGCCGGTGGTCGAGATCGGCGCGCTCACGGTCGCAGGCTACGACGATCCGCTGGAGGGGCGCGGCGCACTCGCGGGCGGGCGTCCGCTCGAGCTGACCGAGGAGCAGCTCGCCGAGGAGGAGCGCCACTTCGTCGCCTGGTTCGAGGCGCTGCCGCGCCGCCCGCAGATCGTGCTCGTGCACCAGCATGCGCTCGCACACGCCCTCCTTCGCGCGGTTCAGCCCGCCGACCCACCGCTCGCGATCTTCACCGGGCACGACCACAAGCAGCACCTCGAACAGAGCGAGGCCGCCGTGCTCGTCGACGGCGGCACGGTCGGCGCTGGTGGGCCGCTCGCGATCGGAGAGCAGAACGTCGGCTTGGCCGAGGTCCGGTTCGCCGACGACGGCGCCGCGCGGACCGTCGATCTGATCGACGTCGAGCCGCTCTCGGGCAACGCGGTCGCGCGCCGCATGGCGTTGACCGGCGCCGACTCGGAGGAGTAGCTCGTCACTCGGCCGCGCCGCCGACGCCGAGCAGGACGAAATACGCGAGCAGGTACAGACCGATGAGGACCGCGCCGCTTCTGCGATCGTGGCGTCGCCTCGCCGCCAGCACGCCGCCGACCACGCCCACCGCGGCCAGCGAGTAGAGGCTGGCGACGACCGCGAGCCTCGCCGTCACCGGCGCGGGCGCGACGAGCGGGCCGGCGCCGATCGAGAGTGTCGCGTCCACGAGTGAGCTTCCGAGCGCGTCCCCGAGCGCGATCCCGGGCACGCCGCGCAGGAGTGCGTTGAAATCGACGACCATCTCCGGAGCCGAGGTTCCGAGCGACGCGCCGAAGAAGGCGATGACGAACTCGGGCATGCCGGCGAGCTCGGCGAGTCGCACGAGCGCGCGAACCGCGACGGTGGCGCCGAACCCCACGAGCCCGAGCGACAGCAGGATCGCCCCAGCCTGGACGAGCCGGCTGCGGTGCGCTACCGGCGGCGGCTCGTCAGGCGTCAGACCCGGCAGGAGCCTGACGACCGTCCAGCTGAACAGCGCCCAGGCGATCACGAGTACTGCCCCGTCCCACCGTCCCAGCCAGCCGTCGGCAACCAGAACAGCGGTCAGCCCGAGCCCGCCCATCGTCAGGACGCTGACGACGACGACCTGGCGGCGGTCGATCGCGATCACCGCCGCGGCAAGCGGAAACAGGCCGAGCACGAGCGTGTACTGGGTCAGCGCGGAGCCAACGGAGTCGCCGACGTTCACATCGCCCTCGCCCTGGACGTGAGCGGCGATCGAGTTGGCGATCTCGGGCAGATCGGTGCCAATCGAGACGAGGACGACGCCGACGATGAACGCCGGCGCACCGACCTGCGCCGCGAGCGCGCGCGTGTACGCCACGGCCCGGTCGCTCGCCACGAGCGCGACGACGAGGCCGCCGACGAGCAGGAAGACCTGAAGTGCGATCGTCATCTCAGTGCGGCAGCGAACGAACGCTCAGCCGGAAAGGCCGCCCCTCCGTCGGCGCGATCCGAAGAGTGGGCGAAAGAAGCGGGCTCGAAATCGATCGAAGACGCGGGCGATCGAGTGTTCGCGGCACGGCGGGCCGACGACCGCAGGGCAGCCGGGGCGAAGCATCAGCCGCCGCTCGACTGGACGAATCTCGACGACATCCTGGAAGCCCACCGTCAGACGCCGGCGACCGAACCACCCGCATGCGACGACGATCGTGCCGCCGTCGTCGGCTTGTGTGGAGGCCACCTCGTCGACGACGCCGACGGGGCCCTCGCGATCGTCTACGAGGAAGCCGTCCGCGCGGGCCAGGACGGAGTCGGGATCCAGCAGCACGGGTGCACCGACGGTGATGACCGCCGTCCAGCTGCTTCGAGCTCCGCCTCGTTCGGCCCGCCGCAGGCGCACGTCGGCGAAGCCGGTCTCGGAGAGCGGATCACCGCTCGCGAGAACGATCTCGACCGGAATCGGCAGCGGACTGCGGCTCGACGCGAACATCGCACGCCGCGAATCGTCGACTAGGTGCACCCCCGGCGCCATGGATGGGAAACCCCATTTCGTCGGTCAGGCGCGAGCAGTGCGACGGGCCGCGACGCGCGGGCTTCACACGGGCTGCGCGTGGCCTAGGGGCAGGCGAGCACGGCAGAGGTCTTGCAACGATCCGCGCCGGGCCCGCCCTGGAGCCGATCCTTCTTCTCGCCGGAGATCAGGAAGTCGACGCCTGTGCCGCCGCGAAGCACGTCCGCACCCGCGCCGCCGTTGATCCTGTCGCGGCCGGCACCCCCGTCGAGAACGTCGTTCCCGGGACCGCCGCTCAGCCGGTCGTTCCCGGCTCCGCCGACGAGCTTGTCGTTGCCGCCGAGCCCGAAGATCACGTCGTTGCCGCCGAGCCCGCAGATGACGTCCCGCCGCTTGGTCCCGCGGAGGCGGTCGGCCCGCGAGGTGCCGATGATCGTGCACCTGAGACCGGCGACGCCGCGCGGCAGCGGCTCCGCCAGGTAGCTCCTGGGAGCCCGGACGACGACGTTCACCTGGCGGCCGAAGTCACGGACGGTGACCGAGCCCTCCGTGACCTGCGTGAGCGTCCCGTCGCAGCGGTCCTCCGTCTTCCAGACGGTCCCTCGGACCGTCGCCGAGCTGTAGCGCCCGCGCGTCCGGTACTTGCCCGTGCCGCTGCCCCAGAGCCGCCGGACGCGACGCTTGTTCTTGTCCGCCGCCGCAAGCGACGCCTGCGAGCACACCGAGAAGTCCCCGAGCACGAGGCGCAGCTCCACGAGCGCCCCGGGGTTCGGCTGGGTGAGCTCGAAGGCGCCCTCGTAGAAGACCGAGACGTCGGTGACGCCCGGCGCTCGTGCCGAGGTCAGCTGGACGCGGCCCCGCGTTGCGTCGATCTGCGAGCCGAGCGGCACCTGGCTCGGCTGCGTCAGCGGGACGAACCGGTCGCTGCCGGGCACCTTCACGAGCACCTCGCCCGCGATCGGCGTGGCGTTCACGTTCTGCGCCGGCGTCGGCGGCGGCAGGGCGAAGCTGGCCGTGACGGACTTGCCGCTGTCGACGGTGACGACGCACGTCGCGCCGCCCTGGCACGCGCCGGTCCAGCCCGAGAAGGTCCATCCGGGCTCCGGCGTCGCGATGAGCGTCACCACTGTTCCGACCTCGAACTCCGCGCTGCAGACGTCTCCGCAGTCGATCCCGGCGGGCAGGCTCGTGATCCGGGCATTGCCGACCTTGGTCACCGTCAAGGTCTGCCGCGGCTCGTCGACCGGGCTGACCGCGATCGTCACCGTCGCCGCCGCGGAGTCGGCACCCCCGTCGTTCACTCGGTAGGTGAAGGAGTCGGTGCCGTTGAAGTTCGGCTCGGGCGTATAGGTGAACGAGCCGTCGGGTGAGACGGTGACCGCCCCTCCGGCCGGATCGGTGATTTCGAGTGCCGTCAGGCTCTGCGAGTCGACGTCCGCGTCGTTGGCGAGCAGGCCCGGCGCCGGGACGGTGAGCACGCTGTCCTCGCTGGTCGTGAAGCTGTCGGCGCCGGCGACCGGCGCGTCGTTCACGGCCGCGACGGCCACTGCGACCGTGGCCGAGCTGCTCCCGCCGCGCCCGTCGGCGATCGTGTACGTGAACGAGTCGGATCCGTTGAAGTCCGCCGCGGGCGTGTACGTGCAGACGCCGCCGGCACAGCTCACGGAGCCGTGCGCGCCGCCCGTCGTCCCGGCGAGCGAGATCTCGTCGCCGTCGGGATCCGCGTCGTTCGCGAGCAGATCGACGGTCTTCGCCTCGTCCTCGTCCGTCGCGAGCGAGTCGTCGACCGCCTCGGGCGGCCGGTTCGTCGGCGGCTCGCGCCCGAACCGCGTCTCGGTGACGAACGTGACCGACGCACCCGGCGCCAGCGACGCGACGTCCCACTGCTGGCTCAAGGTGACGTCGTAGGGCGTGTCGACGATGCCGTCGCCGTCGCGGTCCTCGTGGACGACGCCGTCGTCGCTCGACCGGATGCCGTTCGCCGCCCGGATCTCGTCCCGGTAGTCGAACCTCTGGATCGTCCAGCGGTCCGGAGTGTCGGTGCCGGCGAGCGCACCTGCGATCCCGACGAACGTGCTCGGCGCCGCCGGGTCGTCGCTGCGGTCGAACTCGTACAGCTGCGTGCCGCCGGTCGACGCGGCACCGCCGTCGAGGATCGAGCCGTCGAAGTAGAGGTCGGCGTCCACGTGCCGCACCACCTTGAGCGGCACGGCCGACGCGCCGTCGTTCGTCAGGGTGTAGGTCTGCGTCAGGGTCGACCGGCCGCCCGTGATCGGGGCGAGCTGCTGCGCCAGGTCGATCCGGATCTTCCCGACCCTCGCCCGCGTGACGAGCGAGCTCGCCGACCGCGAGACCTCCTCCGACCGCTTCCCGTCGCGGCAGTCCTGGAGGAACGTGTCGGCCGAGCTCAGGTAGAGGTCGGACGACGAGACGGTCCCGGCCGCCTCGGCCGGGCCGACCGGATTGAACACCGCGTCCCCCACGCTCGGGTCGCCGAAGCTCCCCAGGCCGTCGACCCTCACGCGAAGCGCCCCCTCGGTCGTTTGCGGGTTGCCGTTCGTGAGCGTGTTCCTGATCGGATCGCAGCCCGTGGCCGTCGCCTCACCAACCTGCGAGGACGCGGCGACGCCGGCGAACGCGAGAACGGCCGCCGCGAGCAATGCGCGCTTCAGGACACCCTGCATCGGCCCCCTCCCAGGACGGCACCCGCCCTGAGACTGTTTCAGCCCTCGACAGGTCGTTTCAATAGTCCAAACGGCCTATTGGGGTGACCGGAGGACCCACGCTCGTTCACGGTACGAGGGCCTGTTGCAAACGGTGTCGCACCGAGGCCGGGCCCCGCCCCGCGAGAATCGCCGCATGCGCGCACGAGCCGGACTGGTCCTCGCGGCCTTCAGCGCCGCGCTCACCCTTGCGCCCCCGGCCGGCGCCGACCTCGCGGACGAGACCGCGCTCGCGGAGCGGTTCGCACCGGTCGTCCGCGTCGTCGACCAGGAGCGTGAGTGCGGTTACGGCGAGCGGTACGGGCCCGTCGACGTCGACGTGCTGTTCGACGAGCCCACGGTCGCCCTGCGCGGACCGTGGAACGCCAGCGACCTGATCGCGATCGGGCCGTCGTCGGACGACCTCGACAACCGGTTCGAGTACCACCTGGACTTCCCCGGCGACGCGCTCTCACCGGGCTGCGGCTACGAGCGCTGGACCCGACGCATCACCGAAGGTTCGGGACCGGCGGTGTACGCGCACGTCGTCGGCGACCCAGGGCATCCGGGAAAGCTCGCGCTCCAGTACTGGTTCTTCTACACCTTCAACGAGTTCAACAACCTCCACGAAGGCGACTGGGAGATGATCCAGCTCGTCTTCGACGCGGCGGACGCCCGCGCGGCGCTCGACGAGGTTCCCGTGCTCCTCGGCTACAGCTCGCACGAGGGCGCGGAGAGCTCGGAGTGGGACGAGGACAAGCTCGAGATCGTGGACGGGACGCACCCGGTCGTCTACCCCGCGTCCGGGTCGCACGCGAACAAGTACACGGACGCGCTCTACCTCGGGAGCTCGGCCGAGGCGGGCGTCGGCTGCGACGACACCCGCGGCCCCCACCGCGAGGTCCGGCCGGATGTCGAGACCATCCCGAGCGACCCGGCCGCCGCCCGCACGGCGTTTCCCTGGATCGTCTTCGAGGGGCGCTGGGGCGAGCTGCAGCCGGCGTTCTTCAACGGCCCCACGGGCCCGAACCTCAAGCAGCAGTGGACGCAGCCGATCGAGTGGTCGCTCGGCTGGCGGGATCGCAGCTACGCGGTGCCGACCGGCGGCATCTTCGGCACCGGGGCGACGGACTTCTTCTGCACCGCGGTCGCCACCGGGTCCAAGGGGCTGATCGCGCTCCTTCGCGACCCCGCGACGACGCTGATCGCGCTCGCCGTCCTGCTGGCGCTCACCTTGTGGGCGTTGACGCGGACGGCCTGGCGGCCCGCTGCCCCGCTCCGGCTGGCCCGGCGCCGGCGGTGGGGCCAGATCCTCTCGGCCGCGGGCCGCATGTACGTCACACGCGCGCGGCTCTTCGTGGGCCTCGGCCTCATCCTGATCCCGCTCAGCCTGCTCGTCTCGGTGCTCCATGCGCTGCTTCTCGGCGGTTTCGGCCTGGTCGGCGTCGACATCACAGGCGAGGCCGCGAGCCTCGTGCTCCTGGCGGTCGTCGCGGTGGGGACGGCGATCACCCTGCTCGGCTTCGGCCTCGTCCAGGCGGCGACCGTCCGCGCGCTCGTCGAGCTGGACGAGCAGCGTCCGATCGGCCTACGCGGTGCCTACGCGCTCGCACTCGACAGCATCCGCCCGCTGCTCGGCGCGCTGGGGATCGTCATCGGGGTGTGGGTCGCCCTCAGCTCGACCGGGGTGCTCCTGCCGGTCGCGGTCTACCTGATCGTGCGGTGGCTGCTGGTCGTCCCGGTCGTCGAGCTCGAGGAGCGGTCGGCCCTCGCCGGCATCCGCCGGAGCGCCCGGCTCGTCAGGGGACGCTGGCTCCGCGTCGCCTCGCTGGTCGGCGTCGGGGCGGTCATCACGCTAGTCGCGGGCCCGCTGCTCGGCGCGCTGCTGATCCTCGTGACCGACGCGCCGCTGCCGCTGCTCAACGTCGTCGCCGGGATCGTCTACGCCGTCGCCCTGCCGTTCGTCGCACTCACGACCGCGTACGTCTATGTCGACGCACGAGCCAGGGACGAGCTTGACGGCGAGGAGGCCCCGGACGTGCTGCCGGCCGAGGTGAAGCTCACCGGCTGACGCCCTAGACGAATTTCACGGAAAGAGCGCACGATTTGCCTCTGGTCGACGCAAGCGGACAGGGCCTCCAGCGTCTTGAATTCTGAGTGGCACACCCCGCTCCCGTTGTCCACAGCCCTCCTCTGCGGACCCCTGAAGATGGCTCGGACACGGACGTTGCCAGCACCGACGATATCCACATGCCTGTGGAAAACTCGAAGAAGACCCCAAAACCGCACAACGATGCGGAAGCCGACCCGACGAAGCCGCCGGGCGAGTTCGTCAGCGACGAGCTCGAGGAGCAGACGAAGCGTTTTCTCGCCGAGGTCAAGGACCTCGCCAAGCGCCGTCGCGAGTCGAGCGAGGAGGAGGAGCCGGGCCCTCCGCCCGGGCGTCAGCGCTCGAGGCGCCGGTAGAGCCGGTCGATCAGCTCGGGCATCTGCTCGAGCTTCTGCGTGATCAGCCGCAGGCGGTACTCGCGGAAATGCTCGGGCTCGACGCCGAGCGCCTTCGCCAGCTTCCGGACGATGTCGTCCGACGGCACGGGCCGGTTCCCGTGGACGAGGTGGTTCAGGTAACCCGCCGAGAGCGAGGTCTGCTCGGCGAGCGCCCGGTAGGTGACGCCCTTCTCCTGCATCAGCCGCTCGAGCGTCGGTCCGAACGGGTCAGTGCTGAATCGTCGGCGGCGAGCCAAGGTCGTATTAGTAGCTAGTTTCCAACTTCGGCGACGGGAACGCGACGCTCCTCGCCGGTCCGCCGGTCCCGAACGTCGACCATCCCGTCCTCCAGCGTCTTCTTCCCGACGGTGATCCGGACGGGGCAGCCGATGAGATCGGCGTCCGCGAACTTCTCTCCCGGCCGCTGGTCACGGTCGTCCAGGAGCACGGTCTTGCCCGCCGCCTCGAGCACGGCCGCGACTTCCTCGGCCTGGGTCTCGACGCCGCTGAGCGCGACGACGTGGACGTCGTACGGCGCGATCGCCTCCGGCCACTGGATCCCGTGCTCGTCGTGGTGCTGCTCGACTACTGCGGCCATCACACGTCCCGGACCGATGCCGTAACTGCCTCCCAGCAACGGCTTCTCCTGACCGTCCTCGTCGAGGAACGTCGCGCCGAGCGGCTTGGAGTAGAAGCTGCCGAAGTTGAAGATGTGGCCGACCTCGATCGCGGTCTGGAAGCTGAGCGCGCCGCCGCACTCCGGGCAGCGGTCCCCCTCGCGCGGCTCCCGCAGGTCGGCGAAGCGCGGCTCGTAGTCGCGGCCGGCCTCGACCCCGCGCAGGTGCCAGCCGTCGCGGTTGGCACCTGCGACGAACTGGCCCTCCCGGAGCGTCTCGTCGGCGACGACCTCGCCGGAGAACCCGATCGGGCCGAGCGACCCGCCCCCGGCGCCGAACGCGTCGCGAATCTCGTCGTCCGTCGCCGGCCGCGACGCCCCAGGCAGCGCGTCGAAGAGCTTCGTCTCGCTGAGCCGGTCGTCGCCGCGGACGAGCGCGAGCACGAGCGTGCCGTCCGGCTTCACGACCGGCATCGCCTTCGAGGTTGCCGACTGGTCGATGTCCAGGAAGTCCGCCAGCCCCTCGATCGTGGTCACCCCGGGTGTCTCGACCTCCTCCGGCGCGTCGAGCGGGTCGGGGAGCACCGCGGCGGTCGGCGTCGCCCGAGCCACCTCGAGGTCGCCGGCGTAGTCGCCGTTCTCGCAGCGAACGAGCGTGTTCTCACCCGAGCCTGAGGGCGCGAGGAAGTCGATGCTGAACTTGCCCCCCATGATCCCACTCTCCGCCTGGACGTCGGACGTCTCCAGCCCGCAACGGGCGAAGATCCGCTTGTACGCGTCGCGGTTCGCCTCGAAGCTCGCGCGCACGCCGTCCTCGTCGCGGTCGAACGAGTAGCCGTCCTTCATGATGAACTCGCGCACCCGCAGGAGGCCGCCGCGCGGGCGCGGCTCGTCGCGATCCTTCGTCTGGAAGTGGTACCAGAGCTGCGGCAGATCGCGGTAGCTCTGGATCTCGCGGGCGTGGAACGTGACCGTCTCCTCGTGCGTGAGCGGCAGGATGAACTCGCGGCCCGTCCGGTCCTTGAGGCGGAAGATCTCGGGGATCCCGAGACGGCCGGTCGCCTCCCACAGCTCGGGGGGCGTCAGGACGGGCATCAGCATCTCCTGGCCGCCGATCGCGTCCATCTCCTCGCGGATGATCTGCTCGATCCTGCGGTGCACCCGCCACCCGATTGGCATGAACGTCCAGAGGCCGGCCGACACCTGGCGGATGAAGCCGCCGCGCGTGAGCAGCTTGTGGCTGACCGCTTCCGCATCGGCGGGCGCGTCGCGCAGGGTCGGCAGGAAGAGCTGTGAGGCGCGGGCGATCGTCGCCACTACTCGACGGGGATGAGGGACGCTTCCGCCATGGCCAGCGCAGCTGGCTTGGCCATCTTCAGGCGCTTCGGACGCTGCATCCCGCCGGCGATCCAGGCGTCGATCTCGTGGAAGAGCTCGTCCACGAGGATGTCCGACGACACTTTCTTCAGCACCCGTCCGTGGGCGTAGATGAAGCCCACGTCGCGGCCGCCGGCGATCCCGAAGTCCGCGTCCCCGGCCTCGCCCGGCCCGTTGACTGCACACCCCATGACCGCGACCTCGAACGGCTCCGTATAGGCCCGTAGTCGCTCCTCCACGACAACGGCGAGGTTCTCGACGCCGACGTTGTCCCGCCCGCAGGACGGGCACGCGATCATCACGGGCCCCCGCTCGCGGAGGTGGAGCGCCTTGAGGATCTCCCAGGCGGTCTCGACCTCCTTGACCGGGTCGGCGGTCAGCGAGACCCGGATCGTGTCGCCGATGCCGTCCGCGAGGAGCGAGCCGATGCCGACGGCGCTCTTGATCGACCCCGTGTACGGCGTGCCGGCCTCGGTGACCCCGAGGTGGAGCGGGTACGGCACGCGTGCGGCGAGCATCCGGTAGGCGCGGATCATCGTCGGGACGTGCGTCGCCTTGACGGAGATCTTGAAGTCGCGGTAGTCGAGTTTCTCGAGGAGCTCGACCTCCTCCAGCGCAGCGGCGACGAGGGCCTCGGCCTGGTCCTTCTGGGCGAGCTCGAAAAGGTGCTTCGGGAGCGACCCGGAGTTCGCGCCGATCCGCATCGGGATCCCGGCGCCCTTGGCGGCCAGCACGACCTCGGCGACCCGCTCGGGGCCGCCGATGTTGCCCGGGTTGATCCGGACGGCCGCGACGCCCGCGTCGATCGCGCGCAGCGCCAGGCTCGCGTTGAAGTGGATGTCCGCGATCACCGGCAGCGGCGAGAGCCGCACGATCGTCTTCAGCGCCTCGGCGTCCTCGATCTTCGGCACCGCGCAGCGGACGACCTCGCAGCCGGCCGACGCGAGCGCCGCGATCTGCGCCGTCGTCGCCTGGACGTCGCGCGTCGGCGTGAGTGTCATCGACTGGACGACGACGGGCGCGCCGCCGCCGATCTGGACGTTGCCTACCTTGACGCTGAGCTCGGAACCCACGGTCCGAGTCTAGCCGCCTGTTCTGCCTCCGATGTCGTTCGAGAGGCCGATGAAGAACAGCATCAGGACGACTGCGATGCCCACCACCGACACGCGCTCGTAGATCTCCCGGCCGACGGCGCGGCCGCGGACGCCCTCGATGATCGAGAACGCGATGTGGCCCCCGTCGAGCGGCAGGAGCGGCAGCAGGTTGAGGAGGGCCAGCGAGAGGCTGATCAGGCCCAGCACCCACAGGTAGGTCTCCCAGCCGCGGTCCAGGGCGTCTGAGGAGCCACGCACGATCCCGATCGGGCTCGAGATCTCCTCCCGGCCCGATCCCTGGACCAGGCGGCCGAGCACCCCTCCGATCTCGCTCGTGATCAGCCAGGTGAGCCGGAACGACTCGCCGATCGCGGTCGCGACAGGCAGATCCCTGAACTCCGGCCTGAACCCGATGCGGTACGCCCCGTCCGTGTCCTCGAAGGGCCGGACCGGCCCGAGCACGAGCTCCTGGCCGTTCCGGTCGACGGTGACGCGGAGCGGCCGGCCTTCCGACTCGACGATCAGCTCGAACATCTTCGACGCATCCACGGGCGTGCCGTTGATCGCGACGATGCGATCGCCCGGCTGGAGGCCGATCTGCGCGGCCGGCGTGGGCTGCCCCGGGCGGATCTGCTGCTCGACCTCGGCGACGCTCGTCGTCGCCCGGCCCGGGCCGAGGATCAGCAGCAGGGCGAACATCACGATCGCGAAGACCAGGTTGACGCCCGGGCCCGCGCCGATCACCGCCACCTTCTTCCACGTGCGCTGCCGCCAGTAGGCATCCAGGCCGAGCTCGTCGGAGATCTCGACCACGCCGCGGTCCAGGGCCTTGCGCGGCCCTTCGGAGAGATCCGCGTCCGCAGCCGCCCGCTCGAGCGCCTTGAGCGCGCCGGCGGCGGCGTCGAAGTCCCCCTCGGCGAGCAGTCGCTTGAGCCGCTCGGCCGGCCCGACGAGCTGCGGCGCCTCCTGGATCGCACGGCCGAAGTGCGCGTCCACGCCGGACGGCGCCGGCCGGTGCATCCCGGGGATCTTCACGAAGCCGCCGAGTGGGATGGCGCCGATCCCGTACTCGATCCCGTTCCGGGTCTTCTTGGCGATCGCGGGCGGGAAGCCGATGTAGAACTTCCGCGGGCGCATGCCGACGGCGCGGGCCGTGTAGAAGTGGCCCGCTTCGTGCAGCAGGACCAGGAACGCCAGCCCGAGGATCGCGATCAGGCTGTTCATGCGGCCACCAGCGCCTGTTCCGCGAGACGCCTCGCCTCGGCGTCGATCTCGACCAGCTCGTCCACGTCCCTCGCCTCTGGCGCGTCGGCCTCGTCCAGCGTGCGCTCCACCACCTCGGAGATACCCAGGAACGGGAGTCGTCCGTCCAGGAACGCCGCTACGGCGACCTCGTTCGCGGCGTTGAAGGCGCACGGCCGGCTGCCGCCCTGCTCGCCGGCCCGCCGTGCGAGACCCAGCAGCGGGAACGCCTCCTCGTCGACCGGCTCGAACTCGAGCACGAGGCCGGAGGAGAAGTCGAGCCGCTGCTGCTCGACCGCGCTCCGCTCGGGGTACGTGAGCGCGAACGAGATCGGCACGCGCATGTCGGGGTAGCCGACGTGCGCCAGCGCCGCGCCGTCACGGAAGCGGACGAGCGCGTGCACCACCGACGTGGGCTGGATCACGACCTCGATCCCGTCGTACGGCAGCTCGAAGAGGAAGTGCGCCTCGATGACCTCGAGGCCCTTGTTGGCGAGGGTCGCCGAATCGACCGTGATCTTCGGCCCCATGCTCCAGGTCGGGTGGGCGAGCGCATCGTCCGGTGATACGTCCTCCAGCTCCGATCGGTTGCGGCCGCGGAACGGTCCGCCGGACGCCGTCAGCACCACCGAGTCGACCGTTTCCGGCGCGCGCCCCTCGAGGCACTGGAAGAGCGCCGAATGCTCGCTGTCGACGGGCAGGAGGCGCCCTCCTCCCCGCTTCCACGCGGTCACCGCGAGGTCGCCGGCGGCGACCAGGCTCTCCTTGTTCGCTAGCGCCAGGTCGACCCCGCGCTCCAGCGCCCAGAGCGTCGCCCGAACGCCCGCGAAGCCCACGACGGCGTTGAGGACGACGTCCGCCTCGGCCTGCTCGAGCAGCTCGACCGGGTCCCCGCCCACTTGCACGAGCGGAGCCACGCCGTCGAGCGGCTGCGACCCGGACGAGGCCGCCACGAGCTCGAGCTCCGGATGCAGCTCGATGACCTCCCTCGCCTGCCGGCCGATCGACCCCGTGGCGCCCAGGACTGCGACGCGTTTCATCCCGGACATCATGCCGCTCCGAAGGCGAGTAGCAGGTAGTAGACCGCCACCCCGGTGAAGAGGAACGCGTCCAGGCGGTCGAGGATCCCGCCGTGCCCCATGAGCAGCCGCCCGCTGTCCTTCACCCCTGCGTCCCGCTTCACGGCCGACTCGAAGAGGTCGCCGACGGGGCCGATGACGGCGATTGCCGCCCCCACGATCAGCGATTCGGGCACGGTCAGGAAGTTCTCCTCGTAGAGCGCGAAGAACGGCACCAGCACCGCGGCGATCGAGCCGGCGACGAACCCCTCCCACGTCTTGCCCGGGGAGGTCTGCGGCGCCATCTTGTGCCGCCCGATCACGCGGCCCGCCGCGTATGCCGCCGTGTCGCACGCGAAGACGGCGATGACGAGCGTGTAGAGCGCCAGCACGCCGTGCTCGGGGAGCTCGCGGATCAGCACGAGGTGGGCAAGGCCGAGGCCGATCCAGGCGGCGCCGAGGACGGTCACGGCCACCGACGCCGTCTTGGGCATCGCGCCGGTCACGGCCTTGAAGAGGAAGACGAGCGGCAGCGTCGAGAAAAACCCGGCGAGCGCCCACTCCGGCCCCCAGGCGGCGCCGACGAGCGTCGCGACCGTGCCCGCGTAGCCCGCGAGAAGCACGGGCCGCAGCTCGCGCGTCATCAGGTACAGCTCGTGGAGCGCGATCAGCCCGGCGACGACGGCGAGACCGACCAGCCACCATCCGCCCGCCCAGATGACGAGGAAGACGACCGGCAGCAGGATCGCCGCGACCAGGATGCGCGAGACGAGGGACGTCAACGCGCTCCGAAGCGGCGCTGCCGCTCCGAGTACTCGTCGACGGCGGCGCGCAGGTCGTCCGCGTCGAACTCGGGCCAGCGGCGGTCGGTGAAGACGAGCTCCGCGTAGGCGAGCTGCCAGAGGAGGAAGTTGGAGATCCGCAGCTCGCCCGAGGTGCGGATCAGCAGGTCCGGGTCGGGGAGCTCCGGCGCGTACAGGTGCTTGCCGACGACGCCCTCGTCGATCTCGTCCGCAGTGAGCCCCGCCTGGACGATCCGCCTCGCCGCCTCGGCGAGCTCGGCCCGCCCGCCGTAGTCGAACGCGATCCAGAGGTCGAGCACGTCCCGGTCGGCGGTCGCGTCCTCCAGGTCGGCCATCTGCTCCTGCAGCTCGGGCGAGACGCGGTCCCGGCGGCCCATGAAGCGCGTCCTCACCCCCTGCTCCGCCAGATCCGGGAGCTCCCTGCGAATCGTCTCGCCGAAGATCTCCATCAGCGCGTCGACCTCGGCCGGCGGGCGGAGCCAGTTCTCGGTCGAGAACGCATAGACGGTCAGCGACCGGATCCCGAGGTCGATCGACGCCTCGACCGTGCGGCGGAGCGCCCTCGTCCCCTCGCGGTGGCCGTCCGCGACGGTGAGGCCGTGGTCCAGCGCCCAGCGGCTGTTCCCGTCCATGATGATCGCGACCGACCGCGGGACCTCCGCGGGCTCGCGCTCTCTCTCAGGCCGACGCCGCAGGCGGGCGAGGAGGCCCATGCAGAGCTCCTCTCAGACCTCGGTGATCTCGGCTTCCTTGCGCTTCAGGAGCTCGTCGATCCGGGTCACGTGCTCGTCCGTCAGCTTCTGGACGCGCTCCTCCGCGCGGTGCTCCTCGTCCGCGCCCACGCTCTGCTCTTCCTTCAGGTGGTGGATCACGTCTCTCCGGACATTTCGCACGGCGACCCGTCCGTCCTCCGCGATCTGCCGCGCAACCTTCACGAGCTCCTTCCGGCGCTCCTCGGTCAGCTGCGGGATCGGCAGGCGGATGATCTTCCCGTCGTTGGAGGGGTTGAGCCCGAGGTCGGACTCCTGGATCGCCCGCTCGATCGAGCCGAGCGAGCTGGGGTCGAAGGGCTGGACGGTGAGCAGGCGGGGCTCGGGGACGTTGAGCGTCGCGAGCTGGTTCAGCGGCGTCTGCTGGCCGTAGTAGTCGACCGTGACGCGGTCGAGCAGCGCCGCCGAGGCGCGGCCGGTCCGGATCGTGTTCAGCTCGCTGTGCGTGGCCTCCACGGACTTGTCCATCCGGGTCGTCGCGTCCTTGATGAGGTCGTCGATCATGTGGTCGCTCCGGTCGTCGGTGTCGAGATGATCGTGCCGACGCGCTCCCCGAGCGCAACCCGCCGGATGTTGCCCTCGGCGAGCGCGAAGACGTAGATCGGAAGCGCATTGTCCATGCACAGGGACAGTGCCGTCGTGTCCATCACGCGCAGCCCGCGCTCGATCGCCTCGAGATGCGTGAGCTCCGGCAGGAACTCGGCGTCGGGCTCGGCGCGCGGATCGCCGTCGTACACGCCTTCCACGGCGTGCTTCGCCATCAGGATCGCGTCCGCGCCGATCTCGAGGGCGCGGAGCGCCGCCGCGGTGTCGGTCGTGAAGAACGGGTTCCCGGTCCCCGCCGCGAAGATCACGACACGTCCCTTCTCGAGATGCCGGATCGCACGGCGGCGGATGTACGGCTCGGCCACCTGGGAGACACCGATCGCGGACATGACGCGGGTGTGCATCTCGTTCCGCTCGAGGACGTCCTGCAGCGTGAGCGCGTTGAGCAGGGTCGCGAGCATCCCGGCGTAGTCCGCCGTCGCCCGGTCCATGCCGTCGGCGGCGGCGGTCATGCCGCGGTAGATGTTCCCGGCGCCGACGACGATCGCGACCTCGACGCCGCGCCCGTGGAGCTCCTTGATCTCGCCGGCGATCCGCTCGACCTCGTGGAGGTCGATGCCGTACTCCTGCTCTCCCATCAGCGCCTCGCCGGAGAGCTTCAGCAGCACCCGGCCGAAGACCGGCCGGGCGCCGCCATTGCTACCCGGCAAGGGCGTACCGGGCGAAGTCGAGCACCTCGGCGTCCTGCTCCTGGAGCACCTGGCCCACGGTCTTGCCGCTCTCGTGGATCCACTCCTGGTCGAGCAGGGCCACCTGGGCGAAGAACCGCTTGCGCAGCATGCCCTCGACGATGTTCGGACGGACCTGCTCGGGCTTGGACTGCACCTCGTCCGAATTCTCGTAGATCGCGCGCTCGTTCTCGACCTCGTCGGCTGGCACCTCGTCGCGGCTTCGGTATCTGGGCGCGGCGAAGGAGATGTGCATCGCGAGCTGACGCGCGAGCTCGGGCGAGCCCTTGACCCGTACGAGCACGCCGATCTTGTTCGCCGGCGGGTGGACATAGGCGGCGATCGTCTCGTCGCCCTCGCGCTCGAACCGCGTCGCACCGCGCGTCGCGATGTTCTCGCCGATCTTGCCGACCAGCTCGACGCGCTCGTCCTCGAGGCTCTCCGCGGCCTCCGGGCCGTCCTGCTCGACGGCCTCGAGCAGCTTGCGGGCGAACGCGAGGAACTCCTCGTTCTTCGAGACCGGCTCCGTCTCACTGCCCACCGCGACCAACGTGCCCTTCTCGTCGTCGACCTTGGAGAGGACGATGCCCTCGGTGGTCTCGCGGCCGGCGCGCTTGCCCGCCTCGGCCATCCCGCGCTCGCGCAGGAGCCGCTTCGCGGCCTCGACGTCGCCGCCGGTCTCCTGCAGCGCGCGCTTGCTGTCCATCATCCCGGCGCCCGTCTCGTCCCGCAGCTGCTTGACGAGCTGGGCTGGAATCTCGGTGGTGCTCACTGGGCCTCCCCCTCCTCGGCTTCGGCTGCTGGCTCCTCGGCCGGCGCTTCGGCGGCCTCGGTCTCCGCGGCGCTCTCGGCCTGCGCCATCGGCTCGTGCTCGACCGGCGTCTCGTCGGCCGCAGGCTCGGCGGGCTCCTCCGCCTCGCGCTGGCCGTTCTGCTCGAAGTCCTGGACGGTCGCGCCCTGCTTGCCGGCCTCGATCGCGTCGCCGATGGCGCGCACGATCAGGCTGCAGGAGCGGATCGCATCGTCGTTGCCCGGGATCACGAGGTCGACCTCGTCCGGGTCGCAGTTCGTGTCCACGAGGCCGATGATCGGCAGCCCGAGCCGCCGCGCCTCGCGCACCGCGATCGCCTCCTTGCGGAGGTCGACGACGAACAGCGCGTCGGGCTGGCGCTTGAGGTCGGCGACGCCGCCGAGGTTCGCCTCGAGCTTCTCGAGCTCGCTCAGCATCGTCAGGCGCTCCTTGGCGGGCAAGAGGTCGAGCTGGCTCTCCTCCTTGAGGCGCCGCAGCTCGTGGAGCCGCTCCACACGGCTCGACATCGTGCGCCAGTTCGTGATCAGGCCGCCGAGCCAGCGATGGTTCACGTACGGCATGCCGACGCGCTTGGCCGTCTCCTCGACGGCGTCCTGGGCCTGCTTCTTCGTGCCGACGAACAGGACCGTGCCGCCCTTGCTCGACAGGTTGCGCACGAAGTCGCACGCCTGCTCGAGGAGGTCGGAGGTCTTCTGCAGGTCGATGATGTAGATGCCGCCGCGCTCCGTGAAGATGAAGCGGCGCATCTTTGGGTTCCAGCGACGCGTCTGGTGGCCGAAGTGGACGCCGGCCTCCAGCAGCTCTCGCATCGAGACAGCGGGCATGTGAATCCCCCTTGGTGGTTGACGTGTGCTTCAGCCGGCGGGACGAGCGTGGAACCGGTGACAAGGCACCGGCACCGACCACGTCGTGGATCCGCCGGGTCGGGTACGGAACGCGCGGAGTCTAGCGAAGGTCGGCCAGGTACCCGGCCAGCTCGGCCGGCAACGGCGACTCGACCTCGATCCGCCTGCCCGTCATCGGATGGTCGAAGGCGAGCCGGGTCGCGTGGAGGAACTGCCGCCCGAGCCCGGGGTCGGGCACGCCGTAGACCGGGTCGCCGACGACCGGGAGCCCGATCGCGGCCAGGTGGACGCGGATCTGGTGCGTCCGGCCGGTCTCCAGGTCGACGCGGAGCAGCGCGTGCCGGCCGAGGAGCTCCAGCAGCTCGAAGTGCGTCACCGCCTCCCGCGGGTTGTCGGTGCTCAGCGACTGACGGGTCGGGTCCCGCCGGTCGCGGCCGATCGGCGCCTCGATCCTGCCCTTCCTCGAGCGTGGACGGCCGCGGACGAGCGCCGTGTACGTCCGTTCGAGGCCGTGCGCCTTGACCAGCTCCCGCAACCGCTCGTACGCATCCTCCGAGCGTGCGACGACGAGGAGTCCCGACGTGTCGCGGTCGAGCCGGTGGACGATTCCGGGCCGCTCGTCCCCGCCGCCGGCGGCTCCGTGGCCGAGGACTCCGTGAACCAGCGTGCCGCTCGTGTGGCCCGGCGACGGATGGACGACCACGCCGGCGGGCTTGTCGACGACCAGCAAGTGGTCGTCCTCGTACGCGATCCGGAGGTCGACCTGCTCGGGCGCGAGCTGGGGTGGGCCCTCGGGCGGCTCGAACTCGACGTCCTCCCCGCCCCGGAGGCGCCGGCTCTTCGGCGCCGGCTCCCCGTCGACGGCGACCGCGCCGCGCTCCAGGAGCCGCTCTGCCTCCGCACGGGAGCCGATCTCGGGCAGGTCGGCGAGGAAGCGGTCGAGCCGGAGCCCGGCCGCGGTGTCAGGAACGGTGACTCGAGCCAGGAGCGTGCCGGCGCGGCTCCCGGTCTGCGAGGAGCAGCGCGCCGATCAGGATGGCGACCCCGGCGACGATGAAGGCGTCGGCCAGGTTGAACGCGGGCCAGTACCGAAAGTCCAGGAAGTCCGTGACGTGTCCCAGCCGCACGCGGTCGATGAGGTTGGAGACGCTGCCGCCGAGCAGGAACCCGAGGGCGACCGGCAGGATCGGGTGGCGGCCGCCTGACCGCGCGAAGAAGACGAGCATCCAGGCGACGGCGAACGCGGTCAGCGCGGTGACGACGGGCGTGGCGGTCGGGAAGAGCCCGAACGCGATCCCGGAGTTCTGCACGTGGTGGATCGAAAGCGGGCCGACGACGTCGACCTCCTCCCCCAGCGCGAGCTCCCTGGAGACGATCGCCTTCGTCAGCTGGTCGGCTGCGATCGCGGACAGGGCGACGGCCGCGAGCGCGACCCACTGGCCGGTGCGCGCCGCGAGCGAGCGGCGGCCCGCGAGCACCGGGACGACGCCGTTCGTCGACGACCCGACCCGGATTTCGGTCGCGCGGGTCTCGGTCAGCCCCGTTCCTCTTTGCGCTTGCAATCGATACAGAGGGTTGCCCACGGCATCGCCTCGAGGCGCTCCTCGGGAATCGGCGATCCGCAGTTGACGCACTTGCCGTAGGTGCCGTCGTCGATCCGCTTGAGCGCTTCGTCGATGGCGACGAGAAGCCGCTCGTCGTGCTCCTCGAGCGTGTTGCCGATCTCGCGCTCCACCGTCTCCGTCGCCGTGTCGGCGAGGTGCTGGTCGGCGCTGCCGGACACCAGCTCGCCGGTCTCCTCCTCGAGCGAGCGGGAGTTCTCGCGGTGCAGGTTCTCGAGCGCGGCGGTCACCGCGCCACGCTTCTCGAGCAGGATCCCCCGGAACTGCTCGACGTCGAGGCTCATGCGGAGAGTCTCCGCTCGGCCTCGGACGGTTCGATGCCCGCGACCTCGACGACCTTGTCGCGCGAGCCGTGGCCGGAGACGAGCCTGACGTCCGCCGGCCGGACGCGAAGCGTCTCGGCGAGGAGCTCGACCGCGGCGTCGTTGGCTCGCCCACGCTCGGGCGCCGCCGTCACGCGCAGCTTCCAGGCCTCACCGTGCCTGCCGACGATCCCGGCGCTCTTCGAGCCCGGAACAACGCGCAGCCGTAGCCGTGTCGCGCCCCCTGCCACGATCCGATTCTAGTCGGGGTGGGTTACGCCGCAGCCGCTTCGTCGGCGGGCTCGTCCTCGCCGTCAGCCTCTTCGACGGTGGCGAGCGCCGCCCGAAGAAGCTCGCGCAGCCGGTGGACGTCGCCCTGGAGCCGCTCCCGCTCCGCGGTCGCCTGAAACGTGATGCGCCGCGCCTCGGCGTGCGCCTCGGAGACCACGAGCTCGGCCGCGCGCCGCGCCTGCTCCCGCTGCTCCTCCGCGGCAGCCTCGGCGGAGACGAGCGTCTGTCGGAGAAGTGTCTCCAGCTCGCGATGGCGCTGGATCTCCTCCTCGAGGTGCTCCACGCGGTCCGCGAGCTCTGCGCGGTCCCGCCAGACGTCCTCGTAGCTGTCCGCGATCTCGTCGAGCAGCCGCTCGACGGCGCCGCGCCGGTATCCCCAGAAGCCCCGTCCGATCGGGATGTGCCGGATCTCCGTCGGTGCCAGTCCCATGTCCTTCTCCTATCCGAGTTCGCCGAGCACGCGGATGACGATGCCGCTCACGATCCACAGCACGAAGATCGCCACGATCGGCGAGATGTCCAGGGGGCCGAGCGGCGGGATGAACCGCCGGAAGATCCGCAGGTACGGCTCGACGACGTCGTACAGGAACCGCTGGATCCGGTTCATCCAGATCGAGTACGGCATCCGCACCCAGGACATGAGGATGTACGCGAAGATCAGCAGGAAGTAGACGAGGGTGAAGACCTGCACGAAGTTCTGTGCAGCGTCCACCCACGCGAGCAGGATCGAAGCGCTCGACGCCTCCATGCCTGGATCTTCGCCGAATTCCTGGTTTCCCCTCCGCGAAGGAACGGGCTGCAGCCGTTCGGCCGCGCAGGGCGTCCGGGGTCAGACCCCGCCGACGCCTCGACTCGGCGACGGCGCGGCTACGCGCCGGGGTCGGCGCTTGGGGTCAGACCCCTTGAGTGGGCGGGACTCAACCGGCCCGAGGTGGCCCGACCCGGCTAGGCCTGGTTGAAGAAGCCTCCGCGCTCGAGCAACTGTGCCCGTTGCTCGGCGCTCACTTCGACGTTCGCGGGCGTGAGGAGGAACACCTTGTCGGCGATCCGCTGCATGCCGCCGTCGAGGGCGTAGGTCAGGCCGCTGGCGAAGTCGATCAGCCGCTTGGAGAGCTCGGAGTCGACTCCTTGCAGGTTGAGGATCACAGGCGTGTAGCCCTTGAAGCGGTCGGCGATCGTCTTCGCGTCCTGGAAGGTCTGCGGGACGACCAGGTGCACCTTGACCGAGGCGTTGGGCGATGCGGGCACCGGCGCGAGCTCCGGCCGCTGGCGGGGCCGGATGGCCGCAGTGCGCGCCGCCTCCGGCTCCGGGTCGGTCCAGTCGTCGAAGTCGCGGCTGGAGCGCCTGCGGGGCGCGAGCCGGCGCACGTTGGGCCGCTCGGAGTACGTCCGCTCGAGCTCCTCGTTCGTGACGTATCCGTCCTCGTCCCAGTCGTCGTCGTCCTCCTCGGCGATGCCGAAGTAGACGAGCGTTCGGTTCCAGACGTCGGAAAATGCCATCGAGCAGGGGATAGTAGCCCCGGACGCGGCTGCCCTCCTAGTCCTCGCGCCAGAGGACGGACCCCACGCGGATGTAGGTCGCGCCCTCCTCGGCGGCCACGCGGTAGTCCTGCGTCGTCCCCATCGAGAGCTCGCGCAAGCCGTGGCGCTCAGCGAGCTCGCGCAGGCGGCGGAAGTACGGCCGCGACGCCTCGGGATCCTCGGCGAAGGGTGGCATCGTCGAGAGCCCGCGCACCTCCACGGGCGAGCGCGCCAGGAACGACTCGAGCTCTTCCGGTGCGACCCCGGACTTCGACTCCTCCCCGGCCAGGTTCACCTGGACGAGCGCCGGGATCTCCAGTCGCCTCGCGGCGGAGTCGGAGTCCAGCGAGTGGACGAGCTCACAGAGCTCCCCGACCGTCTTCGCCTTGCGGCTCTGGAGGTGCCCGATGAAGTGCCAGCGGAACGCTGTGCCGTAGCGGGCGTGCTTCGCCTCGAGATCCTGGGCGCGGTTCTCCCCCACCACCTCGATCCCGGCCTCGGCCAGGGCCGCCATGTCCTCGACCGACACGTACTTCGTGGCCGCCACGATGGTGACCTCGGGCCCGACCTCGGCCTTGACCCGCTCGTAGCGCTCGCGGATCGCTTCAGGCGACAGCCGCGATCACTCCCTGCCGGCCCGTGAGGCCACGATCGCGGCGATGCGAGAAGAAGAGCTCGGGATGGCAGAACGTGCAGAGATCGGTGCGCTCGACCTCGGCGACGCCCGCCTCGTTCAGGGCGAGCTCGACCGAGCGCCAGAGGTCGAGCCTGCGATCCTCGACGATGTGCGGGCCGAACCGGGCCGCGAACGGCTCCGCGACCGCCGGGCCGACCTCGTAGCAGCACGGGCCGATCCCGGGCCCGACCGCCGCCGCCAGCTCCCCGCCGCCGAGCGCCTTCACGCCGTTCTCGACGATCCCCTCGAGCAGTCCGCGCCAGCCGACGTGCAGCACGGCCAGGGCCGGTGCCTCGCCGTTCGTCCGTGCGACGGCCACCGGGAGGCAGTCGGCGGTCAGGAGCATCATCCCCTGGCCCGGCTCGTCGCTCCACCAGCCGTCGCACGCGTCATGGCGCGTCCCCGGCGTGAGGATGCCCTCCGGCGAGGCCTTCCTCACGACAGGCCCGTGCTGCTGCCAGGCCATCCGCGCCCGCTCCGGGTCGATCCCGACGCGCTCGGCGAGCCTCCGGCGGTTCTCCACGGCGCGCGACGGGTCGTCGGCGGTGAGGATCCCGAGGTTCAGCGACTCGTACGGGCCCTCGCTGACCCCGCCGACCCGGGTCGAGAAGGCGACGAGGTACGACTCCGACGTCTCCCAGCGGATCACGCGGCCGAGATCAGCTCCCGGGCCGCCGCGAGCTCGGACTCCCGGCCGTCGAGCTGCCCGTTCAGCTTCCTCCGGCGGAGCTCCGCGAGGATCTCCCCCACCTCCGGCGACTCGCCGAGGCCGAGCTCGGCCAGGTCGGAGCCGCTGACCTCGAGCCGCACGTTCCTGAGGCGCGTGAAGTAGTCGTCCAGCTCCGGCCGCTCCTCGAGCGCCAGCGCGAAGAGCGGTGCGTCCGGCGCGTACGGGTCCGCGGCGGCGACCACCTCGGCGGGCTCGAGCGAGTCGCCGCGGAGCAGCTCGACCAGGCGTGGCGCAACGGTGACGGCGGCGGCGATCCGCTCGCCGTCCCGCCGCTGCACCTTCAGGCGCTGGAGCCACGCGTAGACCTCGTCCGGCGTCATCCTGCGCGCGAGCACGGCGAAGGCGAGCCGCCACGCGGGGACGCCGGTGCCGTAGGCCTCGTTCAGCTCGTGGAGGCGCTCGAGGAGGAGCACGGCCTCGTCGTCCGCCGCCAGGTGCGGGTGAATCGCGGCGCCGGCGCCGAGCTCGGCCAGGCGCAGGATCGAGACGCCCGCGTCACCTTCCTCGAGCAGCGCGACCAGCTCGTCGCGCAGCCGGGCGGACGAGAGGTCGCCGACGAGCCCCATCTCGATCGTCCCGCGCGCGAGCCGCTGCGTGTGCTCGTCCATTCGGAACCCGTACCGGCTCTCGTACCGGATCGCGCGGAAGATCCGGGTGGGGTCGTCGATGAACGACAGGTTGTGGAGGATCCTGATCGTCCTGGCCTCGAGGTCCCGGCGGCCGTGGAACGGGTCGACGAGCCGTCCGAAGTCCTCGCCCTTGAGCGACACGGCCATCGCGTTGATCGTGAAGTCGCGGCGGAACAGGTCCTCGCGGATCGAGGCGTGCTCCACGGTCGGGAGCGCCGCGGGCGCATCGTAGAACTCGGTCCGCGCCGTCACGACGTCGACGCGCTGGTCCTGGCCGTACAGGACGACCGCGGTGCCGAACTTCGTGTGCGGCCGCACGCGCCCGTCGAGGGCGTCGGCCATGCTGCGCGCGAGCTCGATCGCATCGCCCTCGACGGCGATGTCGACGTCGAAGTTCGGCTCGCCGAGCAGGATGTCGCGCACCGTGCCGCCGACGAGGTAGACGCCTTCGTGCGGATCGCTGACCGCCGACACCGTCCGGAACACGCCCTGGAGGTGCTCGAGCTCGCCCAGCTCCGCCTCGAGGCTCGCTTCCTCCTCCACCTCTGCTGGGGGCTGCTCGCCGAGCGCTCGCAGGACGTCGCTGCGGGTGACGACCCCGACCAGCCGGTCGTCCTCCAGCACCGCGAGCCGGCCGTCGACCGAGCCCGCGAGCGCCTCCTGGACCTCGGCCAGCGGCGCGTCGGCGGACACCGCCACGACGCGCGAGCTCATGATCCCCTTGACCGGCGCATGCGAGAGGCCGTGCGCGATCGCCTTGTCCAGGTCCTCGCGGCCGACGGCGCCCACCAGGCGCTCCGCCTCGACCACGAGGATGCCGCTTTGCCCGTACCGCTGACAGACGACCATCGCGTGCGAGACGGTCTCGTCCGGTTCGACCGACCTGGCCGGGCGGGACATGACCTGGCGCGCCCGCACGGGCTCGCGGACGGCCTCCGCGAGCCCCTCGCGCACCTTGTCCCGCGCCTCGTCGAGCGAGCCGCGGAGGATCGCCGACGCGGCCTCGAAGTGACCCCCGCCGCCGAGGCTCCGCGCGATCGCAGCCGCGTCGATCTCGGGCGTCCGGCTCCGGCTGACGGCGAAGACGCGGTCGTCCATGTCGACCAGCAGCACGAGCGCCCGGCAATCGGTCAGATCGACGATCTTGTGGGCGAGGTTCGAGATGCCGTCGACGTGGCGCGGCCAGCACACCGCGGACACCAGCACGTCCACTCCGGCCACGCGCTCGATCTCCACGGCCGCCATCAGCGCGCTCAGCAGCTCCCGCTCGTCCTCGGTCAGCGGCGTGTGGAGGAAGCGGCCCAGCAGATCCTGGCGAGCGCCGTGCCGCAGGCACCAGCCGAGCGCGTCCGCGTCGCGCTGCGTCGCCGTCGGATAGGTCAGCGAGCCGGTGTCCTCGTGGATCCCGAGGGCGAACGCTGTCGCCTCGAGCGGCGTCACCTCGAGCTCCCGCTCGGCGAGGACGCCGACCAGCGTCGTCGTGAGGGCGCCGTCTTGCGAGATCACGGCGTTCTCCGGCTTGACCCAGTCCGGCAGCTCGCCGGCGTGGTGGTCGAAGATCACGGTCTCGACGTCCGGGTCGACCGCGACCGCCTCGAGCTCGCCGAGGCGGGACGCGGACGTCGTCTCGACGACGATCAGCCGGCGGATCGCCCCCAGGTCGAGCCGTGACGCCTCGACCGCGTCGAGCTCGTCGGCATGCAGTCGGTAGAACTCGCGGACGTTCCGGTTCAGCGTGCCCTGGATCGCGATCACGGCGTCCGGATAGAGCCGGCGCGCCGCGAGTAGGGACGCGAACGCGTCGAAGTCCGTGTTCTGGTGGGTTGCGATGACCTCGGAAGCCTTCACGACGCGAATTGTGGCCTAGCCGAGCTCCTCTTCGACTTCCGCGAGCCACTCCTCGTGCACCGTGAGCATCCGGCGGCCGAGGCTCTGCACCAGGCGCAGGTACCGCTCGCGATGCGGAAGCGTCGCCGCGATCTCCTCGGCGGTGTCCAGACGGCTCCGGAGATCCTCGATCTCTGCGCGCAGGCCTTGGAGGCTCTCGAGCAGTACCCGGTCGTCGACGAGATCGCCCGCGAGCACCCGGACGACCGCCTCGTTCTGGATGCGCGGGAACCCCGCCGGCTGCGCCATCCAGGCAGCGAGGGCGTGCCTCCCCTTCCCGGTCAGGCGGTAGTGCGTCCGCTCCCGGGTCTTCCCCGGCTGCTTCTCGGACTCGAGGTACCCGAGCCGCTCGAGGCGCTTCGGCTCCGAGTAGTAGTGGCTCTCCGCCGCCGTCCAGTAGACGCGGCCCTGCCGCATCATCCGGACGAGGTCGTGCGGGCCGGCGCCTCCCTCGCCCACCAGGACGAGGATGGCGTACGAGAAGGGCGTCAGCTCGGTTCTTGACATAGCTCTATTTTAGAGTTACCGTCAAACCTCCACTTTGGAGTTCTACGAGAAGGAGCTGCGATGTCCTCCCTGATGACCGAACCGATGCACGTGGCCGCGGACGGCGGCGAGCACCGCTGGTTCACGGGCGGCCTGGCCACGATCAAGCTGACCGGCGAGGAGACCGGCGGGCACTACTCGCTCGTCGAGACGCTCAGCCCTGCCGGCGACATGCCGCCCCTGCACGTTCACGACACCGACGAGACCTTCCTGATCCACGAGGGCGAGGCGACGTTCTTCATCGGCGAGGCGGTGATCTCGGGCGGACCCGGCTCGGTGCTCTTCGCGCCGCGGGGAATCCCGCACACCTTCCGCGTCGAGTCGGAGCTCGCGCGCTGGACGATCATCTCGTCGCCCGCGTCGTTCGCCGAGTTCGTCCTCGAGGCGTCCGTGCCGGCCGAGTCCGAGAGCCTCCCGCCGCCCGGACCGCCCGCGATCGGCCCCGACGAGCTCGCCGCGATCGCCGCGCGGCACGGGATCGAGATCCTCGGCCCTCCCGGCGCCCTGCCCTCCTAGGCCAGGGCGATCGCCTCGATCTCGACCTTCGCGCCCGAGGGGAGGGCCGCGACCTCGACGGTGGAGCGTGCAGGCGGGCTCTCGCCGATCCGCCGGCCGTACACCTCGTTCATCGCCGCGAAGTCGCCGAAGTCGTCGAGGAAGACCGTCGTCTTGACGACCCGGTCGAGGCCCGAGCCCGCCGCTTCGAGGATCGCCTGCAGGTTGTCGAACGCCTGCTCCGTCTGCTCGGCGATCCCGTCGCCGACGAGCTCTGTGTGATCCGGCTTCAGCCCGACCTGCCCCGCGACGAACACAAGGCCGTTGGCGACGATCGCCTGCGAGTACGGCGCGCCCTGGAACGGCGCCGGCGCACCCTCGGTGCGCACGACGGACTTGTCTCCCATCCCTACTCCTTTCGCGGCGCGGCCGCGTTGGCCAGCGCTCCTCCGAGTGCCTTGAAGATCGCCTCCAGGACGTGCTGCTCGTCCTCGCCGTGGAGCAGGCGGACATGCAGCGTCAGCCCCGCGCCCTCGGCGAGCTCGCGCAGGAAGCTCGAGACGAGGTCGCGCTCCAGCCCGGCGACATGCGCGTCGGACAGGTCCACGTTGGACACGAGGAGCGGCCGGCCGGAGACCTCCAGCACGACGTTGGCGAGCGCCTCGTCGGCGGGGACCATCGCGTAGCCGGAGCCCCTGGCGCCGTCGGCGCGCAGCGCGTCCCTGAGGGCGTCGCCGAGCGCCCGTCCGGCCGAGGTCGCCACCGCGTCGGGGCCGCCCGCGGCCACTTCGAGTCGAAGGTCGAAGCCGGAGTGCTCCGCCACGAGCCCGAGCAGGTGGTCGAGCACGGGCAGGCCCGTCGCGACATTCGCGCGTCCGCTCCCGTCGAGCTCGATCCGCGCGGGAAGCGTCCCCTTATCCGGCTGCGCCGCGGGCATCCCTCAAGCGAGGGTATCGCAGCGCTCGAAACAGGCCGATTTCGACTGTGCGAGCCACTCCGCGGCTCGAAGCGGCCCAGATGCACTCACGACGCGCACCCACAGCGGTACGTCTTGCTGCGGCGATCCTCCCGGTTCTCGGCGCTGCAGTCCTCGCCGTGCCCGCGGCGCTCTCCGCGTCGTCCTCCCCGTCCTCGCCGGACACGGCTGTCGTCACCTACGAGAGCCGCACCGCGCTGCACCGGGCCCTGAAGCGCTACCCGGCGCGCATCGTTCGGCGTCTCCCCGACGTCCGTTCCGTGGAGGTCCGCCCTGCCGACCTCGGCAGCTTCGCCAGGGGCGTGTCGCGGCTCTCCGGGATCGAGTCGGTGGAGACGCCCGAGCGCCGCTTCTCCGCGGCCGAGCCGGGGCTGACGGCGATGTACTCGGCCGGCGTCCCGTACCAGTGGCAATACACGGCGACGCGCGCAGGCACCGTGCCCGACGAGGTGCTCCGCGCTGCGGCCAACGTGAAGGTCGCCGTCATCGACACCGGCGCAGACCTCACCGCACCGGATCTCGCCGCGAAGAGCCCCGAGACCTACGACGTCCTCACCAGCACGACCGACGTCCGGGACTTCCACGGGCACGGCACGTTCGTCGCGTCCATCGCGGGCGGCTCGGTGACGAACGGCGAGGGCATCGCCGGCTTCGGCGGCGACGCCCAGCTCCTCCTGATCCGGTCGGGCCGGCCGGACGGGTCGTTCACGGACGTGGACGAGGCCGACGCGATCGTCTACGCGGTCAACCACGGGGCGAAGATCGTCAACCTCTCGATCGGCGGCACCCAGACGTCCGCGATCGAGCGCAACGCGCTCGAGTACGCAGCGCAGCACGGCGTCCTCGTCGTGGCCGCCGCCGGCAACGAGTTCGAGGACGGCAACCCGATCGAGTACCCCGCGGCGCTGCTCCAGCCGGTCGGCTCCGAGGGTCGCGGCGGGATCGGCCTCTCGGTCGGCGCGTCGACGAAGGCCGGCAAGCGCGCGTCGTTCTCGAACACGGGCTCCTGGATCTCCCTGGCGGCGCCCGGCGAGAACGTCCTCGGCGCGCTCTCCTCGTACTCGAAGTCGAGCTTCTGGCCCCGCTACCCGCTGCCGGGCTCCGCGGCCGGCGTCTACGGCTTCTCCAGCGGCACGTCCTTCTCGTCGCCGCAGGTCGCAGGCGCGGCGGCGCTCGTCTGGGCTGCGAACCCGTCGCTGACGCGCGACCAGGTCGCGTGGATCCTCAAGCGGACGGCCTCCGGCGACGGACGCTGGACGAAGGGCCTCGGCTACGGCATCCTCGACGTCGGGCGCGCAGTCGCGACGGCGCAGAACGGGGGCGAGATCGTGCCGCCCGCCCGCGCCTCCTCCACCTTGCGCGTCGTCCGCCGGCAGGTGCGCAGCACCCGGCTCCGCGTCCGGGCGAGGCTGGGCTCGCGGCTCGCCGCGATCTCGCCCGCGGGACGCCGCGTCTCGCTGCAGGTCCGGCGGCACGGCGGGTGGCACCGGATCGCGCGGGCGCGGACGAAGGCTGGTGGTCGCGTCGTCCTGAAGACCCGCCTCCGCCCCGGTAGGTACGTGCTCCGCGTCAAGTTCGCCGGCGCGCCGGAGCTCGCGTCCGCGGCGTCGGGCCGCGTCCTCCTCCGAGTTCGGCGCTAGGTCTCGACGCGGTCGATCTTCGCGCCGAGCGCGCGGAGCCGCTCGTCGATGCGCTCGTAGCCGCGGTCGATCTCGCCGACGTTCCCGATCGTCGAGATGCCCTCCGCGCAGAGGCCCGCGATGAGCATCGCCATGCCGGCGCGGATGTCCGGGCTGGCCATCCGCTGGCCGTACAGCTTGGCCGGGCCCGTCACGACCGCGCGGTGCGGGTCGCAGAGGATGATCCGGGCGCCCATGCTGACCAGCTTGTCCACGAAGAACAGCCGGTTCTCGAACATCTTCTCGAAGATGAGCACGGTTCCCCGCGCCTGCGTCGCCACCGCGAGCGCGATCGACGTGAGGTCGGCCGGGAAGGCGGGCCACGGGCCGTCCTCGATCTTCGGAATCTGAGCGCCGAGGTCGTCCTCGACGACCAGTTCCTGTCCGGGCGGGACACGGACGCTCGAGTCCTGCAGCTCGACCTCGACGCCGAGCCGCCGGAAGACGGGCAGGATGGGAGCGAGGTCGTCGATGGCGACGTCGTCGATCGTCACGTCGCCGCCGGTGACCGCCGCGAGGCCGATGAAGCTCGCGACCTCGATGTGCTCCGGCGCGATGCGCCACTCGCCGCCGCCGAGCTGCTGGACGCCGCGGACGCGCAGCACGTTCGACCCGATGCCCTCGATCCGCGCGCCGAGCGAGCCGAGGAAGCGGCACAGGTCCTGCACGTGCGGCTCGCAGGCCG
Organism: Gaiellaceae bacterium; assembly: GCA_036554945.1. Classification (GTDB taxonomy): domain Bacteria; phylum Actinomycetota; class Thermoleophilia; order Gaiellales; family Gaiellaceae; genus JACDAN01. Next base: position 8,135 of record DATBMH010000035.1, on the reverse strand, counting down.
CGTTGCCGATCACCGTCTCGCCGGTCGCGAGCGTCGCGGCCATGACCGCGTTCTCGGTCGCCATCACGCTCGCCTCGTCGAGGAAGATCCGCCGTCCCTGGAGGCCCGAGGTCTGCATGTCGAACCGGCCGTTGATGTCGATCTCCACTCCGAGCTCCGCGAGTGCGTGGACGTGCGGGTCGAGCCGGCGGCGCCCGATCACGTCACCGCCCGGAGGCGGGACGCTCGCGCGGCCGAAGCGGGCCAGCAGCGGGCCGGCGAGCAGGAACGACGCGCGGATCTGGCTGCAGAGCTCGGCGTCGAGCTCGGTCTTGTGCGCGCTCGACGGGTCGATGCGGATCTCGTTCGGGCCCGTCCACTCGACGTCTGCCCCGATGTCCGCGAGCAGCGCGACCATCGTCTCCACGTCGCGGATCCGCGGGACGTTCGAGAGCGTCACCGGCTCGGCCGCGAGCAGGGTCGCCGCCAGGATCGGCAGCGCGCCGTTCTTGTTCCCCGCCGCGGAGACTCGGCCGCCGAGGGGCGTTCCGCCCTCGATGACGAAGCTCTGCATCAGGCCGCTTGAGACCAGTGTGGTCGACATGAGCGGACTATCGTACTGGCCGGTATGGAGGTCACTCGCGATCGGGCCTGGGACACGCTGACCCGTTACACGAAGAGCGAAGCGCTCCTGCGCCATGCTCTTGCGGTCGAGTCGGCCGTTCGCGCTTACGCGCGCAAGCTGGGCGGCGACGAGGAGTTCTGGGCCGCCGCCGCGCTCCTCCACGACTTCGACTACGAGATCCACCCCACGCTGGACAAGCACCCGCAGGACGGCGCCGCCATCCTGCGCGAGGAGGGCTATCCCGAGGAGCTGATCGAGACCGTGCTGTCGCATGCCGAGCACCTCGAGCTGCCGCGCGACACGGACCTGAAGAAGGCGCTCTTCGCCTGCGACGAGCTGGCGGGGTTCGTCCACGCGTGCGGGCTCGTGCGGCCGGACGGGATCCAGACGCTGACGCCGAAGTCGGTGAAGAAGAAGCTCAAGCAGCCGTCGTTCGCGGCCGGAGTCCACCGGGACGAGGTCTACGCCGGCGCGGAGCTCCTGGGCGTGGAGTTCGACGAGCACGTCCAGACGGTCACGGACGCGATGAAGCCGATCTCGGCCGAGCTCGGGCTCCGGACGGAGGCGGACGCGGCGTGACACCCCGCTTCGAGGCGATCGGCGTCGTCGTGACGGACATGGCGCGGGCGCTCGCGTTCTACCGTCAGCTCGGGCTCGAGTTCCCCGAGGGCGCGGAGTCCGAGGGCCACGCCGAGGCGACGGTTGCCGGGGTGCGGATCATGCTCGACACCGAGGAGACGATCCGCTCGTTCGATCCGGACTGGCAGCCGCCGTCGGGCGGGCACCGCAGCGCGATGGCCTTCCGGTGCGACACGCCGGCCGAGGTAGATGCCGCGTACGCGGCGCTGCTCGAGAACGGCGGAACCGTCCACAAGGAGCCGTGGGACGCCTTCTGGGGCATGCGGTACGCCCAGGTCGAGGATCCCGACGGCAATCTCGTGGATCTCTTCGCCGATCTGGCCTAGCCCCGGGTCCAGCAGCGACCGACCGGGTGGGTCGTCCTGTCGGGACAGCCGCCGCCGGCACGCCGCCGAGTGAACGTGCCATCGCGTGTCCGGAAAGGCGCGAACTGTGGACTCCTCGTCACCCTTCCGGCACGAAGTCCGCGGCCTCGCGGGCCATGGCCGAGGGACAGTCCCTCGCGCGCCGGCGCTCAGGCGGCGAGGCGCCGAAGTCCCGAGACGAGACGGTCGAGGTCGTCCTCGCTCGTCCAGTACCCGCAGGAGGCGCGCAGGAGCCCGGTGCCGGGGAGATCCCGGATCACGACACCCTGCTCGTAGAGGCGCTCGGCGACCGGCCGCGGGTCGCCGCGCCAGCGCCACGAGACCAAGTTCGCGTGACCGCTCTCGGTGACCACCTCGTGGCCGGCCTCGAGCAAGCGCTCGCGGCAGCGCTCGGCCATGGCCCTCGAGCGCTCGAACCGCCAGTCGGGAAGCCCCGAGAGGGCCGCCTCGAGCCCGGCGATGAAGGGCGCCGGGATCCAGCTGCGGTCGAAGCGCCGCGCTCCGTCCGTCGGCTCGAACGACCCGTCGGGCTCGTGACGCTTCTGTGCGAAGTACGCCGGCGAGCCGACGCGCAGGCGGTCGGGCTCCCGCACGTAGAGCCCACCCGTCGGCGTCGGGCCGCACAGCCATTTCTGGCCCGACACGGTGTAGAAGTCGAACGCCTCAACCTCGACCGGGATCGCACCGACCGACTGGGCGCCGTCGACGAGCAACGGCGCCGAGACCGCCGCCTTCAGCTCGGCGATCGGGACGACGTGGCCCTTGAGCCAGAGCACGTGCGAGAGCGCGACCAGCCGCGTCTTCGGGCCGACCTCGGCGATGACCGCGTCGAGCGCCTCCGCAGCCGGCCGGTCGCGGACGCCCGCGACGCGCACGCGAGCGCCCGATGCGTGAATCGGCCCGAGCAGTCCGTAGTGCTCCGAGTCGGTGGTGACGATCTCGTCGTCCGGGCCAAGATCGAGCCCGGCGAGCACGACGCGGCAGCCCTCGGACGTCGAGTTCGTGAGCGAGAGGCGGTCCGCGTCGACGCCGATCTCGGCCGCGACCAGCGACCGCAGCCGCTCCCGAGCCTCCATGATCCGCTGGAAGGCCTCGATCCCGCCGCGCGGCCCGAGCTCCTCGCTCTCGGCCGCGACGATCGCGTCGTGGGTCCGCTGCGCCATCGGCCCGACCGAGCCGGCGTTCAGGTACGCGTAGTCGCGCAGGACGGGAAACTCGGCCCGTGCCTCATCGACGTTCACGAGACCTCCACCTCCACCGGTGCGTGGTCGGAGAGGGCGAGACGGCCCAGGCGGCGGCGCTCGGGCGTCCAGCGGTCGTAAGGGCCGGTCGAGGCGCCGCGCGCGACCACGTGGTCGATCCCCGGCCCCGCCTTCGTGTAGCCGTCGAGATGCTCGAGCACGACCGACCGGGCCGTGTCCACGTTGAAGTCGCCGGCCAGGACGGCGGGCGCGCCGCCCGCGAGCCGCGACGCCCACTCCGCGGCCCGGACGATCTCCGTGTCCGGCACGCGGGGGTTCCGCGCCTTCGTCGCGTGGAGGTTCCCTACGACCATCCCGTCGTCGAGCCGCACGGCGACGCACTGGCGCCGCTCCTTGCCCCAGGCGAGCAGCGAGACGAGCGAAAGGCCCAGCCGACGCCCCTCGCGCAGCCGGAAGCCGAGCGGGTTCAGGGTGAGCACGTGCCGCGAGAGGATCGTGCGCTCGGGGGAGACGAGGATCGCGTTTGCCTGGCCTTCGAAGCCGGACCGGAGCCAGCCGGGATGCAGGTCGGTGATCCACCGCCCGACCTCCACCGTCGAGGGAATCGGCCCGAGCGACGGCCGCGCCGCGACCTCGCCGTAGACCTGCATCCCGCTCCAGCGGCCGATCGGCTCGAACGCCCAGGGCGGCACCTCCTGCAGGCAGACCACGTCCGGACCGTCGTGGGTCACCAGCCGCACCATCTCCTCGATGTACCTCCGGCGCCCGGGCGGGACGGTGTTCCCGTGGAAGAGGTTCCAGGTGCGGACGATCACGGCGGTACTGTAGGGACGCCGTGGCGGCCCGCTTCGAAGAGCTGATCGCGCGCCAGCTCGCCCTCTTCGAGGAGCAGGACGCGGAGTTCCTCCGCCGCGTCGACGACGCCGAGCGCGCCTACGACGAAGCCGACCGCGAGGACGCCGAGGAGATCTACGGGCGGTACCAGGAGCTCGTCGAGCACGGAACGGAGGCGCTCGCCGAGATGCGCGACGCCTACGCGGCCACGCTGGACGAGGACGACGCCGAGGAGTACGTCGCCGAGTTCAACCAGGCGGTGATCGACCGCCTCCCCCGCTTCGGCCTCGAGATCGAGGATGTCTAGAGGCGAACCTGTTTCCGCCGTGCGCCCGTTTAGGGTTCGCAAGCTCAGTTCGTAGCACTCAGAACAAGGGGGGGATATGCACAGGCATCTCGCCGTAGGCCTGACCCTTGCGGCGATTGCGGGGGCGCTGCTCGCACTGCCCGGCCAGGCCGCGACCGGCTCGGCAAGCCAGCGGTACATCGTCGTCCTCGACGACTCGGTGGCACGGGCCTCGACCGTGGCGGCGAACCACCAGAGCCGCTTCCGAGCGGGCGTCAGCACGGTCTTCGAGCACGCGCTGAAGGGCTATGTGGCAAGCCTGACGCCGAGCCAGGCGTCGGCGCTCTCGTCCGACCCGCGCGTCCGGTCGATCGAGCTCGACCAGGAGCTCACCGCGTCCGTGACCCAGACGGGGGCGACGTGGGGAATCGACCGGATCGACCAGCGAAACCGGCCGCTCAGCGGGACGTTCACCTACAACGCGACCGGCGCCGGCGTGACGGCGTACGTGATCGACACCGGCATCCGGTTCTCGCACTCGCAGTTCGGCGGCCGCGCCGTGACCGGGTTCGACGCGGTCGACGGCGGCAGCGCCGACGACTGCAACGGGCACGGCACGCATGTGGCCGGGACGATCGGCGGCTCGACCTACGGCGTGGCCAAGGGCGTGAGCCTGGTCGGCGTCCGCGTGCTGAACTGCAACGGGAGCGGATCGACGTCCGGCGTCATCGCCGGGATCAACTGGGTCACCGGCAACCACCAGCCGGGCCAGCCCGCGGTCGCGAACATGAGCCTCGGCGGGGGCGCCTCGTCGGCGCTCGACACCGCGGTCCGGAACTCGATCGCCGACGGCGTCAGCTACGCGGTCGCCGCGGGGAACGGGAACATCTTCGGCATGCAGGCGAACGCCTGCAACTACTCGCCCGCGCGGGTCACGGAGGCGATGACGATCAGCGCCACCAACTCGAGCGACGTGAAGGCTTCGTGGGCGAACTACGGGAACTGCGTCGACTGGTTCGCGCCGGGCGTGTCCATCACCTCGGCCTGGTCCACCAGCAACACGGCCACGAACACGATCAGCGGCACGTCGATGGCGACGCCGCACACCGCCGGTGTCGCGGCGCTCTACCTGCAGGGCGTGCCGAGCGCGTCGCCCGCGAGCGTGCGCACCGCGCTGTTCAACAACACGACGAAGAGCATCGTCACGTCGTCCAGCACGACGAACAACCACCTGCTCTTCACGAACTACTAGACCGACCTGCGAAGGGGCCCGGTCCGCCGGGCCCCGACGCGGCTAGACCCCGGCCTGCTCCTTCTCCGGGTGGCCCGGGGTGACTGCGCGGCGGGTCGGCTCGTCCACCAGGCTCAACACGCGCATCCCGTGCGTGAAGACGATGGCGCCGCCGAGCCATCCGCCCAGCGTCAGGAGGCCGAACGCGAGCAGGGTCAGGACGAGCGATCCCGTGCCGACCGTCCGGTCGACGTAGTCCCCGTGCCCGGCGATCGCCGCCACCAGGAAGACGACGGTCGCCGTCACCATCGCGGCGAGGTGGAGCGTGGCCGTCCGCCACAGCGGCGTGCCTCGCTCGATCGCGAGCCAGTCGGCAAGGCCGGTCAGCGCGGTCGGGACGGTGACGACCAGGCCCAGGACGAGCAGGAGCCACCACGCGGTCGCGGTGTTCTCCTCGCTCACGCCGAGCACGGAGAGCACGCCGAAGAGGGTCGCACCTGTGTAGACGCCGATCGTCGCGTCGGTCAGGGGCGGATGGAGAGGATGGCCGGGGAAGCCCTTGATCAGATAGCTGAGCTTCATCTCGTCCGTTTGTGTGCCCGGACGTGCGTTTCTTACTCACCGGTGGCCGAAGTGGTGGGCCGGCGGCAGCGAGTCCCCGAGCTGGTCGACCTCGGCCAGCCTGCGGGCCAGCGGCGCGAGGGTCTCGATCTCGCGGACGAGGACGTTCTGGTTCCGTCCCACGCGCTCGAACCTCCCCCGCGCCAGCACGAGCTTCTCCGCGCGCACCACCGGCCTGAACTGCTCGTACACCGACGGCGGGACGATCAGGTTGATCTGGCCGAGCTCGTCCTCCAGCAGGATGAAGACGACGCCCTTCGCGGTGGACGGGCGCTGACGGGCCACGACCATCCCGGCCACGGCTACCTGCGCCCCGTTGAGTGTCAGAGACACGTCATGGCTCGAGCGGACATCGTCCGGAAGGTGGGGGCGCAGGAGCTCCATGGGGTGCGACCCGATCGAGACGCTCGTCGTCCGGTAGTCCGAGAGCATCCTCTCCCAGACGGTCGGCGCCGGCAGCTCAGGCGTCTCCACGGTCGGGTCGAGCGGCAGCGCGAGCTGCCGGGCCTCGCCGCGCGATCCCGGGACCGAGGTCGAGCGCGGCGCCAGCCCCGCCTCCCACATCAGCGGCCTCGCCTCGCCGAAGGACGCGCAGGCGCCCGACTCGATCAGCGCCTGGAGCCCCTCGCGGCGGAGCGGCGCCCGCTGCGCCAGGTCCCGGACGTCGAGGAACGGCCCACCCCGCTCGCGCTCCTCGACGAGCGCCTTCGCGTCGTCCGCCCCCACCGAGCTCACGTACTCGATCCCCATGCGCACCGCGCTGCCCTGCACGACGCACTTCACCTCGCTGAGGTTCACGTCCGGCGGCAGCACCTCCACCCCGCGCCGCTGCGCGTCCCGCACCAGGGTCGCCGGCGGGTAGAAGCCCATCGGCTGCGCGTTCAGCAGCGCGCAGAGAAACTCGGCCGGATGGTGGCACCGCAGCCACTGCGACTGGTAGGCGAGCAACCCGAACGCCGCCGCGTGCGACTTCGGGAACCCGAACCCGGAGAACGCGACGAGCTTGTCGTAGATCGAGTTCGCGAGCCCCTCGTCGACGTCCCGCTCGAGCGCGCCCTCGACGAAGCGCTTCCGGTATGCCTCCAGCGCCGCCTCGCTCCGCTTCCGGCTCATCGCGCGCCGCAGCCCTTCTGCCTCCCCCACGCTGAAGCCCGCCAGCGCCATCGCGACGTCCAGCACCTGGTCCTGGAAGACGACGACGCCGAGCGTGTCCCGCAGAGGCTCGTCGAGCAGCGGATGGTCGGCCGGCGCGACGTAGGACGGATCCTCCCGAAGCTTCTGGCGCCGCTCCACGTAGGGGTGGACGGCCTTGCCCTGGATCGGCCCGGGCCGCACGAGCGCGACCTGCACCATGATGTCCTCGAGGGTCTCGGGCCGGGTGCGGAGGATCGTCTGCATCTGCGCGCGGCTCTCGATCTGGAACGCGCCGACCGTGTCCGCGTCCTGGATCTGGGCGAAGGTCTCGGCGTCGTCGAGCGGGATCCGCGAGAGGTCGATCGCCTTGCCGCGCAGCCGTGCGATCTGGTCGACGCACTCCTCGACCGCCGAGAGCATCCCCAGGCCGAGCAGGTCGATCTTCAGGAAGCCGGCGTCGTCGCAGGAGTCCTTGTCCCACTGCACGAGCTGCCGCCCCGCCATCGCGGCCGGCTGCACGGGGACGAGCTCGACGAGCGGGCGCGTCGAGATCACCATCCCGCCCGGGTGCTGCGAGATGTGCCGCGGAAGGCCCGCGATCTCGTGCGTGAGCTCCGCGAAGGCGCGCCAGCGCGGTGAGCCCGCCCGGTCCTCGAAGCCCGGGACGAGCTGCAGCTCGCCGCCGACGCGCTTGGCGTTCCATCCGTCCGAGACCCGAGCAAGCCGCTCGAGCTCCCCGTACGGAAGCCCGAGCGCCTTGCCGATGTCGCGGATCGCGCCGCGCGACCGGTACGTCGAGAAGCTCGCGACGAGCGCGGCATGCTCGCGTCCGTACCGCTCGGTGACGGCGACGATCAGCTTCTCGCGGATGTCGCGCGGAAAGTCGAGGTCGATGTCCGGGACGGATGCCAGCTCGCGATTGAGAAAGCGCCCCAGCGACAGCTCGTTCTCGACCGGATCGACGTGCGAGAGGCCCGTCAGATAGCAGACGATCGAGCCGACCGAGCTGCCGCGTCCCCTCCCGGGCGGAAGAAAGCGGCGCGGCGAGCCCGGGCCGCGCACCTCGAGGGCGATCTCGCGGGCGAGCTCCAGCACCTCCCAGTGGAGGAGGAAGAAGCCGGCAAGCCCGAGCTCGTCGATCAAGCGCAGCTCCTGCTCCAGGCGAGCGCGCGCTTTCGCAAGCAGCTGACCGTGACCTGCCTGGTAGCGCTCGGCGAAT
>DATBMH010000031.1:0-6161 GCA_036554945.1 Gaiellaceae bacterium | reverse complement strand
ACGCGCCTACCTGATCGGCGCCGCGGCGGACGACCTCGCGGCCGCCATCGAGGGCGCAGAGCGCTGCGGGGACCTGCCGACGGCTGTCCGGGCCGCGACTGCGGCCGCCGAGCCGGGCGAGGTCGTGCTCCTGTCGCCGGCATGCGCGAGCTACGACCAGTTCCGCGACTTCGAGGAGCGAGGCGAGGAGTTCCGCCGACTCGTCGAGGAGCTCTCGTGAAGAAGGGACAGTTCGAAGGGCAGCTTCTGCTGCTGGTCACCCTGGCGCTCGTGGCGTTCGGGCTGGTGATGGTCTTCAGCGCGACGTCCGGCCAGGCGACGCTCGGCGACGGCGACGCGTCGTACTACCTTCGCAAGCAGGGGCTCTACGCGCTCATCGGCGTCGTCCTGCTCGTGCTGATGCGACGGACGAGCTACCGGGCGCTCCGCCCCCTCGCGCCGACCCTGATCGTCGCCAGCCTCGGCCTCCTCGTCGCCGTGCTGATGGTCGGCACGACGGTGAACGGCGCGAAGCGGTGGCTCCAGTTCGGCCCGGCCGTCTTCCAGCCCTCGGAGCTCGCGAAGCTCGCGCTCGTCGTCTGGCTCGCCGCGCATCTGTCGCGACGGCCCGCGCCGACGACGCTCGGCGAGCTCTTCAAGCCGATCGGGCTCGTCACGGGCGTCTTCTGCGCGCTGTTCCTGGCCGAGCCCGACCTGGGGACCGCGATCACCGTCGTCGTGATGCTCGGCGGCGTCCTCGTGGTCTCCGGCGCGCCCGCAAGGCTGCTCGCGTCTGCCGGCGGGCTCGCCGTTGCGCTGGTCCTCACTGCGGCGTGGTTCGAGCCGTACCGTCGCGCACGCTTGCTGAGCTTCCTCAACCCGTGGGACGACCCGCAGGGCGCGGGCTACCAGACCGTGCAGGCGATGATCGGCCTCGGCTCCGGCGGGATCTTCGGCGTCGGCCTCGGCGAGGGGATCTCGAAGAACTTCTACCTCCCCGAGGCGCACACGGACATGATCTTCGCGATCGTCGGAGAGGAGCTCGGCCTCGTCGGGACGACGGCGCTGATCGGCGCCTACGCGGCGTTCGGGTACGCCGGCTTCCGGGTCGCGCTCGGCTGCAAGGACCCGTTCGGGAAGCGGCTGGCCGCCGGCATCACGACGCTCGTCTGCGGCCAGGCGCTGATCAACATCGCAGCCGTGATGGGCGTCGCGCCGCTCACGGGGATCACGCTGCCGTTCGTCTCCTACGGCGGCTCGAGCCTCATCGTCGGCCTCGCGGCGGTCGGGATCCTCCTTAACATCGCGGGCGACCATGGCCGAGCAAGCAGGGCCCGTGTGCCTGATCGCAGCCGGAGGGACAGCCGGGCACGTCCTTCCGGCGATCGCGGTCGCCGAGGCGCTCAGAGAGCGCGGCGCCCGCGTGACGTTCGCCGGGTCGCCGGATCGCGTTGAGGCCAGGCTCGTCCCCGAGGCGGGGTTCGAGCTCGACTCGTTCCCCAGCTCCGGGCTGCCCCGCCGCCCCGGCGTCGAGCTTGTGCGGTCCCTCCTGCGCGCAGGCGGAGCGGTCCGGGAGAGCCGCCGGATCCTGAAGCGGCGCCGGCCGGACGTCGTCCTCGGTGCGGGCAGCTACGTTGCCGGCCCGATGGTGCTCGCGGCGGCGACGATGCGGATCCCGACCGCGCTGACCGAGGCCGACGCCCACCTCGGCCTCGCCAACCGGCTCGCGGCGCCGTTCGCGAAGCGCGTCTTCCTCTCCTACGAGCTCGACGGGCTCGGGCCGCCGAAGTACCGCGTGGTCGGACGGCCGATCCCTCGCACGTCTCGCGCGATTCCGCGGGCGGACGCGCGCTCCCGGCTCCGCCTGCCGGAGGAAGTCCCGGTCCTCGGCGTCTTTGGCGCCCGGGCCGGCGCGAAGAGCCTGAACGAGCTGGCCGTCGACACGTGGGGCGGGGGAGGACCGGTCGTCCTGCATCTCTCGGGCGACCGGGACTACGAGGCGTTGCGGCCGCGGGTGGAGCGGCCGGACTACCACCTGCTGCCGACCGTCGACGACTTCGGCGCCGCGCTGTCGGCCGTCGACCTGGCGCTGTGCCGCTCGGGCGGGACGGTCTGGGAGCTGGCGGCTGCGGGGCTGCCGGCGGTGCTCGTCCCGTACCCGCACGCGACCGCCGACCACCAGACGAAGAACGCTCGGTACTTCGAGCGCGGCGGTGGCGCCGTCGTCGTCCCCGAGTCGTCGCTCGCAGAGGCGCCCGTGCTCGTCGAGCGGCTGCTCTCGGATCGGGATCGTCTCGTCGAGATGAGCGCCGCGATGAAGCGGCTCGCCCGTGAGGACGCCGCGGACCGGATCGCCGAGGAGGTGATCGAGCTTGCCGCCGCTGGACGGTAGGAGGCTCCACTTCGTCGGGATCGGCGGCGCCGGGCTCTCCGGCTACGCACTGCTCGCGCACGCCTGGGGCGCCGACGTGTCCGGCTGGGACCGCTACGAGACGCCGTATCTCGCGAACCTGCCGGAGGACATCCGGGTGACGATCTCGCCCGAGCCGGATCCGCCCGAGGGCGCGGAGGTCGTGATCTCGACCGCGTTTGCGGGCAGCACTCCGGGGAAGTCGCGCGCGGAATTCCTGGCCGAGCTCGTCTCGCTCCAGGACTCGATCGTGGTCGCCGGCGCGCACGGCAAGACGACCACCGCCGCGATGATCGCGCTCGTCCTCGACCGGCTCGGGCGCGACCCGGGCTTCCTGATCGGCGCCGACGTCCCGCAGCTCGGCGGGAACGCGCGGGCCGGCGCCGGCTGGCTCGTGGTCGAGGGCGACGAGTCCGACCGGACGATCGAGCTCCTGCGGCCCAAGATCGCCGTCGTCACGAACGTCGACCTCGACCACCACTCGGAGTTCGCGTCGCGGTCCGAGGTGGACGGGCTGTTCGAGCGGTGGCTTGCCGCCGCGCCGCAGACGGTGCACGGCGACACGCTCGAGCCGTACGACGGCGAGCTCAACGTCCCGGGCGAGCACAACCGCCGGAATGCCGCCGCCGCCCTCGCCGCGCTCGAGCTCGCCGGGGTCAGCGCGCGGGAGGCCTGGCCCGTCCTGCGCGAGTTCCGCGGCGCCGGGCGCAGGCTCGAGGAGGTCGGGGTCGCCGGGGACGTCCGCATCGTGGACGACTACGCGCACCATCCCGCCGAGATCCGGGCGACGATCGCCGCGCTGCGCGAGCAGGGGAACGGACGGATCCTCGCGCTCTTCCAGCCGCACCTCTACTCGAGGACGCGATACCTCGCCCACGAGACCGCGGCCGCCCTCGCGGGGGCCGACGTCGTCGCCGTCACCGAGATCTATCCCGCGCGCGAGGAGGCCGTCGAGGGCGTGACGGGGAAGCTGGTCGTCGACGCACTGGCGGAGCTCCGGCCGGGGATGGCGATCGCCTGGACACCGCGGGTGGAGGACGGCGCTCGCTTCCTCGCCCGGCGGGCCCGACCGGGCGACGTCGTGCTCACGGTGGGAGCCGGTGACGTCGACCGCGGCGCCGACCTCGTCTTCGCGGAGCTCGGTTGACCTTCGAGGAGCAGGTTCCCCTCTCCCGGTTCACCACCCTTGGGACGGGCGGCCCGGCGCGCTGGTTCGCGCGGCCGAGCTCGGACGAGGAGCTCGAGGAGGCGCTCGCCTGGGCGGCGGAGCGCGAGGCGGCGGTCGCGGTCGTCGGGCTCGGCTCGAACCTGCTCGTGGCCGACGAGGGCGTGGAGGGGCTCGTGCTGAAGCTCTCCGGCGAGCTTGCGGCCGCCGAGGCGGACGGCGAGTGCCTCAGGGCGGGCGGCGGCGCGCCGCTCGCGGTCTGCCTGCACCGCGCGCGGGCCGCGTCGCTGGGCGGCTTCGAGTTCGCCTGCGCGATCCCGGGTACCGTCGGCGGGGCGGTGCGGATGAACGCCGGGGCGTACGGCGGCGACATCGCCGGTGTCCTCGAGCGCGCGCGCGTCGCCGACTCGTCCGGCGCCTCCTGGCGGACGCCCGAAGAGCTCGGGCTCGAGTACCGTCGCTCGGCGCTGCGCCCGGGAGAAGTCGTGGCCCGCGCGGAGTTCCGTCTCGAGCCGCGGCCGCTCGACGAGATCAAGGCGATCGTCGCCGAGATGCAGTCGGCGCGGAAGGAGGCGCAGCCGACGAACAAGCGGACGTTCGGAAGCGTGTTCAAGAACCCGGAGCACGAGCTCTCCGCCGGGCGCATGCTCGAGGCGTGTGGCCTCCGCGGCCACCGGATCGGCGGCGCGCAGATCTCTCCGCGGCACGCGAACTTCATCGAGAACGCGGACGGCGCCCGGTCGGCCGACGCGATCGCGCTGATGGTCGAGGCGCGCCGCCGGGCGCTGGAGCAGTTCGGGGTCGAGCTCGAGCACGAGGTGCAGTTCCTCGGCGCGATCGAGCTGCCCCCTCTGGAGGCGTAGGAGCCCTCCCCGCCGCGGCGAACTTGGCGCCGTGGCTCGTGCGGCCGTCTCGGCGTCCCCTGCGCTTCGCTTCCTCCCGTCCGGGCGGTCGCTGGCAGTGGGCTTCGGCCTGCTCGCGGCGGCGTGCGGCCTCTTTCTCGGAGCGCGCCAGACGAAGGTGTTCGCGGTCCACGAGGTGCAGGTCGAGTCGATCCCGCCCGCCCAGTCCCGTTTCGTCGGGCGCGCGCTCCAAGGTCTTCAGGGCACGAGCCTCTTGCGCGTCGACCAGGACGCGATCCAGGACCGGCTCGACAAGCTGCCGCACGTGCACCTGCTGGGCTACGACCGCGCGTTCCCCAACACCCTCCGCGTGAAGGTCAGCGTCGAGCGTCCGGTCGCGGTCCTCCGGCGGGGCAGCGACCGCTGGCTCGTCTCCGCCGAGGGACGCGTGCTCCGGAAGCTCGAGCGCCGGCTCAGGCGGCCGCTGCCGGTCGTGTGGCTCGACCGGACGGTCGATCCGAACGTGGGATCGATCCTCGCCGCGGCGGAGCCCAGCCGCGCGGTCAGGACGGTGTCCACGATCCGCACGGCCACGCCCGGACTGGGGCGGCGCGTCTGGTACATGCAGATGGGAGCGGGCGGAACCGCGACGGCCGTGCTCGAGGATCGCTTCCAGATCCGGCTCGGGACCGGGGCCGAGCTGCCGCTGAAGCTCGAGGTCGCCCGCCGCGTGCTCGCCACCATGCGCCACGAGGGCGACGTCGCCGCCTACCTCGACGTCAGCGTGCCCGAGCGACCGGTCCTCGGCGAAAGTCTCGAGTCTCAGGTTGAGCCTGAGACTACCTCGGCTGAATCCGCGTTGACACCACAGTAGATCGCACCTACGCTGGGGCGTTGCATTGGCTCGCAAAGCCGCGAGCTACAGTCGAGCTTGAGGTGGAGGGACGTTGAGCGTACGCGATCAGACAGGCAACTACCTGGCGGTCATCAAGGTCGTCGGGGTCGGCGGCGGCGGCTCGAATGCCGTCAACCGGATGGTCGATGCGGGCCTGAGCGGCGTCGACTTCATCGCTGCGAACACGGACGCTCAGGCGCTGCTCGTGGTCGATGCGGACATGAAGGTCCACATCGGCGCCGAGTCGACTCGCGGCCTGGGCGCGGGCGCCAACCCCGAGGTCGGGAAGGCAGCGGCGACCGAGAGCCGGGACGAGCTCAAGGACGCGCTCAAGGGCGCGGACATGGTCTTCGTCACCGCTGGTGACGGCGGCGGCACGGGCACGGGCGGCGCCCCCGTGATCGCGGAGATCGGACGCGAGATCGGCGCGCTGACCGTCGGAGTCGTCACGCGCCCGTTCGGGTTCGAGGGCAAGCTCCGGGCTGATCAGGCGGAGGCCGGGATCCAGTCGCTGCGGGAGAGCGTCGACGCGCTGATCGTGATCGAGAACGACCGGCTGCTCCAGGTCGTCGAGCGCTCGACGCCGGTGACCGAGGCGTTCAGGCTCGCGGACGACATCCTGCGCCAGGGCGTCCAGGGGATCACCGATCTGATCACCGTGCCGGGACTCATCAACCTCGACTTCGCGGACGTCCGGACGATCATGAGAGAGGCCGGCTCGGCGCTCATGGGCATCGGTGTCGCGCGGGGCGAGAACCGTGCCGTCGAGGCCGCACGCGCCGCGATCTCGTCGCCTCTGCTCGAGCAGTCGCTCGACGGAGCGACGGGCATCCTCCTCAACATCACGGGCGGACCGGATCTCGGGCTGGC
>DATBMH010000017.1:0-21130 GCA_036554945.1 Gaiellaceae bacterium | reverse complement strand
GCCGGTAGTGCGGCGTGTCGATGATCCGCTGCTCCTGCCACGGGCTCCACGGGTGCGTGCCGGTGGAGCCGAGCACCACGCCGAGCTGGTCGGCCAGTGCGAGCAGCTGGTCCCGCCGCTCGCCCATCCGCGCCGCGGCCTCGGTGAAGCTCTCGCACCGGCCCGTACGGACCTCGACCTCGGACGCGATCAGCTCGCCGACGAGGTGCGGCTCCAGGTCGGTGCCGGCGGCGGCCGCCTGGAACTCCTCGAAGCGGTTCGTGAGCGAGAGGGTCTCGGGATCGAGGATCGCGAACTCCTCCTCCACCGCGACGGTGAAGTCGTCCGCGTCCTCGAAAGCCTCTCGCGCCTGCCGGAGCTGCTCGTCCGGGCTCAGCCGCTGTTCGTCTCCCATGGGCGCTGAACGTTATGCGAAGGGCTCCGGCAGCCGGTCCGACACCAGGTTCACCCGCACGGGTGACGCGGAGTCGGGCCGTTCGGGCGATACCGAGACAGTCGAAAGACGCCGCGAGCCGCCTGCGGCCCCTAGCTCGAGGTGAAGACGATGCGATTTTCCAAGACGATGCTGACCGCGCTTGCGCTGCTGACCGGCGCGCTCGCGTTGACGTTCAGCGTTGCTGCGACGGCTGCGGCCGGGCCGCTCGTCGCGAACCCGGACAGCTACGACTGCCAGCTCTCCGAGGACGGCCTCGGCGAGGAGCCTCCGTACGAGGAGGAGCTCCCGGTCGAGGAGGAGCCCGTCGAGGAGGAGCCGATCGAAGAGGAGCCTCCCCCCGAGGAGGAGCTCGGCTTCTTCGAGGAGCCCGGCGAGGACGAGTTCCCGGCCGAGGAGGAGTTCGTCGAGTGGGGCGACACGGACGACGACGTCACCTGCGGCGAGGGCGACGACTCGCTCGAGCTCGGTGAGGGCGACGACAACGTCGACCTCGGCGAGGGCGACGACGAGGCCAGCGGCGACGAGGGCGACGACGTCCTGCACGGCGGGCCCGGCAAGGACCGGCTGTCCGGAGGCGCCGGCAACGACGCGCTCTACGGCGAGCCCGGCAACGACACGCTCGACGGTGGGACCGGCAACGACAACCACTTCGGCGGCGGCGGCGCCGACACCGTCAAGGGCGGCGCCGGCAAGGACCGGCTCGACGGAGGTCCCGGCAAGGACCGCCTGGAGGGCGGCGCCGGCAACGACACGATCACGGCGAGGGACGGGAAGCGCGACGTCGTGCGCTGCGGGAAGGGCCGCGACACCGTCCGCGTCGACCGCAAGGACAAGCTCGTCGGTTGCGAGGTGGTCAAGCGCCGCTAGGCGCAACCGGAGGATCTCCGCCTCGGCGGAGCTAGGGGTCACGGGAAGAGCCTCGATTGGTCGAGGCTCTTCCCGTCTTCGGACACCGTCCGGTGCAGCCATGACGAGTGTCTGACACTCACCGTGGCCGTTCGGGACGCGGGCGGATCCACACGGACACCGCCCCGCAGCGTCATGGCTGCGAGGGGTTGCCTGTGGAGACCTTGGCCCTAAGTCAGATGGAAGTAGAGCGCGTAGAGCAGCTCGACCGCGGGATTCGACGTGTGTACAGCCACATCCTGAGGTGTGTCGAGAAGCGCCTCGGAGTAGTTGAAGATGATCCGAACCCCGGCGTCGATGAGATCGTCCGACGCCGATTGCGCGCTCTCCGCGGGCACCGCGAGTACGCCGACGACGATGTTCTTGTCGCGGACGACGTCCGCGAGCGTCTGGTACTCGCTGACGTCGACGTTGCCGACCTTCCGGCCGATCTTGTCCGGATCCTTGTCGAACACGGCCGCGATGTTGATCCCGTGCTCCGCGAAGATCGGCGAGCTCGCGATCGCCTCGCCCAGCCGGCCCGCCCCGACGAGCGCGATGTTGTGCTGCCCCTGCGTCCGCAGGATCCGCCGGATCTCGCCGAGGAGACCGTCGACGCTGTAACCGACGCCGCGCTTGCCGAACTTCCCGAACGTCGAGAGGTCGCGCCGGATCTGCGTCGCGTTGATGTTCGTGTAGTCGGCGATCTCCTGGGAGGAGATGCGCTCCTTGCCCATCTTCCGGGCCTGCGTCAGGACCTGGAGGTAGCGGCTGAGCCGAGCCGCGACCCCGACCGTGAGACGATCGGGCACCGACCCCTGCGGTGGAGCTTGTAACACCACACAAGGATTGTGCCAGTCGGGATCAGCACTCGCTTCGAGTAGTCACAAAGTCCCTCCGGATGCGTCAGCTTGTGCGACCTTCCGGCGCAGCGCGTCGGGCTCGACGAAGTACGTGAACGCCCGCTCGCCGTCGATCTCGACGACCGGAAGCCACTCGCGGTACCGCGCCTCGAGCTCGGCGTCGCCGCCGATGTCGACCTCCTCCAGCTCGAACCCGAGCTCGCCCCGCGCAGCGCGCACGACCCGCTGCGCAGCGGCGCAGAGGTGGCACCCCTCCGCGTGGTAGAGGACGACGCGGGCTACGGGTACAGGCCGCGCGTCATCGTCGCCTCGGAGACGCGCTGGACGGCCAGCCCGTACGCCGCCGTCCGCATGGTGGTGTTGCGGCCCTCGTACGTCTCCCAGGTCTCGTGGAAGGCCCGGGAGGTGATCTCGTTCAGCCGCCGGTTGACCTCCTCCTCCTTCCAGAAGTACTCCTGGAGGCCCTGAACCCACTCGAAGTACGAGACGACGACGCCGCCGGCGTTGGCGAGCACGTCGGGCAGGACGAGGATGCCGCGCTCCTCGAGGATCTCGTCCGCGGTCGGCGTCGTGGGGCCGTTCGCGCCCTCGACGATCAGGCTCGCCTTGACCTTGTCGGCGTTCTCCGAGGTGATCACCTGCTCGAGCGCGCATGGCGCGAGCACGTCGGTGTCG
The DNA here is from genome assembly GCA_036554945.1 of Gaiellaceae bacterium. GTDB lineage: Bacteria > Actinomycetota > Thermoleophilia > Gaiellales > Gaiellaceae > JACDAN01. The sequence continues at coordinate 18,271 of DATBMH010000017.1, read as the reverse complement.
ATGAGGAGGAGCTCCTCGTTCGTGATCGTCTCGGCGTCCTTCAGGCCCTCGAGCTGCCCGGTCTCCTGCTTGTGCGCCAGCGCGAGCTTCACGTCGATCCCGTTCGGGTTGTGGACTCCGCCGGCGGAGTCCGACAGCGCGACGACCGTGGCGCCGTCCTCTTCGACGAACTGCGCGAGGTAGGCGCCGACGTTGCCGAAGCCCTGGACGGCGACGCGCAGGTCCGAGAGCGACTTGCCCTGCTTCTTCGTCGCTTCGCGGAGGACGTAGAGGGCGCCGTGGGCCGTCGCCTCGAGCCGCCCCAGCGAGCCGCCGACGTTGAGCGGCTTGCCGGTGACGACGCCGAGCACCGAGTGCCCCTTGTTCATCGAGTACGTGTCGAAGATCCACGCCATCACGCGCGGGTCGGTGCCGACGTCCGGCGCCGGGATGTCCTTCTCCGGGCCGATCTCGTTGATGATCTCGCTCGTGTAGCGGCGGGTCATCTTCTGGAGCTCGTTCTCCGACATCCGCTTCGGGTTGCAGATGACGCCGCCCTTCGCGCCGCCGAACGGGATCCCCATCAGCGCGCACTTCCAGGTCATCCACATCGCGAGCGCCTTGACCTCGTCGACCGTGACGTCCGGGTGGTACCGGATGCCGCCCTTCGACGGTCCGCGCGCGATGTTGTGCGTGACGCGGAAGCCCTCGAACGCCTGGATCTGGCCGTTGTCCATCACGACCGGGATCGAGACGGCCACGACCTTCTTGCACTGCTCGAGCACGCGCACGAGGTTCTCGTCGATCTGGAACTCCCTCGCCACGCGGCGAAGCTGATCCTGCGCGATCTCGAACGGGTTCTCGCGGAGGTGGGACGGTGCTTCGACGGTCGTCACGCGCGGACGAGTATACGACGCGGCTACTGGATCGTGAACTGGACGAATTGCCTGCTTGGAGGCGCTTCTCCAGGCGGAAACGCGATCAATCGGAGGGTGTAGCGGCCCGGCGGGAGCCGTCGGCCGGCCGGCCCGCGACCGGTCAGCCCGAACGTGTACCGGCCGGGCAGGAGGTTCCGCAGGCGCGCGAGGCGGCCGATGCGCCGTCGGCCGCGCCAGAGATCGAGGTCGAGGTGCGAGAGCGGCAGGACCTCGCTGCGGCCGCGCTCGGTGACGAGCCTGCCGGCGCGGAGCTCGAGCAACGCCGGCGCCGAGTCGGACGGCTTGAAGCGCTGTGTCGAGATCCGCACCGCGAGAAGGTCGCGCTCGTAGCGCCCGAGCGTCAGCGTCCACGGGACGCGCACCGGCGCGCCTCCGCCCGCGCGCAGCTCGAATTCGGCCGCGAGGATCCGCAGCCCCGGCGGCATGTACGCGAGCCTGGTCGTCACCGCGACCTTGCGGCTCTCCTTCGCCCCGAGCCTGAACCGGGCGGGCGAGACCTGCAGTGCGGCGCCTCCCACCTCGCCCAGCCGGCCGGTCGAGACCTCGACCGTCAGCGGCCGCTCCGAGACGTTGCGGACCGTGAGCTCGGCGGTCCCCTGCCAGCCGCGCGCGTTCGCGTGACCGAGCGGGACGGACGCGGGCGCCGCGACGACCTCGACCGCCGCAGCCGCGCCGAGATCCAGCCGCCGTGCTCCGTCCACCGCCTTCGCGGTACCCACGACGGCGCCGCGAAGCGCCTTGGCGTCGAGGTCCGGACGGGCCTGCGCGAGCAGCGCCGCGCCTCCCGCGGCCACGGCGGCCGCGGCGCTCGACCCGCTCACGGTCCCGAACGCGGGCTGCCCGTCGGCCTCCCTCCCCGGCTGCGAGGTGAGAAGGGTGACGCCCGGCGCGACGACCTCCGGCTTGGTGCCGCCGTCGAAGGCCAGCCCGCGAGAGGAGAACGCGGCCGGGCCGCCCGCGTCCTGGTTGCGGCGCTCGCGAGGCGCCCCGAGCTCGATCGTCGCCGGCTCGCCCGCGCGTAGCAGGCGCTGGGCTTCGGCCGCGGCGCCCGCGGGGATGCTCACCACCGGCACGCCGATGCGCTCATCGGCGCCGAGCGCGCCGGCCGGGATCCGCGCGTCGTGGAGCACGACGGCGGCGGCACCGGCCCCCGCGGCGCCGGCGGCCGCGGCGTCCGGCGAGTCGCCGGCGGGCGCCAGCGCGGCCTTGCCGGCCACCCGGCTGTAGCCGTTCCGGTCGAAGAAGTCCGCGATCGAGACCGGCGGCTCGCTTCCCTCGCCGAGCACGGACGGCAGCAGCGGGTCGCGGGGCGCGGGAGCGGCGAGATCGAGCAGCAGCGAGTCGCCCGGCTCGCGGGCGCCTCCGAGCGGCACCTCGCCGTCGAAGACGACGCGGAGCCCCGAGCGGATCGTCACACGGACGTGGTCCGTCGTGCGGCGGTCGTCGGCGGCGCCGACGGTCAGCGCCTCCCGCGAGCCGCCAGGGCCGGCGATGCTCCCGTAGCGCGGTCCCGCCGGACCGTCGTTCCCGGCAGGCGCCACGACGAGCGTGTCCAACGCGAGCGCGCCCGCGACGGCGCGGGCAGACGGGCTGTCCTCGAAGGCTGCGAACGGCTCCGCCACACCGACGAGCGCGATCCGCGCGGCGTCGTGCGCGTTCCCGTCGTCGTTCGGGTCGACGGCGCGCTCGAGCCCCGCGATCAGCTGGTCGGTGCGCGAGTAGACGGCCCACCGGCCGGCGACGTCCCGCTGCCAGCCCGCGACGCGGATCGGCAGGATCGTCGCGTTCTCCGCTACGCCGGTCAGGCCGCCGGGGCCGCCCGAGCCGACGATCAACCCCGCCAGCTGGGTGCCGTGGCGCTCGACCTCGGACGGCTCGTCGGGCCGCGCCTTCGCCGACGCCAGGTCGTCGTTCTCGAGGATGTCGACACCGTCGAGGACGGCGCCGGCGATGTAGTCGTGGCCGTGCTGGACGCCTGTGTCGAGCATCGCGATCGTCACGCCGCGCCCGGTGAAGCCCGGCAGCTCGAGCCGGGCCTCGACACCGGATCCCGGCGCGAGCTGACCTCGCTCGAGCAGCTCGCTCGTGGTTGCGGTCGGGTAGGCGATGCGTACCGGGTAGACCCCCTCGACCTCGGGGAACCGCTGGAGGAGCGCGATCGCGCGGGCGTCGAGCGGCGCCGAGAAGCCGGAGATCACACGCGAGTAGCTGTATTCCGGCCGGAGCTGCAGGCCGGCGACGCTGAGGCGGGAGATCAGCTGGCGCTGGGCGGCCTCCGCGGCCGTGTGCCAGCGGCGCTGGGTCGCTTCGCTCGCGCGTCCACCGGCTGCGGCAACGCGCCTCGCCAGGGACGGCGTCCGCAGCACGACGATCATCCGCTGCCCGACGGGGACCTCCGGGCGAGGCCCTCCGACGAGACCGCGCCAGGACACCGGCTCGTCGCGGCCGCCCTGCGAGTGGCCGCCGGTGGCGGCGGCGACAGAGATCGCGGCCGCGGCCAGCGCGACGATCGCGAGTAGCCCTAGCTGGGCCAGGCGCCTAGACGAACGCGTCGAGAGCAAGGTAGCGAGGGTAGGCGATCGGGTCGACGAACCGCGCCGCGGAGGCGATCATCGCGGCGTTGTCCGTGCAGAGCTCGAGCGGGGCGAGGGCGGCGTCGGCGAGCGCACCGCGCAGCTCGGAGTTCGCGGCGACGCCGCCGACCACGGCGACGCGCTCGGCGCCGATCGTCGCCGCCGCCTGCTGCGTCCGCTCGACGAGCGCACGGACGATGGCGCGCTGGTAGGAGGCGGCGAGGTCGGCGCGACGCCGCTCGGCCTCCTCCGGCCCGAGGTCGCGCACGGTGTAGAGCAATGCGGTCTTCAGGCCGGAGAACGAGAAGTCGAGCCCCGGAACGCGGGCGACCGGGAACTCGAACGCATCGGGGTCGCCGTCCCTCGCGACGCGGTCGATCTGCGCCCCGCCCGGGTACCCGAGCCCGAGCAGGCGCGCACCCTTGTCGAACGCCTCGCCGGCGGCGTCGTCGAGCGTCGTCCCGAGCACTTCGAGGGTCGAGTGGTCGCGGACGTCGAGCAGCATCGTGTGCCCCCCGCTCGCGAGCAGGCAGAGAAACGGCACCTGTACCTGCCGGCCATGACGAGTGTCTGACACTCCGTCCACAGCGAGGAAGAGGGAGGCGACGTGCCCATGCAGATGGTTGACCGGAACGAGCGGCAGGCGGCGCGACCAGGCCAGGGCCTTCGCGGCCGAGACTCCGATCAGCAGAGCGCCGACGAGGCCTGGTCCCTGCGTGACGGCGACGCGGTCGACGTCGCCGAGCTCCGCGCCGGCCTCCTCGAGCGCGCTGCGCACGGCGGGAAGCAGCAGCTCGAGGTGATGCCGCGAAGCCACCTCCGGGACGACGCCGCCGTACCGCGCATGCAGCTCCGCCTGGGACGAGACGACGTTCGCGAGCAGCCGTCCGTCGTCCGTGACGAGCGCCGCAGCCGTCTCGTCACACGACGTCTCGATCCCGAGGATCACGCCGACGCGCGTTCGCGGACGGGGTCCTTCCACATGATCAGCGCGTCCTCACGGTTGTCCGTGTAGTAGCCGCGCCTGATCCCGCGGGCGACGAACCCGAGCCCCTCGTAGAGCTTGATCGCATGGCCGTTCGAGACACGCACCTCGAGCGTGTAGCCGCGGCGGTCGTCCGTCGAGGTCAGCTCGAAGAGGCGACCCAGCAGCTGGGTCGCGATGCCGCGCCGCCGGTAGTCCGGGTCGACGGCCACGTTCATGATGTGCCAGGCGTCCGCGTACCGGGAGATGATCAGGTAGCCGACGAGCTGCTCGTCCTCGTCGGTGTCGACGGCGCCGAGGCAGATCGAGGACTGCTTCGCGATCTCGCCGGCAAACATCGAGCGCGACCACGGCGTCGGATAGGCGCTCTGCTCGATTCGCTCGATGGCGCCCAGGTCGCTCAGCGTGAGGGGGCGAAGGTCGATCACGTGCGGGATTGGTCCACGTCCGGGATACGAAGGTACATCGGCTCGACGAGGTCGGGCGAACCGAAGCCCCCGGCGAGCTCCGCGTGGAACCGCGCCCGGGGCAGGTGCACCTCGCTGTCGTCTGGCGGGACGTCTGCCCCGCGCGCCTCGAGCGCCTCGCGGTACCGCACCGCGCCGTCACCGACGTACGTGCGCCCGGCCTCGACCGGGAGCTCCGCGGGTGCCAGCACGACCGGCTCGCCGCCGACGAGCGCGAACACCTCGCGCCGCCGAGCGTCGATCACGGGGACCGAGCCGGGAGCGCCCGCGGCGAGCGCATCCAGCGTCGACACGCCCGCGAGCTCCACACCCCACGCGAACGCCAGCGTCCTCGCGGTGATCAGCCCCATCCGCAGGCCCGTGAAGCTTCCCGGCCCGATGCCGACGACGAGCCCCTCGACCTGCGAGTCGCGGACGCCGCCGCGGCGAAGCAGCGCGTCGAGATCCTCGAGGACGGTCGCCGGGCGCGACGTCAGCTCCCCGAGCACCTCCCCGTCCCAGACGAGGGCGCTCGTGGCCCGGTCCGTCGCCGTGTCGAAGGCGAGGGTCAGCATTCCGTCACCGTGATCCGGCGCTCGTGCTCGCCGGCGTGCGAGATCGCGACGGCGAGCCGGGGCGGCGGCAGCGCGCCCACGCCCGCCTCGGGCCACTCGACGAAGCAGACGGCGCCGTCGAAGTACGGCTCGAGGTCGCCCCACTCGGCGGCCGAGACACCGGCGAACCGGTAGAGGTCGAGGTGGGACACGTCCACACGGCCCTTGTACCGGTGCCCGATCGTGTACGTCGGGCTCGTCACGGGCCCCTCGACGCCGAGCGCACGGCAGGCGCCGCGCACGAGCGTGGTCTTGCCGGTCCCGAGCTCGCCGGAGACGGTCACGACGTCCCCTGCGGCCAGTGTCTCCGCGAGCCGGGCGCCGACGGCCTCGGTCTCCTCCGGGGACGTGGAGTCGATCTGCATGGCGTTAGTCTGGCCGTCGTGCGGCCGCGCTGGGACATCGACGAGCAAGGCCACGGGGTCGCTGACGCACGCCGGCTTCTTCCACCGGCCCGCGAGCTCCTGGAGCGGATGGACACGCCGCTCTGGGTCACGGAGGAGCCGGACGCCCACCTGTTGCCGCACGTCGCCCGCCTGTGCGAGCGTGACGACGTGCCGCTCGAGCTGGTCGAGGCGCGGGTGGACGACGACGGCACCCTCGTCGTCGAGTGCCGGCTCGAGGGCGGCTGGAACGCCGCGACGGCGACCGCCTACGCATTCGCACTGCTCGGGAGCTTCGCCGAGACCGGGACCTACGTCGACAAGCGCGAGACGCAGGACTCGCTCGAGCTGGACCTCGTCACCGGCGTCGTCCCGGACGACGGGCGGTTCGCGACGCACGGCCATACGGTGCGGCTGCGCGTGCGCGCCTGATGCGCCGCGCCTCCACCGCGGCGTTCGCAGTCGCGCTGCTGGCCTTCGTCCTGCCGTTCGCCACCGTCTCGTGCGACGAGCTGAGCGTCGAGCCGACCGGCGCCGACCTCGTCCTCGGCTCGGCGCCGGAGACCGAGGGACCGAACCCGGAAGGCATCGCGCTCGGCGAGCTCGTCGTCGCCTACGGCGGCGGGCTCGCGACCGCGGCGTTCCTCGCGTTCGCTCTCAGCCTGCTGGCCCTCGTCCGGACCTGGTCCTCCGCCTGGGCGACCCTGGCGGGTGCAGTCGGCGTCGCCGCGCTGCTCTTCCTCAAGACCCGCGGCAGCGGCGGCACGGACGGCGTGACGGAGGTCGACGCCCGGCTCGGCGGGATCCTGGCCGGCGCCGGCGGCGCCGCCGGCGCGCTTGCCGCAGGAACGATCTGGCTGCGCAACGAGGGACGGCCGTCGCTGCGCCCGCTCGCGCCGGTCGCCGCAGCCGCGCTGATCCTCTTCGGCTACCTGTTCCCGTCCGAGCGCTCGCCGCTGCTCACGGTCGCCTACGCCGACACCCTCGACCTGCGGCACCCGTGGGACGGCGTGTTCTGGCTGCTCCCGGTGGTGGTGGGCATCGCGTTCCTCGCCCTCCGCAGGGAGCTCTCGCCGCGGCTCTCCGCGTTCGGAGTGGGGATCCTGGCGGTGGTGGCCGTCGACCTCGCCGACGAGATCCAGCAGCTCGTCCGCGACGACAACGGGCAGCCGGGGATCGCGCCGATCGCGTTCCTCGCCGGCGTGATCACCGCCGGCCTGTGGGCGATCGCATCCGAGTGGCTCCAGCTTCGCCGCCCGCCGCTGATCCCGTTCGGCGCCGGCCTGGCGCTGTCGATCGCCGCCTGGCTCGCGTCGCCGGCGAGCTAGGAGCTAGAAGAGGCCGAGCTGGACGGCCGGCTGCTGCGCGGCCAGCACCGGCTCCGGCTCGAGCTCGGGGATCTCCTCGCGGCCCATCAGCTCGGGGATCCGCCGAAAGTCCTCCTGGAGGACGTTGAGCATCGCCGGCGTGTAGAGCGCCGCCGCGGGGTGGTAGAGCGGGTAGAGGAGGACGCGGTTGCCGCCCAGCGTGACCTCCTGCTCCTGCCCGTGGACGCGCGTGATGCCGGTCGGCTTGCCGGAGAGCAGCTTCGTCGCGAAGTTGCCGAGCGTCGCCACCACGCGCGGCTGGATCAGCTCGATCTGCTTGAAGAGGTGCGGCTCACAGGACTCGATCTCGTCCGGCTGGGGATCACGGTTCCCCGGCGGGCGACACTTGAGGACGTTCGCGATGTAGACCTGCGACCGCTCGAGCCCGATCCCGCCGAGGAGCTTGTCGAGCAGCTTCCCGGCCTGGCCGACGAACGGCACGCCCTGCTTGTCCTCGTGGAACCCCGGCGCCTCGCCGACGAACATCAGGTCCGCCTGCGGGTTGCCGACGCCGAAGACGACCTGCGTACGGCCTTGCGAGAGGCGGCAGCGCGTGCAGCCGGAGACCTGATCTGCGAACGCGTGGAGCGTGTCCACGCCGACGAGTCTAGGACGCCGGGCGGACAGTTCGCGCATGCCGCTATCTTGCCGCCGCCGTGCGGGACGCGCTGCTGATCGTCGACGTCATCCAGGACTTCGGGCACGAGGACGGCGACGCGCTGCTGGAATCGTTCCGCGAGCGCCAGCCTGAGCTGAAGCGGGCGCTGAACGACGCGCGGACGCGCGGCATCCCCGTCGTCTACGCGAACGACGCGGACGGCTCGTGGGACGGCGACGGCCCGCGGCTGATCCGGCAGGCGATCGAGGGCCGCGGCGGATCGCTCGTCGAGGAAGTCGCGCCGCGCGAGGGTGAGCCGTTCGTCCTCAAGCCGCGCTACTCGGCATTCGACCACACGCCGCTCGACCTGATCCTGCGAAGCCTCGAGGTCGAGCGGATCCTCCTTGCCGGCGCCGCGACCGAGATGTGCGTCGTGCAGACCGCGATCGACGCGAAGGAGGAAGGCTTCAAGGTCACGATCCTCGCGGACGCGTGCGCGACGGCGGACCAGAGCATGGAGCGGCTCGCGTTCGAATACGCGGAGAAGGTGGTCGGCGCGTTCGTCGAGCGGGCGGCCGGCTAGCCGCAGCCGCAGGATCCGCCGCAGCAACCGCCGCCGCTGCGCGGCGTCGGGCCGAGGTCGGTCGTGGTCGAGCTGCCGTGGGCGGCGAAGATCGAGAGCTGCTTGCGGACGTTCGCGGTGCCGCAGTCGGGGCAGTCCGGCTGTTCGCCGTTGCGGACGAGCTCCTCGAAATGCGACTCGCACGACATGCAGACGTACTCGTAGATCGGCATGTCGCTCAGTCTACGCGCCGCGACAAGGCGCGCTCGCACAGGACGTGAGAGTAGGTGGCGGGGGCCAGGCTGCGGCCGACCGGCCCCCGCCGTATGGGCACTCTTGCGGCTAGTGCCCGATCTCGATGACGGCGCTCTCCGACTTCAGATATTCCAGGCGGAACTGGCCGTCGAGCTTGTGGCAATGCATCTTCACGGTCGTGCCGACCCCGAACGCACCGAGATTCGTACCCGCAGGCACGGAACACGTAACAGTGTGCCCGTCGCTGGCGCGAACTGTGACGCTCTCCGCGGTCTTGGCGTCGATCGTCCCGTGGAGGTAGACCTGGACGGAGCCGTCAGCGCCGACCTCGTACCGCTCCGACCGCACCTTGAGCAGCGTGTTCACGCCGCCGTCGACGCGGCAGGTCAGGTGGACGGACTCGCCGGTCGAGAAGTGCGTCAGGTCGAGGTCCGCGGGGGCGTTACACGAGAACATCGTCCCGTCGGGCCGCCGGACCGTGACCGGCACGCCGGTGCGCGGCTGGAGCAGCCCCGACGCGAAGACCTGGAGGACCCCGTCCTCGCCGAGTGACGCTGATTCCGACCAGATCGACCCGAAGACGAAGCCGCCCTCGCCGAGATGGCAGCGGAGCTTCACGCGCTCGCCCGGGCGGAACGGCGACAGGTCGATGCCGGCGGGAACCGAGCACGAGACGCTCATGCCGTCCTCCCGGCGGACCGACACGGTTCCGTTGCCCTTGTTCAGGGCGCCGTACACGGACAGCTCGCCGCTGCCGTCGGCCTTGACCCAGCCGTAGTTCGACTGGATCTTGATCAGGACGTCGCGGTTCTCGCGCGAGACGCAGTGCACCTTCACGCGCTCGCCGACGCGGAACAGGGACAGGTCCATTCCCGACGGGACGGCGCAAGTGACGCGCTTGTCGTCCTCGGTGCGGACGACGACCGAGTACGGGGCCTTCTCGGCGAGCACGCCGGCGGCCTCGATGCCTTCCTTGTAGCGCGGCTTCTCCGGCTTGGTCTCACCTTCGTCCTTCCCGCGAATGAACGTGAACGAGCCGTCCTTTCCGATCAGGACGACCATGCTGACCTGATCCCCGGGCTCGAAGTCCGGCAGGACGGCGCCTTCCGGAACCTCGACGTGCACGGCGCCGCGCTCGACGACGGCGATGTCGAACCCGTCGCCGCGGCGCTCGAGGAAGATGCCCTCGAGCTCGACGAGGCGCGCGCGGCCGGTCTCCTGCATGCCCGTCGACCACGCCTTGATCCCGGAGAGCCGGACGCTCGCGAGCACCCGGTCGCCGGCGTTGAGCCCGTTGCCGGACGCGGAGGCCATGGAGCGGCCTCGGTTGGCGACGGCGAAGACGCTGCCGCCCGCCGAGAGGATCACGCGGGCGCGCGCCTTGTCGTGCTTGACGACGACCGCGCCGAACTTCGCGCGGGTGACGCGCCCGAGGGCGCGGACGCGGCCGGCGGTGTAGGTCCCGTCGGCGCGGCGCGACGCGGTGACCGCGACGCGCTGACCGAGGCGGACGCTCGCGAAGCTGCGCCCGAGGCGAACCGTGCGAGCGGTTCGGCCGGTCACGACGACGGCGGCCTTGCGCTTCGAATCCTTCGCCACGGTGACACCCGTGAACGACCCCGCAACCGCGTTGGGCGCCGCAACGAGCGCGGCGGTGGCGGTTGCCAGAAGCAGTGCTCTCCTCATCCTCAACCTCTCTCCCCGGCGGTCGCAGGGCGTGCACCGCTCCCCTCGGACGCGCTATCGGTCGGAAATCCCCCGCTCTTGGGGAACTTCACCCCCTTGAGCTACCCCGCTCGGGGCTACACTCAGACCCGGCCCGGTATCCACACGGAACTGGAGCGAGTGTTGATCGAGAGCGTGACTGTCATCGGCCGGGGGCGTGTCGGCTCGGCTATCGCCGCCCGCTTGGAGGAGCGGGGCGTCGAGGTGCGCGAGGACGGGGCTCAGATCGTCCTGCTATGCGTTCCGGACAGCGCCATCGCCGCCACTGCCGAGTGTCAGACACTCGCCGTGGCCCAATGGGTCGCCCACACGAGTGGCGCGACGCCCCTTTCAGCCCTGTCGCCGCACGAGCGGCGCTTTGGGCTCCATCCGTTGCAGACGTTCGACCGCTCGGGTGATCCGCGGCAGCTGGACGGGGCTCATGCGGCCGTCACCGGCGAGACGGACGAGGCTCGGGCAGTCGGGACCGAACTGGCCGAAGTGCTCGGACTGGCGCCGTTCCAGCTGGACGAGGCCGACCGAGCCCTGTACCACGCGGGCGCGGCGATCGCCTCCAACTACCTGGTCACGCTTCACCGGGCGGCGACCGACGTCTTCGACGAGGTCTCGGCGCCGCCGGCGGGCCTCGAGCCGTTGATGCGCCGGGTGATCGAGAACGGCTTCGAGCTGACGGGCCCGATCGCGCGGGGCGACTGGGAGACGGTCGAACGGCACCTCGCGGCGATCCGCGAGCGGAAGCCGCAGCTCGAGCCGCTCTACCGGGTGCTCGCGGAGGCGACGGCCCCATGAGGACGGCCCGGACGATCGCCGAGCTGGAGGAGGCGCTGCGCGACCGCGGCGAGGCGTCCGTGGGGCTCGTTCCCACGATGGGCTCGTTCCACGCAGGCCATCTTTCGCTCTTTCGGGCGGCGCGCGAGGAAAACGAGCTCGTGGTCGCGACCCTCTTCGTCAACCCGGCGCAGTTCGACCGTCCGGTCGACCTGGCCGGATATCCGCGGGATCAAGAGCGCGACGCCGCACTCGCCGAGCAGGCAGGCGTGGACGTCCTGTTCGCGCCGGCCGCGGACGAGCTCTATCCGGACGGGTTCCAGACCTGGGTCGACGTCGAGCGCCTCGGTGGGATCCTCGAGGGCCGTTCGCGGCCCGGCCACTTCCGCGGAGTGGCGACCGTCTGCCTCAAGCTCTTCAACCTCGTCCGACCCGACCGGGCCTACTTCGGCCAGAAGGACGCACAGCAGACGGCGGTCGTCCGCCGCATGGTGCGCGACCTGAACGTCCCGGTCGAGATCCGCGTCCTCCCGACCATCCGCGACGAGGACGGCCTCGCGCTGTCCTCCCGCAACGCACTGCTGTCGCCCGAAGAGCGCGAGCGAGCGCTCGCGCTGCCGCGAGCCCTGGCAACCGGCGACGCGACTCGGGCCCGCGAGTTGCTCGACGGGCTCGACGTCGACTATCTGGAGGTCGCCGACTTCGAGCCTCGCGTCCTCGCCGCCGCCGTCCGCGTCGGCTCGACCCGCCTCATCGACAACGTCGTCCTGGAAGGAGACCCGGCATGACCTCGCATCCGAGCCCGACGACCAAGATCTCGCTGACGGAGTTCCAGGACCGCAAGGCACGGGGCGAGAAGCTCGTGATGGTCACCGCGTACGACCACCCCGGCGCCCGGCTCGCGGACGCGGCCGGCGTGGACATCATCCTCGTCGGGGACTCCGCCGCGGACAACGTGCTCGGCTACGACACGACCGTTCCGGTCACGGTCGACGAGCTGCTCGTGCTGGTGCGCGCCGTCGCCCGAGGTGCGGAACACGCGCTGGTGGTCGCCGACATGCCGTTCGGGTCGTTTCAGGTCTCGGACGATGCGGCCGTGGCCAACGCGGTCCGGTTCGTCAAGGAGGCCGGAGCCGACGCCGTGAAGATCGAGGGCGCCGGGCCGTCGCTCGCGCGCGTCCAGGCGCTCGTCGGGGCGGGGATCCCCGTGATGGGCCACATCGGGCTCACGCCGCAGTCGGCGACGATGCTCGGCGGCTTCAAGGCGCAGGGGCGGACCGCGGCGAAAGCGCAGAAGCTCTACGCGGACGCCCGGGCGCTCGAGGCGGCCGGCTGCTTCGCCGTCGTCCTGGAGGCCGTGCCGGCGGCGGTGGCACGTCGAGTGTCAGACACTCTCCATGTCCCCACGATCGGTATCGGAGCCGGACCTGACTGCGACGGCCAGGTCCTCGTCTGGCACGACCTGCTGGGGCTGAACGACCGCAAGCCGGCGCGATTCGTGAAGCGTTATGCCGACATCGGCACGCAGATCCAGCGCGCGCTGAAGGCGTACGCGGAGGACGTCCGTTCGGGCGGCTTCCCGTCGGAGGAGCACACGTACGCGATCCCCGACGCCGAGCTGGCGCTATTCGAGGCCGCCACGGAGCAGCGCGAGCACGCTCAGGAGGCCGACGCCTAGCGCGAGCAGCCAGACGACCGCGAGGCCCACCGCTGCACCGCCTCGTGCGTAGGACCAGCGCTCGACCACCGACAGCCCGACGACGAGCAGCGCCAGACTCCAGGCGCCCAGCAACGCAAGCAAGGGGGCCCAGAGCGCCCAGACGAGCAGCGCGAAGACGAGCGGCGCCAGCGCGTAGGCGAGGACGTGCCGCGTCCGGCGCCCGCTGCCGGCGCCGCCGAGCCGCGGCACCACGAACCCGAGGGCCCAGCCGAGCACCCAGTAGCCGACGAACCCGTAGGCGAAGCCGCTCGCGAAGATCCAGACGAACCTCTCCCCGAGGTCGAGATCGTCGAGCGCGCCCGCCCCCGCAGTCGCGAGCGAGACCGCGACGCCGCCGACGAACGCGAGCATGACGACGACGTCCTGACGGTCTCCGGCCGTCTCGGCCGAGTCGTCTCGAAGCGCGGCGAAGACCTCACGCGGACGGCGCAGCACCAGGCCGGCGCGTCGCAGCCAGGCTCGCTCCTCAGTTGGCGGGCCGAGCAACGACCGTGATTCCTTCCCGAAGCGTGCGCGGCAGGGCCGGGCCCGCGGCCCGGAACGCGCGGTTCTTGCGCGAGCCGTGGTCGAAGTAGTTCTCCGTGAACCACCGCTCGACGTCCAGGCCCGCCTCTGACACGGCGGCCAGCAGCTCCGCGACCGTGAACTCGTGGAAGTGGCCCGGGTTGAACGGGTCGTCGCGGATCGGATCCTGCGGGTTGCGACCGAGGAGCATGCGCAGGCGCTTCGGCAGCGCCGTGGCGTTCGGGGTCTGGAGGATCAGCCGGCCGACCGGCTCGAGCCCACCCGCCAGGAACCGGAGGACCGGCACCGGCGGCACCCGCAGATGCTCGATCACCTCGCCGCAGACGATTGCGTCGTGGGGCGCCAGGTCCGGATAGTCGTCGTCGTTGAGGTCGAACTGCGTGTGGTGCTCTCCCTCCCGGAGCGGGAAGCGGTGGTCGTGCCAGCCCAGGGTGTCCACTCGCGCGCTGGGCAGCGCCTCCCGAAGCAGCTCGGTCTCGAAGCTCGGGCCGACGACGAGGATCGTCCGCGGGCCCAGCTCCCGGACGAGCTCCAGCAACCGCTCGTACCGGCGGGCGTGCGTCCGGAGGTAGACCTGCTCGGCGGGGCTACGCGGCGGCGGCGGCAAACGCGGGGAGGATCTCGCGCAGGAACTGTCCCGTGTAGGACTCCTCGACGGCGGCCACGTCCTCCGGCGTGCCGGTCGCGATCACCTCTCCGCCGGCTTCCCCGCCCTCCGGGCCGAGGTCGACGAGCCAGTCCGCCTGCTTGATCACGTCCAAGTTGTGCTCGATGACGAGGACGGTGTTGCCAGCGTCCACGAGCCGCTGGAGCACCTCGAGCAGCTTCTCGATGTCCGCGAAGTGCAGGCCCGTCGTGGGCTCGTCGAGGATGTACAGCGTCCGGCCGGTCGCGACCTTCGACAGCTCGGACGCGAGCTTCACGCGCTGCGCCTCGCCGCCCGACAGCGTCGTCGCCGGCTGGCCGAGCTTGATGTAGTCGAGCCCGACGTCGTGCAGCGTCTGCAGCCGGCGGCGGAGCTTCGGGATCTTGGCGAAGAACTGGAGCGCCTCCTCGACCGACATCTCGAGCACGTCCGCGATCGACTTGCCCTTGAAGCGCACCTCGAGCGTCTCGCGGTTGTAGCGCCGTCCGTGGCAGGTCTCGCACGGGACGTAGACATCGGGCAGGAAGTGCATCTCGATCTTGATCGTCCCGTCGCCCTTGCACGTCTCGCAGCGGCCGCCGCGGACGTTGAAGGAGAACCGCCCAGGCTTGTAGCCGCGGACCTTCGCCTCCGGCGTCAGCGAGTAGAGCTCGCGGATGTGGTCGAAGAGCTTCGTGTAGGTCGCCGGGTTCGAGCGCGGCGTGCGCCCGATCGGCGACTGGTCGATGTCGATCACCTTGTCGAAGCACTCGATCCCCTCGCAGCCCAGATGGGCTCCCGGCTTCAACCGCTGCCGGTTGAGCCGGTTCGCCAGCGCCTTGAAGACGATCTCGTTCACAAGCGTGGACTTGCCCGAGCCGGACACGCCCGTCACGCAGACGAGCTTCCCCACCGGGAACTCGACGTCGATGCCCTTCAGGTTGTGCATCGAGGCGCCGCGGACCCAGAACGAGCCGAGGTCCCCGCCCCGCCGGTCGGGCACCGCGATCTCGCGCGTGCCCGAGAGGAACTGCCCGGTGACGGACTTCGGGTTCCGCTCGACCTTTCGCGCCGGGCCCTCCGCGACCACGTGGCCGCCGTGCTCGCCGGCGCCCGGGCCCATGTCGACCAGCCAGTCGGACGCTCGCATCATCTGCTCGTCGTGCTCGACGACCATGACGGTGTTGCCCAGGTCGCGGAGCCGCTCGAGCGTCGAGATCAGCTTCCCGTTGTCCCGCTGGTGGAGGCCGATCGACGGCTCGTCGAGGATGTAGAGCACGCCGACGAGCTGCGACCCGATCTGCGTCGCGAGCCGCAGGCGCTGCGCCTCGCCGCCCGAGAGCGTCGCCGACGCCCGGTCGAGCTGGAGGTAGCCGACGCCGACGTTGTCGAGGAACGTCAGGCGCTCGCGGATCTCCTTGACGATGCGCTCGCCGATCAGCTGCTCGGTCTCCGTCAGGTCGAGCTCGCCGAGGAAGCCGAGCGCGCGGGTGACGGACATCTTCGTGAACTCGTGGATGTTGTTGCCCCCCACCGTGACAGCGAGCACCTCGGGCTTCAGCCGGGCCCCGTGGCACTCCGGGCACGGGCGGAAGCTCATGTACTCCTCGATCCGCTCGCGCATCGACGACGAGTCGGTCTCGCGGTACCTCCGCTGGAGGTTCGAGACGAGCCCCTCGAAGGCGAGCATGTACGACCGCTTCCGGCCCATCCGGTTCCGGTAGCTGACGTAGATCCGCTCGCCCTTCGTGCCGTGGAGGAAGACGTCCCGCTGCTCCTCGGTCAGGTCCTGCCAGGGCGTGTCCAGGTCGATCTCGTAGCGGTCGGCGATCGCCTGGATCACGGCCTCGTACCAGTTGCCGTTCAGCGGGACGAGCGCCTCGGCGAGTGGCAGCGTCGGGTCCGGGACGAGCAGGTCCGGGTCGATCTCCTGCTGCGCGCCGAGCCCGGTGCAGCGCGGGCAGGCGCCGTGCGGCGAGTTGAACGAGAAGATCCGCGGCTGCAGCTCCGGCAGCGAGACGCCGTGCTCCGGGCAGGCGAAGCGCTCGGAGAACGTCAGCTCCTTCTCCTCGTCGATCAGGTCGATGACGACCAGGCCCTCCGCGAGGTTGACGGCGGTCTCGACCGACTGGAACAGGCGGCTGCGGAGGTCGCTCTTCATCCGGAGGCGATCGACCACGACCTCGATGGTGTGCTTGAACTTCTTGTCGAGCTGGATGTCCTCCTCGAGCAGGCGCTGCTCGCCGTCGACCTTCACGCGGGTGAACCCGTCCCGGCGGAGCTCCTCCAAGAGGTCGCGGTACTCGCCCTTGCGGTCGCGGACGACCGGCGCGTTGACCGTGAAGCGCGTCCCCTCGGGGAGCTGGAGGATCTGGTCGACGATCGCCTCGATCGACTGGCCGGCGATCGGTCGGCCGCAGATCGGGCAGTGCGGGCGTCCGACTCTTGCGTAGAGCAGGCGCAGGTAGTCGTAGATCTCGGTCACCGTGCCGACCGTCGAGCGCGGGTTGCGCGAGGTCGTCTTCTGGTCGATCGAGATCGCCGGCGAGAGACCTTCGATCGAGTCCACGTCCGGCTTCTCCATCATCTGGAGGAACTGGCGCGCGTAGGCGGAGAGCGACTCGACGTACCGCCGCTGGCCCTCCGCGTAGATCGTGTCGAAGGCAAGCGACGACTTTCCGGAGCCGGAAAGACCGGTGATCGTGATCAGCTTGTTCCGCGGCAGGCGGACGTCGATGTCCTTCAGGTTGTGCTCGCGGGCGCCGTGGACGACCAGTGCCTCCTGGGCCATAACCGGCCAGTTTAGCCGTGGCGGAGGCTGCGAACAAGTGTTCGCTTAGCGCGGTTTCTCGATGTGCCGGAGGTGAATCCCGAACATGCCGATCAGCACCGAGCCGCCGAGCCACACCGCGATCATCGAGACGAGGAAGATCCAGTTGTACACGTCCATGGGAAGAGCGTGGTCCTCGACCGGGCCTCGCGGATCCGCATTAGCCCGCAGATCGTCTCCGCATGAATCCCGTTACGACGCGAGGCGCTCGACGAGCCGGCAGACCTGGCTCGGGTGCGCGATGTGGCCGACCTTGAGCGGCCCGACGACGACGGTTCCGTAGCCCAGCAGCTGGCCGATCAGCGACTGGTCGATCTCGACCGCGTCGACCGCTTGGAGTCTCACGGCTTTCGTCCGGCGATGGAGCGTCCCGTTCAGGAGGTAGACCTTCTCCGTCGTCACCACGAGGTGTGTTCGCTCCCACTGCCACACCGCCCTCAGCGTGAAGACGGCCCCCAGCGCGATCAGCAGCGCGCCGAAGACCGCGGCCGGCACGAAGGGCACGAACAAGGCGAGCACGCCGAGCAGGACGAGCATCGACGAGCGCGCAATCGGACGCGCGAGCACCGCGCCGTGGAGACGCGCATCCAGATAGATCTCTTCGTCCCTGCCGGGTCGCATGGGCGCGGCTTCGGCGGCCGGAACGGCTTTCCTGCCGTTTGCAGGGCTCCTTGGACGGAGAGAAGGTCGGCATGGCCGACCACGCTCGGCGCATCTTCCTCTCGACGCTGATCGTCGTCAGCGTCGTCGTCGGCGTGCTCGCGCTCTGGGAGCTCAGGCTGCTGATCGCCCTCCTGTTCTTCGCGCTCATCATCGCCGCAGCGATGCGTCCCGGCATCGAGGCGCTCAGACGGCGCGGCATCCCGCGCGGTGCCGGGATCGCGGCGCACTACGTCGCGATCGCAGGCTTGCTCGGCCTGCTGCTCTGGCTCGCAGTCCCCCGCGCGGCCGACCAGGTGCAGGAGGCGGTCGGCACTGCTTCCCTGCGCGACGAGGCCCGCGAGGAGAGCGGTTGGAGACACGACGCGCTCGTGGAGCTCGACCGCTGGCTTCAGGACCTACCGAGCACGACGAACGTCGCCGACCGGGCGCTCGACGCAACGCGGCTCGGCTTCGAGATCCTGATCGGCGTCTTCTTCGTGTTCGCGTCCGCCGCCTACTGGATCTTCGAACGGAACCGCGCGATGGCCCTCGTGCTCCTGCTGGTCCCCGAGAAGAAGCGAAGAGTCGTCCGCGACACGTGGGACCTGATCGACCTCAAGCTCGGCGCCTACGTCAGAGGGCAGCTGATCCTGATCGTTGCGGTGGCGACGGTGCTCTCCCTGGCGTTCTGGGCCATCGGGCTCCCGTACTGGCTCCTGGTGGGCACCTTTGCTGG
>DATBMH010000110.1:0-85666 GCA_036554945.1 Gaiellaceae bacterium | reverse complement strand
CTCGGGCCCGAACCGGATCGGCCAGGGGATCGAGTTCGACTACTGCTGCGTCCACGCCGCGCGGAGCTTCCGGCAGCTCGGGCTCGAGACGGTGATGGTCAACTGCAACCCCGAGACCGTCTCGACCGACTACGACACGTCGGACCGGCTCTACTTCGAGCCGCTCGGCGTCGAGGAGGTGCTGGCGATCTGCGAGCGCGAGCAGCCGGTCGGGGTGGTGATCCAGTTCGGCGGCCAGACGCCGCTCAAGCTGGCGCGGGCGATCGAGGAGGCCGGCTTCCGGATCCTCGGGACGCCGTTTGACGCCGTCGACCTGGCCGAGGACCGCGAGCGGTTCGGCGCTCTGTGCCGGGAGCTCGGGATCGAGGTGCCGGCGTGGGGGATGGCGGGCTCGCAGGCCGAGGCCGTCGACGTCGCCGAGGAGATCGGCTACCCGGTGCTCGTGCGGCCGTCCTACGTCCTCGGCGGGCGCCAGATGGTGGTCTGCTACGACGCCGAGACCGTCGCGTCGAGCGTGCCGCCCGGCTCGCGGGTCCTCGTGGACCGCTTCCTCGAAGGCGCGCTGGAGATCGACGTGGACGCGCTGTGCGACGGGCAGAACACCTTCGTCGCGGCGGTGATGCAGCACGTCGAGGAGGCCGGGGTCCACTCCGGCGACTCCAGCTGCGTCCTGCCGCCGCCCGGCCTGGATGACGGCGTCCGCGCCGAGATCGAGGAGATCGTCTCGACGCTCGCGCCGGCGCTCGGCGTGGTCGGGCTGGTCAACGTCCAGCTTGCCGTCCTCGACGGGAAGGTCTCCGTGATCGAGGCCAACCCGCGCGCGTCGCGGACGGTGCCGTTCGCCAGCAAGGCGATCGGCGTCAACCTCGTGGACATGGCCTGCCGCCTCGCCGCGGGGGAGCCGTTGAGCGCCTTCGCCGTGGAGAGGGGTCAGACCCCGGTCCAGGTCAGTGTCAAGGCGGCCGTCTTCCCGTTCCAGCGCTTCCCCGGGTCCGACCCGGTGCTCGGGCCGGAGATGCGCTCGACCGGAGAGGTCATGGCCAGCGCGTCCGACTACCCGACGGCCCTGGCGAAGGCGGAGCGCGCCGCCGGCCGGCCGCTGCCCGCCGGCGGGACCGCGTTCCTGTCCGTGTGCGACGCCGACAAGGACGCCGTCGTCCCGGTGGCAGCCGCGCTCGCCGACCTCGGCTTCCGCGTGGCTGCGACGAGCGGCACGGCCCGCGTGCTCGCCGCGGCGGGGCTCGCCGTCGACCACGTCCGCAAGGTGACCGAGCGTGGGGAGGGGGCGACGGTCGTCGACCTGCTCAGGCGCGGGCGCTGCGACCTGGTCGTGAACACGCCGCAGGGGTCGGGTGCCCGCACCGACGGCTACCGGATCCGCGAGGCCGCGCTCGTCGCCCGCATCCCGTGCATCACGACGCTCAGCGGCGCCGCGGCCGCCGTCCATGCGATCGCGAACGCGCGCGGTGAGGCGGTCGTCTCGCTCCAGGAGAGGATCGATGCTCAGGCGCGACCGGCATAGCGTCGTCGCCGTCGAGGCCGTCGGGCCGTACACCCTCCTCCGCATCCAGCGCGGCGCGCTCGACCCCGGAGCTCCCGGCCAGTTCTTCATGCTCGAGGCGCCGGGCCGCGTCCTGCCGCGGCCGATGAGCCTCTGCCTCGCACCGCCCGGCGAGCTCGGCTTCCTGTTCGAGCCGATCGGGCCTGGGACGCACGCGCTGGCCGAGCTGGAGCCCGGCGACCGGATCGGCGTGCTCGGCCCGCTCGGCAACGGCTTCCGGCTCGACGTGGCGCGGCCGCTGCTCGTCGGCGGCGGGATCGGCGTCGCGCCGTTCCCGTATCTCTCCGAGGCGCTGGACGGCCCGCCGGCCGTTCTCGGGTTCCGCACCAACCACCATGCGGAGGCGGCCGAGCTGGTCCCCAACGCGGAGGTCGTCGTGGAGCCGGCGCTGGTCACCGACCTGCTGGAGCCGGGCTACGACGTGCTCGCCTGCGGGCCCGAGCCGATGCTCGCCGCCGTGCGCGGCCTCGCGCCGGCCGCGCAGCTCGCCTGGGAGGCGCCCATGGCCTGCGGCTACGGCGCCTGCTACGGCTGCGTCGTGGAGATCGACGGGCGCTACGAGCGCCTCTGCGTCGAGGGACCGGTTCTTGCTGCTTAACGCCTCCGGCTGCCTCGACGCCCTGACGGCGCCGGACGTCGCCCGCTCACTGGACGCGTTCGTCACGAAGACGGTCACGCCCGAGCCGCGCGGCGGCAACGAGCCGATCCGGATCGCCGAGACGGACCACGGGATGCTGAACTCGATCGGCCTGCAGAACCCGGGTCGCGAACGGTTCCTCGCGGACGTCCTGCCTCGGCTTCGCGACCTAGGCGTCCCGCTCTGGGTCTCGGTTGGCGGCTTCTCGGCCCAGGAGTACGCCGAGACGTGCTCACGGCTCGAGAACGTCACGATCGAGCTGAACCTCTCCTGCCCGAACGTGGACGAGGCGCCCGAATCGGCGGCGGAGATCGTGGCCGCCTGCCGCCAGGCGACGCCCCTCACCCTCTACGCGAAGCTCTCACCCGCCCAGCCGGACATCGCCGAGGCGGCGCGCGCCGTCCAGGCGGCCGGCGCCGACGGCCTCTCCCTCGTGAACACGATCCGTGGGCTCGAGCTCGACCCGCGGACCCTCCGGCCGCGCCTCGCGCGAGCGGTCGGCGGCTACTCCGGGCCGGCCCTGAAGCCGATCGCCCTGGCGGCCGTGTACGCGGCGTTCACCGCGACCCGCATGCCCATCGTCGGCATGGGCGGCGTCTCGTCGGGACGCGACGCGGCCGAGTTCCTGGCCGCCGGCGCGAGCTCCGTGGCGGTCGGAACGGCGCTCTTCGCCGACCCCGGCGCACCGGTCCGCATCAGGCAGGAGTTGGCCGAGACGGCCGCCTCGCTCGGCTTCGCCGACCCCTCGGAGCTCCGGGGCCACGCCTGTGACGGCGATTTCGGGCTCCTGCCGCCAACATTGGCAACAGAAAAAACACCTGCATTTCAGGCGAATTGATCACTCTCGACAAGCTGTTAGTATCACGCGCCGTGGCCTCCGTGAAGACTCAGGCCCAGGCACCGGCCCGGTCGCGAGACCAGCGCATGGAGGCGCTGCAGCGGGCGAACGACATCCGCGTGAAGCGGGCGCAGCTGAAGCGCGACCTGAAGAACGGCCTGGCCGACATCGAGGAGATCCTCGAGAAGCCGCCCGAGTACGTGGCCACGGCGAAGGTCTTCGACATCCTCATGGCCGTGCCGAAGTTCGGCCGCGTGAAGGCGACGAGGTTCCTCACGCAGGCCCGGATCAGCCAGTCGAAGACCGTCGGAGGCCTTTCGGACCGCCAGCGGGCCGAGCTCATTGGCCTCTTCAGGCGTTAGCCCGGTCGTCGTCGTCACCGGCACGTCGGGCGCCGGCAAGGGCTCGATCGAGCGCATCCTCCTGAGCCGGATGCCGGAGCTCGAGCTCGCCGTCTCCGCAACGACACGGGAGCAGCGGCCGAACGAGGTCGACGGCGAGCACTACTGGTTCGTCTCGAACGAGGAGTTCGACCGGAAGCTCGAGGAGAAGGGGTTCCTCGAGTACATCACCTTCCCCTGGGGCCAGCGTTCCGGGACGCTCCGGTCCGAGATCGACCGGATCCGCGCCCGTGGCCGGATCCCGCTGCTCGACCTGGAGACCGACGGCGCGCGCTACGTGCAGGAGAAGCTGCCCGAGGCGGTCACGATCTTCGTCACGGCGCCGACGTTCGAGGAGCTCGAGCGCCGTCTCCGAGCCCGGGCGACGGAGAGCGCCGGCGAGATCGGCGAGCGGCTCCAGCTCGCGCGGGAGCAGCTCGAGGAGGCCGAGCTGTTCGACCACGTGATCGTGAACGACGACCTGACGCGCGCCGCGGACGAGGTCGAGGAGATTGTCCGCGCGCGCATCGCAGCTACCATGGCCTCGTGATCTACCCGAGAGTCGACAAGCTGCTTTCGAGCGTTCCGGACCGCTACGGGCTCGTCCTGGTGGCGGCCAAGCGCGCGAGGCAGATCAACAACTACCACCACCAGCTCGGCGAGGGCACGTTCGAGGACTTCCCGCCGCCGCTCGTCGAGTCCCGCTCGAAGAACTACCTCACGATCGCCCTCGAAGAAGTCGCCGAGGGCAAGATCAAGCACGAGTACAAGAAGTAGGTAGCCGCCGATGGCGCGGGTCCTGGTCGGTGTCACCGGGGGAATCGCCGCCTACAAGGCGTGCGAGCTGGTGCGCCTGCTCGTGAAGGCGGGGCACGAGGTGGTGCCGCTGGTGACGCCCGGCGCGGACCGATTCGTCCGCGAGGAGACGTTCCACGCGCTCGCCCGGCACGCGCCGGGTCGGCAGCTCTACCCGCACCTCCAGCGGGCCGACCTCTACGTGATCGCGCCGCTGACGGCGAACACGCTCGCGAAGCTCGCGTACGGCCTCGCAGACAACGTCGTCACGGAGGCGGCGCTGGCGCACGACGGGCCGCTGCTCATTGCCCCCGCGATGAACACGCGGATGTGGCTGAACCCGGCCACGCAAGCGAACGTGGAGACGCTCGAGGCCCGCGGCATCGAGCTGATCGGGCCCGAGTCGGGCGAGCTCGCAGAAGGCGAGGAGGGCCCGGGCCGCATGGCCGAGCCTGTGGACATCGCCGCGCGCGCCGAGGCCCTTCTCAGCCCAAGTAACACTGTGTTACTTGGAAAGACGGTGCTCGTTACGGCCGGTGGGACGAGGGAGCCGATCGACGCGGTGCGGTTCGTCGGCAACCGCTCCTCGGGTCGGATGGGTGCAGCCTTGGCCGAGGAGGCGCGCCGGCGGGGCGCCGACGTGACGCTGATCGCGTCGAATCTGAGCGTCGATCCGCCCACAGGCGTCGAGCTCGTCCAGGCGCCGACCGCCGCGGACCTTGCCCGAGAGACCCTGGCCAGGGCGGACGCGGACGTCGTCGTCATGGCCGCCGCGATCGCGGACTACCGCCCGGCCGAGGCCAGAGAGGACAAGCGGCCGAAGGACGGCGAGCCCTGGGAAGTCGTCCTGGAACCGACCGACGACGTCCTGCGTACTCTGGGCGAACGATCGACGAACGGGCGCATCCTCGTCGGGTTCGCGGCCGAGACCGGGGAGGAGGGGCTGGCGCGCGCCAGGGCCAAGCGGACCGGCAAGAATGCAGATCTCGTCGTCTACAACGATGTGTCCTCACCGGTCGTGGGGTTCGAATCCGACGAGAACGAGGTAGTACTGATTTCCGAAGCGGGGGAGCGGAAGGTGGACAGGGGCCCGAAGAGCAGGATCGCCGCCGAGATCTGGAACGAGGTCGAGCGGCTCTTGGAGGGAAACGGTGGCCGAGCGGAGCGCTGAGGAGCGGCCGCTCGCCGTCGACGTCTCGGGCGAGACCCTCGCCCGCCTGACCGACAACGTGGCGCAGGTCGTCCACGCGCCGGCCGACACCCTGCGCCTCGCCGTCCTCTCGCTCGTCAGCGAGGGACACCTGATCATCGAGGACTTCCCCGGGGTCGGGAAGACGATGCTCGCCAAGGCGCTCGCCCGCTCGCTCGACTGCTCGTTCTCGCGGATCCAGTTCACGCCCGACCTCCTGCCGTCGGACGTGACCGGCGTGAACGTCTTCGACCAGCGGACGAACGAGTTCGAGTTCCGGCCGGGGCCGGTCTTCGCGAACCTGCTGCTCGTGGACGAGGTGAATCGCGCCTCGCCGAAGACGCAGGCCGCGCTCCTCGAGTGCATGCAGGAGAACCAGGTGACCGTCGACGGCGTCAGCTACCCGCTCGGCCGGCCGTTCATGGTCCTCGCGACCCAGAACCCGATCGAGTACGAGGGGACGTACCCCCTGCCCGAGGCGCAGCTCGACCGCTTCACGATGCGCCTCTCCATCGGCTACCCGCCGCTCGCCGCAGAGGCTCGGATGCTGAACGAGCAGACCAGCGAGCCGCCGCTCGAGACGCTCGAGCCGGTGACGAGCACGGCGGAGATCGTCGCCGTCATCGATGACGCGAAGCGCGTCTTCGTCGAGGAGAGCGTGAACCGCTACGTGGTTGCGCTCCTCCGCCACACGCGCGGCGACGAGCGGCTCTACCTCGGCGCCAGCCCGCGTGCCGGCATCGCCCTGCTGCGCGTCGCCAAGGCACGCGCGATCTCAGAGGGCCGGGAGTACGTCCTGCCCGACGACGTCAAGGCCGTCGCGGAGCCCGTGCTCGGGCACCGGCTGATCCTCGGCCCGGAGGCTCGGGCTGCCGGCCTCGGCGCGGGCGACCTGATCGCCGACGCCGTCGAGCGGACTCCCGTCCCCGTCTAGCCGTGTTGACCCGCCGTGGCCGGTTCACGCTGGCGCTGGGCGGCGGCACCTACCTCGGCGCCTGGGCGTTCGGCGCGCACGTGCTCTACGCCCCGGCGGTCGGCGTGCTGCTCGCGGTCGTGTTCGCGCTCCTCTGGACGAGCTTCGTCGCCAGGCCGTTCCGGCTGCACCGCCAGCTCGACCGTGACCGCCCCTTGGAGGGAGACGACGTCGTCGTGCGGGTCGAGCTCGAGGCGGCGAGCCCCGTGCTCCCGGCGACCGCGGTGGTCCACGAGCCCGTCGGCCGCCTCGGTGAGCAGGAGGTGGTGGTCGCGAGGGACGGCCGGTTCCTCCGGGCCGTGTACCGCCTGAGGCGCGTCCCCCGCGGCCGCTATCGGTTCCACGGCGCCCGCGCCGTCGTCGAGGACCCGTTCGGCCTCGCGCGGCGGGTGCAGCCGCTCGCAGACTCCTCGCCGCTGCTCGTCTATCCGCGGCTCGCGCGGCTGAACGTGCTCTTCGCCGAGCGCGGCCTCAGGTCGCTCGGCGCGGGCCGGGTCCTGCTTCGCCGCCCGGCCGGGTTCGAGCTCCACAGCGTCCGCGAGTACCAGAGCGGCGAGTCGCTGCGCCGAGTCCACTGGCCCTCGACGGCACGGCGTCAACAGCTGATGGTGAAGGAGCTGGAGGACGCGCCGCGCGACGAGATCGTCGTCGTGCTGGACGCGGAGGCCGGCCACGGCGTGGGCCGGCCCGGCGACTCGAGCTTCGACGCGCAGGTCCGCGCGGCCGGGTCCCTCATGTGGGCGCATGCGCGCCGCGGGCGCAACGCGCGGCTGGTGGTGACGAGCGGCGTGGACGACGATGCGCTGTCCGTGCGGAGCTACGAGCGCGACTGGCCGCGCGCGCTCGAGATCCTGGCGACTGCGGAGCAGAACGGGCGCCGGCCTGCTGAGGCGCTCCTGAACGACCACGCGGGCGCCGCGACGCACGCGCGCGACCTCGCGCTCGTCACCTCGGCGCTCCGTCCCGCGGCCGTGGAGGCGCTCGTGGCCCGGGCGGCGGCGCGGCAGCAGGTCTCGGTCGTGTACGTGGACGCGCCGAGCTTCGCGGGGCGGCGGCGCGGGGCCCTCGGGGTGGAGGCCGCACTCCTGCGGCTCGATGCGGCCGGCATCCCGGCCGTCGTGCTTCGCAGGGGCGACGACCTCGAGCAGGTCCTCGGCGGGGCGGAGAGCGCGGTGGCGCATGGCTAGGACGGCGCTGCTCTCGCTGCTGCCGGCGCTGCTGATCGTCACCGGCTGGCAGGGCCTCGAGGAGCCGGTGAGCGGCGGTGCGCTCGCGGCCGCAGCGCTGCTGGCGGTGCTGGCCGCGATCGTCCCGACGCGCCGGCTGAGGATCGGCGCGTCGATCGCCGCGGCCTTCGTCGTGGCCGCGTTCGCCTTCGACGTCTCGCCCCTCGACGCCAGGCCGTTCCACGACCGAGACTTCTTCGGCCCCGTCTTCGGCGACTTCAGCGGAGGGCTGCGGAGCTTCTACGAGGTCTCGCTGCCCTTCGACCCGGTCGACCGGCCGGCGATGCACGGCGTGATCGTCGTCGCCGTGTTCGCCTTCACGCTGTCCGCGGCGCTGGCGATCGCGGCGCGGCGTCCCGTGCTCGCCGCCGCGGTGACCTTCGCAGGCGCCGCCTGGCCGGTCACGCTGGTCCCCGAGGGCGCCGGCACCGCGCGCGGAGTGCTCCTGCTCGCCGCGGCGCTGCTCCTGTTCGCGGCGCTCCGGCCGGGCGCGAGGCGCGGCGGCTCGCAGGCGCTCGCCGTCGGCTCGGCAGTCGTGCTGGCGGCGCTGGTCGCGGTCAGCTCGCCGGCGGTCGCCAAGGGCGGCTTCCTGGAGTGGCAGCAGTGGGACCCGTACGCGAAGGAGGACAAGCGGATCAGCGTCCAGTACGTCTGGGACTCCGACTACGACGGGATCGACTTCCCGAAGAACGCGACGACGGTCTTCACGGCGCAGGCGCCCCGCAGGACGCCCTACTGGCGCGCCACGACGCTCGACATCTTCCTGGACGACCACTGGCAGGAATCCGCCGAGCCCACCGAGTGGACCAGCTCCGGGGGCCAGGACGTGCTCGACTTCGACCCCTTCATGCCGCAGCAGGCGTTCGATCGCGACAACTGGCTGCCCCAGCGCGTGCGGATCGAGGCGCTCCAGGACACGCACCTCGTCGGCGCCAGCGTCCCGGTTGCGTACGAGCAGGGCTTCACGCAGACGTATGCGCCCGGGATCGCCTACGTGGGGCGGCTCGAGCGCGGCCAGGAGTACTCGGTCTGGAGCTTCGCCGCGCAGCCCACACCCGAGGCGCTCGTACGCTCCCGGCCGAACTACCCCTTCGAGCTTGCGCTCGGCAGCCCCTTCCTGAACGTCGGCACCGGGCTCGCCGTACCGCCGTTCGGCCGGGCGGGCCGCGAGGAGGACGTGCGGGAGCTCTTCCGCGAGAACGACGAGCTCGCGGCGTACCGGCCGCTGTTCGACCAGGCCCAGCGTGTCGTCGGGCGCCCGCGAAATCCCTACGCGGCCGCGGTGGCGGTCGAGGCCTGGTTCCGGTCGAGCGGCGAGTTCAGGTACGACGAGCACCCGCCGACCGGCGGCAGCGCCCCGCCGCTCGTGGCGTTCACGACCGGCCACCGCCGCGGCTACTGCCAGCACTTCGCCGGCGCCATGGCGCTGATGCTGCGGTATCTCGGCGTCCCCGCGAGGGTCGCCGCCGGGTTCACCTCCGGCCGGTTCGACGAGGAGGACCGCGAGTGGACGGTCTCCGACACCAACGCCCACACGTGGGTGGAGGTCTGGTTCGACGGCTACGGGTGGCTCCCGTTCGACCCGACGCCGGGGCGCGGCCGCCTCCGTGCCGAGTACACGGCGTCGTCGCTGTTCTTCGACGCGGACGGGGCGACGGCCGCCTTCGCCGGCGCGGCTGCCGCGGCGCTGGGGCTCGAGATCCTGCGCAACCGGCTCGGCGGCTCGCCCGCGTCGCCGGACGACCGGCCACGCGGCCCCGACCAGGGGTTCACGCCGGGCCAGCCGGACGCGGGCCAGGTCACCCCGTTGCAAGACCAGCGCAACGACCTGCGCCTGCTCGTGACGCTCCTCGCCGCCGCCGCAGGGATCCTGGTCGCGTTCTGGGTCGTGAAGGTCGGCCGCCGCCGGCTGCGCTACCTCTCGAGCGACCCGCGCAAGGTTGCGGCCGCGGTGCGAGGCGAGCTCGCGGACTACCTCGCCGACCAGCGGATGCGTCCGGCGCCGAGCGCGACCCCGGCCGAGCTGAGCAGCGCCGTGCATGCGCGGTTCCGCGTCGACGCCGACCCGCTCGCGGAGGCGCTCGGCGTCGCCCGCTTCGGGCCGGCCGCGGAGGCGGAAGCCGCGGCCGTGACCGCCCGGCGCGAGCTCAAGCGCGTCCTGCGCAGGATCCGGGGCCGCCTCGGCGTGAAGCGGCGGTTCCTCGGCCTCGTCTCGCTCCGCTCGTTCGGTTTGCGCTCCGCCTGACCGGAGACGACATCGCTACGGTGGGTTCACACCCATGAGCGAGACCTACGACCTCTTCCAGCAGGGCCGCACGCACCTTCGAAAGGGACGTGCCGCGCAAGCCACGGTGGCGCTCGAGAAGGCGAAGAAGCGCGAGCCGCAGAAGGCGTCGATCCGCGAGGCGCTGGGCATCGCGTACTTCCGGATCCAGCGCTACGACGAGGCCGAGCGCGAGTTCCGCGCCATGCTCGAGCTCTCGCCGACGGACGACTATGCGCACTACGCGCTGGCCCGGAGCCTCGAGAAGCTCGGCCGCGAGCAGGAGGCGAACGGGCACTACAAGCTCGCGAGCTCGCTCAAGCCCGGCAGCGAGCAGTACGCCAAGCGCATCAAAGACCTCGGATAATCCGCTCGTGCGAGCGGTCGTCCAGCGTGTCTCCGAGGCGCGCGTGGTCGTGGACGGCGAGCTCGTGGGGGCGATCGGCAGCGGCCTCTGCGTCCTTCTCGGGGTGGCCAGGGAGGACAAGACCGAGGAGGCGCGCCGGCTCGCGGAGAAGGTCTGGAAGCTGCGGATCTTCGAGAACGACGACGGCAAGTTCGACCGCTCGCTGCAGGACGCCGGCGCGAAGGCTCTCGTCGTCAGCCAGTTCACGCTGATCGCCGACACGACAAAGGGAAACCGGCCGAGCTTCTCCGGCGCGGCTCCGCCCGAGGACGCCGAGCGGCTGTACGAACGGTTCTGCTCGGAGCTCCGGGACCTGGGTGCGGAGGTCGAGACCGGCCGCTTCGGCGCCCGGATGGCGGTGCAGCTCGTGAACGACGGCCCGGTCACCATCGTCCTGGAGGCGTAGCCTTGGCTTCGGACGGGTGACGCGACGACTTCTCGGAACGGCTGGAGCGGCGGCGATGCTCATCGCCGTGCTCTCGGGGCTCGCATCCGCGGGGCAGGAGACGTTCCCGGGCCGGAACGGCCGGCTCGCGTACGACCTCGGCGGCATCGTCTACACCGTCAACCCCGACGGCTCCGACCGGCGGGCAGTCACCGATCCGCGAACGTTCTCTCCACGGGATCCCGCCTGGTCCGCCGACGGGAGCAGGCTCGCGTTCCAGAACTCGCGTGGCGGGACGGGCGGCGTCTGGACGATCGGCGCCGACGGAACGGCGCCGAGACGGGTCACGACCGACCAGAACGACCGCTGGCCGGCCTGGTCGCCGGACGGGCGCAGGATCGCTTTCGTCCGCTTCCTGAACGGGTACGACCGGCTCTTCGTCGCGAACGTCGATGGCTCCGGGGTGACGAACGTGACCGCTGCGCACGCGATCCACGTGCAGGACCCGGAGTGGTCGCCCGACGGCCGGCAGTTCGCGTTCTCGACCGGCTCCCGCGTCCACCTCGTGAACGCCGACGGCACGAACCTCCGTCTCATGACCGGTCCGGAGTCGGCCAACGCAGGGGGTCCGTCCTGGTCGCCGGACGGCACCCGCATCGCATTCAGCTCCGGCGCCGCCGGGAGGATCGGCCTCGTCGCGGCTTCGGGCGGCACGCCGACCGTGCTGGCGTCGGGCCTGGGGGAGGTCTGGGAAGTCGCGTGGTCACCGGACGGGACCAAGGTCGCGTTCGCGGCCGACGTCGCCGGGCCGCTGCAGGAGGAGCTCTGGACCGTGAACGCCGACGGAACCGGTCGCACACGACTGAACGTGGACAGCAGCGTCTCCGTCGACTGGGGGGTTCCGTCGGCGGTCCCGCCGCCGGTGGCGGGCGTCTCCGTCAACGTGACCCCCGTGAGCGGCGTCGTGCGCGTGCGCCTGCCGGGCTCGAACCGCTTCGTCGACCTCACCAGCCTCCGGAACGTCCCCGTCAACTCGGAGCTCGACGTCACCCGCGGCCGCGTCCGGCTCGTCAGCTCGGCGGGCGGAAGCCGGCGGCAGACCGGCGTCTTCTACCAGGGTCGCGCCCTGATCCGGCAGCCGCGGGCCCGGCGTCCGGTGACGACGCTGCAGCTCTCCGGCCCACTCTCGTGCCGGCGCGCCCGCCTCGCGGGCGACGACGCCGCGAAGCCGCCGCGGCGGCGCATCTGGGGCAGCGGGAAGGGCCGTTTTCGCACGAGAGGCAGGTACGCCTCGGCCACGGTGCGCGGCACCACCTGGCTGACGGAGGACCGGTGCGACGGCACGCTCGTCCGCGTCACCGTGGGCCGGGTCGAGGTGCTCGACCAGGTGCGGGGCCGGCGCGTGATCGTCCGCGCAGGTCAGAGCTACCTCGCGCGCGCTCGCCGCTGAGTGGGCGGCGAGGCCCTGGCGCTCGCGCTCGGCGCCGCCGGGCTCCACGCGGGCTGGAACCTCGCGCTCGCGAGCCGGCGGGACGTTCCGGCTGCGACGGCGATTGCGTTCTGCTTCGCGGCGCTGCTGTTCCTACCCGTCGCCGCGTTCCGGTGGGACGTCGACGCGGCCGCGGTCCCGTACATGGCCGTGTCCGCGGGGCTGGAGCTCGCGTACGTGGCGCTGCTCGCGGCCGCCTACGGCCGGGCCGAGCTCAGCGTCGTCTACCCGGTCGCGCGCGGGCTCGCGCCGGTGCTCGTCCTGCTCATCGGCGTCGCGGCGCTCGGCGTGGGCACCTCCTCCTCGGAGGTGCTCGCCGTCCTGCTCGTGGCGACCGGGGTGCTCCTCGTCCGCGGCATCGGCCGGCAGGACGCCGCCAGGGGCGTCGGCTTCGGGCTGGCGATCGGCGCCTGCATCGCCGGCTACACGCTCGCCGACGCGCGCGGGGTGGAGCACGCCGACCCGATCGCCTACCTGATCGTCGTCCTCGCGCTGCCGTCGATCGCCTATCTCGTCGCCGTAGGAATGCGCGGCGGACGGGAGCGCCTCGCCGCCGAGCTGAGCTGGACGACGCTCCTCGTCGGCCTCGCCTCCTTCGGCGCCTTCGCGCTCGCCCTGTTCGCGCTCCGGCTCGCCTCGGCGGCCTCCGTGTCCGCGGTCCGCGAGACGAGCGTGGTGATCGCGGTCGCCCTCGCAGCGCCGGTTCTCGGGGAGCGAGTCGGGCCTCGGCGCCTCGCCGGAGCGGTGCTCGTGGTGGCCGGAGTGGCGGTGCTGGCGGCCCTGTAGCCGGTGCTATCCTCCTGAGACCACATTTCGAGGTGCAGGACGAAATGGGCGCGCGGCGCCCGTTTTTTTTGGAGAGGTATCGGATGGCCGACGTATACGACAAGGAAAGGACGCTGCTTCGGGAGATCACGCCGAAGGTCGAAGGCGCGATCCCCGGCGTCGAGGTGCTGGCGCTCGAGCTCTCGGGCCCGGAGCGCTTCACGGTCTACATCGACCACCCGCAGCAGGTCGACCACGCGCTCTGCGAGCGCGTCACCGACGTGCTTCGTCCGTACCTGCAGCAGTACACCGTCGACGTCTCGTCGCCGGGCATCGAGCGCCCCTTGCGCACCCCCGACCACTTCCGCCGGGCGCTCGGCCGCAAGGTCGCGCTCCGGACCGCCGGCGAGCTCGACGGGCGCCGCAAGTTCAAGGGAGAGGTCGTGGACGCGGGCCCGGAGCGGATCCGCCTCCAGGCCGACGGCAACGACTACGAGATCCCGTATGACGCTGTCGTACGGGCGAACCTGATCGAGGAGGACATGAGATGAGCCGCGAGATCGTCGAGGCAGTTCGCGAGCTGGAGCGCGACCGGAATCTCGAGAGCGGGATCCTGGTCGACGCCCTCCGCGACGGGCTGCTCGCCGCCTACAAGAAGACCCCGGGGTCGTACCGCCACGCGACCGTCGAGATCGACGACGCCGGCGACTTCCGCGTCTTTGCGATCCACATGCCCGAGGACCTCGAGGAGCGCCTGCTCGACGAGGCCCGCGAGCGCGCGCTCGAGGAGCTCGAGCGGATCGAGGAGGAGACGGGCGAGAAGCAGCACACGCTGATCACCGACGACGATCTCGAGATCGACTGGGCCCAGGTCCCGGAGAACCAGGTCGAGCGCGAGGACGTGACGCCCGAGAACTTCGGCCGCATCGCCGCGCAGACGGCGAAGCAGGTGATCCAGCAGCGCATCCGCGAGGCGGAGCGCCAGATCATGTACGAGGAGTACGTCGACCGGGTCAGCGAGGTCGTGACCGGCATCGTCCAGCAGGCCGGCGACCGCAACAACATCCTCGTCGACCTCGGCAAGGTCGAGGCGCTGCTCCCGCGCTCCGAGCAGGTGGACGGCGAGCGCTACGAGCAGGGCTCGCGGATCAAGGCGGTCATCACCGAGGTCCGCTCCGGGACGAAGGGCCCGCAGGTGATCCTGTCGCGCCGCGACCCCGAGCTGATCAAGACGCTCTTCGAGCTCGAGGTGCCCGAGATCGCCGACGGCCTGGTCGAGATCCGCGGCGTCGCCCGCGAGCCGGGCTACCGCTCGAAGATCGCCGTCGTCTCGCATGCGCAGGGCGTCGATCCGGTCGGCGCCTGCGTCGGCCCGCGCGGCTCGCGCGTCCGGATGGTCGTGTCCGAGCTCCGCGGCGAGAAGATCGACATCATCCCGTGGAACACGGAGCCGGCGCGCTTCCTCGCGAAGGCGCTGTCCCCGGCGCGGGTCCGCGAGGTCTACATCGACGACGAGACCAAGGAGGCCACGGTCATCGTCCCCGAGGACCAGCTGGCGCTCGCGATCGGCAAGGAGGGGCTCAACGCCCGCCTCGCCGCGCGCCTGACCGGCTGGAAGGTCGACATCCAGTCCGAGGCCGAGTTCGCCGCCGCCGAGGCCGAGGCCGCGTTCGGCGGCGAGGAGGGGGACGACTACTCCGGCCGCTGCGCCGCGATCCTCTCCAACGGCAAGCGCTGCCCGAACGCCGCGATCCCGGGGACCCGCTTCTGCGGGATCCCGGCCCACACGGCCCTCGCGGACCGCGAGGCTGCCGGCGAGACGATCGAGGCCGGGCAGGCTGTGCCGATCGGCGGCGCCGAGGAGGACACGCCGGCCGAGGGCGAGGAGGAGCTCGTCGCCGAGGTGACGGAGCTGCCCACGCCGGAGCCGAGCGAGGCCCCGGCGCCGGAGCCGAGCCCGATGCCGTCGGGCCCCGAGCCGAGCGAGCTGCCGAGCCCGGAGCCGAGCGAGCTGCCGAGCCCGGAGCCGAGCGAGGTCCCCGCGCCGGAGCCGTCCGACGTCCCCGCGCCGGCCGAGCCGGACGACGTGATGCCGATGCCGGCGGCCGAGGAGGAGCCTGCGGAGGAGCCCTCCGAGATCCCCGTCGCGGCCGCGGCCGAGACGGACGAAGAGAGGAACGACGCACCGGCGGCGTGAGGAGCGCCACCGGCCGGTCCGGACATGCATCGGCTGCGGGCAGAAGCGGCCGAAGGACGAGCTCCTTCGATTCGTCGCCGCGGGCGGCACGGTCGTGCAGGACTCGCGGGCGCCCGGGCGCGCCGCGTACACCTGCCGGCGTCTCTCGTGCTTCGAGCGGGCGGCGTCGCACAACGCCTTCAGCCGGACCCTCCGAGCCCGTGTCCGGGTCGATCAGGAGCTCTCCCGGCTCTACAATTGACCGCTGACCATGGCTGACGAACAGGGACAGAACCGACCGAACCGGCCGATCCGGCCGCGTCAGGCACCGGGCGGGCGCCGGAAGCGCCGCGTCGTCATCGACTCGCAGGCGAACCGGCCGCGTCCCGACTCGCGTCAGGCGCGCGATCGCAGCGACCGGCAGCCGAAGCAGCCGCGCGAGGTCGTCGTCCCGACCGGGCCGGTCACCGTCGAGTCGGGCGTCACCGTCAAGGAGCTGTCGCACGCGCTCGGGATCCCGGTCGCGCAGATCATCAAGATCATGATGGGCCTGGGGGAGATGGTCACCATCACCCAGACCCTCTCGGACGAGGCCGTCCAGCTCATCGCCGCCGACCAGAGCGTCAACCGCGAGGTCACGATCAAGCACGCGGACGAGGAGACCGACGAGCCGGAGTCCTACGACGACCCGGCCGAGTCCCTCCAGCCGCGTCCTCCGGTCGTCACGATCATGGGCCACGTCGACCACGGGAAGACAACGCTGCTCGACGCGATCCGCGAGTCGGCGGTCGTCGAGACCGAAGCGGGCGGGATCACGCAGCACATCGGCGCCTACCAGGTCGAGCACAACGGCCGGAAGCTCACCTTCCTGGACACGCCGGGCCACGAGGCGTTCACCGCCATGCGCGCCCGCGGTGCGAAGGTGACGGACATCGCCGTGCTGGTCGTCGCGGCCGACGACGGCGTCATGCCGCAGACGCGCGAGTCGATCTCGCACGCGAACGCTGCCGGCGTCCCGATCGTCGTCGCCGTCAACAAGATCGACGTCCCCGCCGCGGACCCCAACCGGGTGCGCGGCGACCTCGCGAGCGAGGGGCTCCAGCCCGAGGACTGGGGCGGGACGACGCAATTCTCCGAGGTCTCGGCCAAGCAGAAGCAGAACCTCGACGACCTGCTCGAGAAGGTGCTGCTGGTCGCGGACGCCGAGCTCGAGCTGACCGCGAACCCGGAGGTCGAGGCCTCGGGCCCGATCATCGAGTCGAGGCTCGACGTCGGCCGCGGGCCCGTGGCGACCCTGCTCGTCCAGCGGGGAACGCTCAAGGTCGGCGACGCGATCGTCGCCGGCGACGCGTGGGGCCGGGTCCGCGCGCTCTACGACTTCCGCGGCGAGAAGGTCGAGGAGGCGAAGCCGGGCGATCCGATCGAGATCCTCGGCTTCGACCACCCGCCGCCCGCAGGCGAGCTCGGACGCGTCGTCGCCAACGAGCGCGATGCGCGCCAGCGCGCCAACCAGCGCGGCGAGCGGCTCCGGCGCGAGCAGTTCGCAACGGCGGCCCGGTCGGGCCCGTCGCTGGAACAGCTGTTCTCGCAGATGCAGGCCGGCGGCGTCCAGGACCTGAACCTGGTCCTCAAGGGCGACGTGCAGGGCTCCGTCGAGGCCGCGGTCAGCGAGCTGCAGAAGATCCAGCACCCGGAAGTGCGCGTGAACGTCATCCACCAGGCGGTCGGCGGCATCAGCGAGGGCGACGTGAACCTCGCCGCCGCGTCGAGCGCGCTCGTCGTCGGCTTCAACGTCCGCCCGTCGGCCGAGGCTCGCGCCCTGGCCGAGCGCGAGGGCGTCGAGGTCCGCACCTATCGGGTCATCTACCAGCTCACCGAGGACATCGAGCAGGCGCTCGTCGGCATGCTCGCGCCGGTCACGACCGAGGAGACGATCGGCGAGGCCGAGGTGCGCGAGACCTTCCGCGCCTCCCGCGTCGGGACGATCGCGGGCTGCATGGTCACGAGCGGCGTCGTGCGCCGCGGCGCGCAGGTGCGCGTGCTTCGCGAGGGCACCGTCGTCTACGAGACCACGATCGACTCGCTGAAGCGGTTCCAGGACGACGCCCGCGAGGTCGCCGATGGCTTCGAGTGCGGCATTCATCTCGCGAACTTCGACGACGTGAAGATCGGCGACGTGCTGGAGGTCTACGAGACGAAGCAGGTCGAGCGCACCGATCTCGAGACGCCGGCCCCAGAGCCGGCCGGCGCGACCTCAGAGTCCTGATCCCGCCATGGGAGCCGGCTACGTCGGCATCCTGAGCGTCGAGCTGCACTTCCCCGAGGCCGGGTCGCTCAAGGGCAAGCGGAAGTACGTCAAGTCCGCGAAGGCCCAGCTCCAGAACCGGTTCGGCGCCTCGGTCGCCGAGGTCGACCACCACGAGCTCTGGCAGCGCAGCCGGCTGACGGTCGCCTGCGTCGCTCGGGAGCACGGGGAGGCGGAGACGCTCCTCGAGGAGGCGGTTCGATACCTCAGCGGGCAGGAATACGAGGTCGTGCGCGTGGAGCGAGAGGTCGTGGTGCCCGATGAGTGAGCGGATGCGCCGCGTGAACGCGGCGGTCCGGGAAGTGCTGTCCGAGGCGGTGGGCGAGCTGAAGGACCCCCGGATCGGTTTCGTCACCGTCACGGGAGTGGAGACCTCGGCGGACCTGCGCCACGCCGTCGTCTACGTCAGCGTGCTCGGCTCCGAGCAGAGGCGCGAGCGGTCGATCGACGGCCTCCAGGCAGCGCACGGCATCCTCCAGGGGCGCATCGCGCGGGAGCTGCGGATGAAGCGGACGCCGCAGCTGACCTTCCAATACGATCCGTCCGTCGAGCGTGGCGTGCGGATGACGCAACTGATCGATGAGCTCGCCCCGGACACAGACGACGAATGACCTGGCCGCGGTCGCCGAGGCGATCCGCGACCACGACGGGTTCCTGCTGGTCACGCACGAGAACCCCGACGGCGACGCGCTGGGCTCGCTCCTCGCTGCCAAGCAGACGCTCGACGCGCTCGGCAAGGAGTCGGTCATGTTCCTCCCCGGCCAGGCCCCGTTGCCGGCCGAGTACCGCTTCATGCCGCTCGACGAGGTTCGCCGCGAGCTGCCGGACGACGTGGCAGAGCGCGTGCTCTTCGCCCTCGACTGCGCCAACGAGAGCCGGCTCGGGCCGGGCCAGGACGCGATCGAGCGGGCCAAGTACGTCCTGAACGTCGACCACCACCACGACAACACGAGGTTCGGCAACGTGAACCTTGTCGTCGCCGACGCGTCGTCCACGGGCGAGATCGTTCGCGACCTCGTGGAGCTGCTCGGCGTCGAGCTGACGCCGGAGCTCGCCGAGTCGATCTACATCGCGCTCGTCACGGACACGGGGCGCTTCCAGTACGCGAACACGACGCCGAAGGCGCTCCGGCTCGCCGCGGAGCTCGTCGAGGCCGGAGCCGACGTCCACCGCGTGTTCCAGAGCGTCTACGAGTCGGTGCAGCTCGCGAAGCTGAAGCTGCTCGCGCGGGCGCTGGAGCGGGCGCAGGTGTACGAGGGCGGCGGGCTCGTCGTCTCGTACCTGCTGAAGACCGACTTCGCCGAGGTCGGCGCCGCCGAGCCGTACTCGGAGGGGATCATCGACTTCCTGCGGG
Source organism: Gaiellaceae bacterium (assembly GCA_036554945.1). Classification (GTDB taxonomy): domain Bacteria; phylum Actinomycetota; class Thermoleophilia; order Gaiellales; family Gaiellaceae; genus JACDAN01. Next base: position 66,924 of record DATBMH010000110.1, on the reverse strand, counting down.
CCGTGGAGGGCGCGGAGATGGCGGCCCTGATCCGGGAGCCGCCCGCCCCCGGCCGGCCGGCGCGGCGCGTCAGCCTGCGGTCGAGCTCGGACGAGCTGGACGTCTCCGCGATCGCGCGTGCCTCGGGCGACGGCGGCGGCCACCGGCAGGCGGCCGGGTTCTCGTCGTCGCAGGAGATCCCGGCGATCGTCGAGTTCATCCGGCAGCAGTACGCGGAGGCGCGTGCCCCCAAGAGGGCTTGACCCCTCGGGACTTGTCCTGTTCGACAAGCCCGCCGGCCCGTCGTCCTTCGCAATCGTCCGGGATCTCCGGGACCGGACCGGCGCCCGCGCCGGGCACGCCGGCACGCTCGACCCGTTCGCGACCGGCCTGCTGCTCGTCCTGCTCGGGCGGTTCACGAAGGAGCAGAACCGCCTGATGGGGCTCGACAAGCGCTACCTCACGCACGTCGACCTCTCGCGGCGCACCAGCACGGGGGACCCCGAGGGCGAGGTGCTCGACGAGCATCCGGCGCCGGCGCCCGCGGAGCTGGAAGCGGCGCTTGCCGGCCTCCGGGGCGAGGTGGAGCTCCGCATCCCGGCCGCGTCCGCCGTGAAGATCGGCGGCGAGCGTGCCTACCGGCTGCACCGCCGCGGCGACGAGGTCGAGATGCCGATGCGGCGGTCGACCGTCCACTCGCTCGAGCTCGTCGGCTACGAGGACGGCGTCGCGACGCTCGACCTCCTCGTCGGCTCGGGGACCTACGTCCGCTCGATCGCGGACGAGCTGGGCGGCCACTGCCGGACGCTCCGGCGGACCGAGGTCGGGCCGTTCCGGGTGGAGGACGCCGATCCCTCGCGGATCATCTCCGTCGACGACGCCCTGGCGGCACTGTGAGGGTCGCGAGCGCGCCGCACGAGCTCGGCGGAGGCGACCGTGCCGTCGCGATCGGGACGTTCGACGGCGTCCACGTCGGGCATCGGCGGGTCGTCGACGCCGCGCTCGCCGCCGGCCTGCAGGCGGCGGCCGTCACCTTCGACCCGCACCCGCGGGTCGCGCTGGGCCACCGCGTCGAGCTGATCTCGACGCTGGAGCGCCGCCTCGAGCTGCTCGAGTCGCTCGGGATCCAGGAGGCGCTCGTCGTCCCCTTCACGCCCGACCTGTCGCTTGCGACGCCGGAGGAGTTCGCCCGCTCGGTGCTGGAGCCGCTCGGGACGCGCGTCGTCGTCGCGGGTGCGAACTTCCGCTTCGGGCGCGGCCGGTCCGGTGATCTCGACACGCTCGTGGAGCTCGGCTTCGACGCGCGGCCCGTGCCGCTCGTGGAGGGCGTCTCGTCCACCAGGATCCGGCAGCTCGTCTCCGCGGGCGAGGTCGAGCGCGCGGCGAAGCTGCTCGGCCGGCCGGTCGAGGTCGAGGGAACAGTGGTCGCCGGCGACGCGAGAGGCGGAACGCTCGGCTTCCCGACCGCGAACCTCGCGGCGCCGCCCGACCTGCTCGTCCCGGCGTTCGGGATCTACGCCGGCGAGGCGCTCGGCCGTCGCGCCGCCACCTCGATCGGGGTCAACCCGCACTACGGTGGCGAGGAGCGGCGCATCGAGGCCTTCCTGCTCGACTACGCAGGCGACCTCTACGGACGGCGCCTGATCGTCGAGCTCTGGCAGCGGCTCCGCGACGAGCGGGCGTTCGCGTCCGAGGCGGAGCTGATCGAGCAGATCGACCGGGATGTCGCGGCCGCCCGGGCCGCGGTTCGACCCGTGTAGACGCCGCAAGTTTTCGCAAAGTGCGGGATCTCCCCAGTCATGGGAGATGACAGTCACGAGCCACGACCCTCAGGGGTAGACCGGGTCCGCTGCCTCAACTGCAGCGCCTCCTACGTCAAGCCGGCAGGAGGCGGGACGGTGAGCGCGAATCCCGGCTGTCCGGAATGCGGCTACGTCGGTTGGGTGCTGGAGAAGATCCCCGTCATCGAGGGTGGCGGGCGGACCCGCTCCTTCGCGGGTCGCCTGCGGCGTCGAACCGAGACACGGCACTGACGCCGCCGAAGTAGTGATGGCGCGTCGGCCACATCCTGACGGTGAACCCCGCCGCTTCCAGCGCGGCTGGGAGGTCATCGGAGAATCCCGGCTCCAGGTGCGCGAGCGCGCCGACGGCGTGAAGTCGTGGCCGCTCCACGGCATCGCGTGCGCCCAGGTCATCGTCGAACACTCCCGCAACGACCTGGACGAGCGCGCTCCGGAGCCGGGTCCCGCCGGCGGCGCCGAGGGCGAGCGCGAGGCCGTCGGCGTCGAAGGCGAGGGTGGGGGCCATCATGCTCGGCATCCGTCGCCCGGGGACGAGCTCGCCGACGATCAGGTCCGCCTCCCCGAGCATGGAGTTGAGATGGAGGTCGAAGCCCGGCAGCCAGTCGCCGGAGCCGAGCCCGAGGCTCGTGGTGAGGACAACGGCGTTCCCGGACCGGTCCACAACGGTCAGGTTGGTCGTGTCGCCGCCGCCGTTCGGCTCCGCCAGCGCCTTCGCCAGGCGAATGGGGTCAGACCCCGTTAGGGAAGCGTAAAGCGGGAGAGGGCTGTTCAGGCCGATGCGGCACGCGAGCTCGACGTCTCCGCGAGCCACGCGCCCGGGCTCGCCCCAGACGGGCTCGTAGCGCTCGAGATCGGTCGTCGTGACGAGACCGCCGCGCATCTCCATCAGGGCGAGGAGAGACGCCTCCAGCGTCGGGCTCCGCGGTCCCTCCTCGGCCACCGCCTCCAGCGCGGCCACGAGACCCGGCTGCTCGAGCCGGTCCCCCTCGGCGAGCAGGCGCCCGTCCCGCCGGTAGATCCGCCCGCCCTCGCGCATCGTCATCACCGGCGCGAGCATCTCGAGGCACGCGGCGTGCGCCCGCGGAAAGTCACAGCCGTCCCGAGCCAGCCGCAGCGCGGGCTCGACGAGCCGCGGCCAGGGCAGGCTCCCGCCGCTCCGCCAGAGCTCCCCGAGCCCCGGAAGCACGCCCGGGACGCCGGCGGAGCCGATCCCGACCGCGTAGTGGACGAGCTCGGTCCCGAACGGCACCTCGAGGTGCTCCAGCTCGACCTCCCGGCGCTCCTCGCCGAGCCCCGGCACCGAGACGAAGAAGTCGAGCGTCCGCACCTCGCCGTCGACGAGCACGATCGCGTGCCCGCCGCCGAGCAGGCCCGTCATGACGGTCTCGGCCACACAGGAGGCCAGCGACGCCGCCACCGCGGCGTCGACGGCATTCCCGCCCTCCTCGAGGATCTCGATGCCCGCGTCGACGGTCGCGGGATGTCCCGCAGCCACGGCGGCGTTCATCGGTTGCTACCCTATCCGCGCCCGCAGACCCGGCTCGCCATGCAGCTTCCGCATGGCTCCGCGGGGACTGCGGATTCGTCTAGAGGAGGTCAACAGGTGACCCTCACCAAGGAAGCGAAGCAGGAGATCATCGGAAAGCACGGCCGCGCAGAGGCCGATACGGGCTCTGCCGAGGTGCAGATCGCGCTGTTGACGGCGCGGATCAACCAGCTCACCGACCATCTGCGGACACACGCGAAGGATCACTACTCGCGCCGCGGCCTGCTCAAGCTCGTGGGCCGCCGCCGCCGGCTGCTGAACTACCTGCAGAAGAAGGACCTCGAGGGCTACCGGAACCTGATCAAGGAGCTCGGTCTGCGGAGATAACCCAGGCGGAGAACCGGAGGGTGGAAGTTTGGGCGAGCGCCTGCCGGAGGGCGTTCACCCAAACCTCCACCTTCCACGAAGAGTGGAGGACAGATGAGCATCGCAGTACAGGGCCCGACCCGTGTCTCGGTCGAGATCGGCGGGCAGGAAATCTCTTTCGAGTCGGGCAAGCTGGCCAAGCAGGCCGACGGCGCCGTCATCGTGCGCTCCGGCGACACGATGGTGCTGGCCACGGCGCAGGGCCGGATGGAGGCGCGCGAGGGCGCGGACTTCTTCCCGCTCACGGTCGACGTCGAGGAGCGGATGTACGCCGCGGGGAAGATCCCCGGCGGCTTCTTCAAGCGCGAGGGGCGCCCCACCGAGCGGGCGATCCTGACGGCGCGGATGATCGACCGCCCGATCCGGCCGCTCTGGCCGAAGGGCTACAAGAACGAGGTGCAGGTGATCTGCACCGTCCTGTCGGCGGACATGATCACGCCGCACGACATCCTCTGCATCAACGGCGCCTCCGCGGCGCTGATGATCTCGCCGCTGCCGTTCATCGGCCCGGTCGGCGCGGTCCGGGTCGGGCAGTTCAACGGCGAGCTGACCGTCAACCCGACGCTGCAGGAGATGGAGGAGAGCACGCTCGACCTGATCGTCGTCGGAACGAAGGACGGCCTGACGATGGTCGAGGCCGGCGCCCAGGAGATCCCCGAGGACGTGCTCCTCGAGGCGCTCGAGCTGGCGCACGCCGAGATCGTCCGGATCTGCGAGAAGCAGGAGGAGCTGCGCGAGCAGGTCGGCAAGGCGAAGTGGCTCGATCCGCAGCTCACGAGCGAGCTCGACGAGCGCGTCGGCGGCCGGATCCGCGAGCGGATCCTCGACGAGGGGCTCCGCGAGGGCAGCGCGATCGTGGAGGAGATCCTCCTCGAGGAGTGCCCGCCGCTCGACATGGGCTCGACGGAGGAGGACATCCTCCGCCAGCTGCAGCACAAGATGTCGCTGGACATGCTGCTCGACAAGATCCGCCTGGCGGTCGTCGAGGAGCCTGTCCGGCAGCAGTTCGAGGACGACCTCCGGTCCCTCACCGAGGCCGAGCAGGACTCCAAGGAGCTGAAGTCGGCCAAGCGCTCGCTGCTCTTCGACCGGATCAACGAGACGGTCGAGCTGCCGTTCCCCGTCGGCCCGGCCACGGTGGACGGCGACGCGCCCACGGTGAAGGACGGCCTCACCCGCCAGTTCGTCAAGCGGGCGTCCGAGTCGATCTACAAGCAGCTCGTCCGGCAGAAGATCGCCGTCGACAAGCGCCGGCCCGACGGCCGCGCAGCCGACGAGATCCGGCCGATCGAGTGCGAGGTCGGCGTCTCGCCGAGGACGCACGGATCCGCGCTCTTCACGCGCGGCCAGACGCAGATCATGTCGCTGCTCACGCTCGGCACTGCCAAGGAGGGTCAGCGCATCGACGACCTCTCCCTGGAGCAGGAGCGGCGCTACATGCACCACTACAACTTCCCGCCCTACTCGGTCGGTGAGACCGGGTTCATGCGGGGCCCGAAGCGGCGTGACATCGGTCACGGCGCACTGGCGCAGCGGGCCCTCGAGCCGGTCATCCCGGCACCCGAGGACTTCCCGTACACGATCCGCATCGTCTCCGAGACGCTCGAGTCGAACGGCTCGTCGTCCATGGGCTCGGTCTGCGGCTCGACGCTGTCGCTGATGGACGCCGGCGTTCCGCTGAAGGCGCCGGTCGGTGGCATCGCCATGGGCCTCGTCAAGGAGGGCGACGACTACGTGATCCTGACGGACATCCAGGGCGCCGAGGACCACCTCGGGGACATGGACTTCAAGGTGGCCGGCACGCGTGAGGGCGTCACCGCGCTCCAGATGGACATCAAGATCACCGGCGTCACGCAGGAGATCATGCGGAACGCGCTCGCGCAGGCGAAGGAGGCGCGCGAGTTCATCCTCGACCGCATGCTGGAGGCGATTCCCGAGTCGCGCGAGGAGCTCCGCGACCACGCTCCTCGGATCTCGACGATCAAGATCAACCCCGAGTTCATCGGGATGGTCATCGGCAAGGGCGGCGAGACGATCCGCTCGCTCGAGTCCGACCACGAGGTCCAGATCGACATCGAGGAGGACGGGACGATCCTCATCTACGCCACCGAGGGCAGGAACGCCGAGGCGGCGATGGAGGCGATCAACGCGCTCACGAAGGAGCCCGAGGTCGGCGACGAGTACACCGGCAAGGTCGTGAAGACGACCCAGTTCGGGGCGTTCGTCGAGCTCAAGAAGGGCACCGACGGGCTGCTCCACGTCTCGAACGTCGGCCCCGGGCGGGTCGGCCACATCGAGGACGTGATCAACCGCGGAGACGTCCTGGACGTGATCGTGCAGGAGGTCGACAAGGAGCGCGGGCGCATCGGCCTCAAGCTCGTCAACAAGCACGAGAACGGCGGGATGGTCTCGCCCGAGGAGCTGATCGAGCGCGCCAAGAACGCGCCCGAGCGGCCCCGGGAGGAGCGTCCTCCGCGCCGGGACGGCGAGCGTCGCGGCGGTCGCGGCCGAGACCGCGGCGGGCGCCGGGACTAGCGTCCCTTTCCGCTGAAAGTCTCACGACTTTCAGCGGCTGTATGAAGCCGGGCGGCGCCTTTCGGCGCCGCCCGGCCCATGCACGCAGCGACACCTCCTCCTCGAGGAGGCCGTTGCGGCGGAACGGGCACAGCCCGTTCCGCGGCGATTTCCCCGGCTCCTACTACGATCCATCCGTGCAGAAGTACGTGCTTTCCGAGCTGGACTCGGGCCAGCGGGTCGTCACCGAGCGCCTGACGCACGTCCGGTCGGTCGCGCTCGGCTTCTGGATCGGCGCCGGCTCGCGGGACGAACGGGACGAGCGCGCCGGGGTCTCGCACTTCATCGAGCACCTGCTCTTCAAGGGCACCGAGCGGTACACGGCGCAGGAGATCGCGGAGGTCTTCGACGCGATGGGCGGCGAGCTGAACGCGGCGACCTCGCGCGAGCACACCGTCGTCTACGCGCGGGTCGCGGACCACCACCTCGACGAGGCGATCGACGTGATGAGCGACATGGTCTACACGCCGCTCTTCACCGAGGTGGACGCCGAGCGCGAGGTCGTGCTCGAGGAGATCGCGATGTACGAGGACCAGCCCCAGGAGCTCGTCCACGACCTGATCGCGGAGGCCGTGTTCGGGCACCACCCGCTCGGCCGGCCGGTGATCGGCACCGCCGAGGTGATCTCGTCCGTCTCGCGGCGCAGCATCTCCGCGTACCACCGGACGATGTACGTGCCCGGCAACGTCGTCGTCGCCGCCGCCGGGAACCTCGACCACAACGAGCTGCTCGGGCTGCTGGAGCGCGCGGAGGACAAGGCGGGCGGCACGCCCGCGCGCGGGCGGCGCGTCCGTTCCCCGCTGGTCAAGCCGCCACCGCCGGACCTTCGCTTCCTGCGCAAGGACACCGAGCAGTACCACCTCTGCCTCGGCGCGCCCGGGATCGCCCGCTCGGACCGGCGGCGCTTCGCGGCCTCGCTGCTCGACGCGATCCTCGGCGGGTCGGCGTCGTCGCGGCTCTTCCAGGAGATCCGCGAGAAGCGCGGGATGGCGTACGCGGTCTACACGTTCGGCTCGCAGTACACCGACACCGGCCAGATCGGCCTCTACGTGGGCACGCGGGAGGAGAACCTCGGGCCGTGCCTCGAGATCGCCGCCGAGCAGATCTCCGACATCGCAGCGGGGAACCTGCGCCCGAACGAGCTCGAGCGGGCGAAGGAGAACCTCAAAGGGCGGATCCTGCTCTCGATGGAGGCGACGTCGAGCCGGATGAGCCGCCTCGGCAAGTCCCTCATCACCGACACGGAGATGCTCTCGCTCGACCGGATCATCGCCGAGATCGACGCGGTCGAGGCCGAGGGCCTCGCCGAGCTCGCCGGCGTCCTGCTGGCGCCCGAGCGGCTGTCGGCGGCGGCGATCGGCCCCGACGAGGGCCGCTTCCTCGCTGCGGTCGAGCGGGTGAACCCCGCGCTCGCGGCCGCTGCGGCGTGAAGGTCGCGCTCTTCGGGCGCGGCGGGAAGGTCGGGTCGGTGCTCGGCCCGGCGCTCGAGGCGGCGGGACATGAGCTCGTCGAGCTGGAGGACGCCGACGCGATCGTGGACTTCACGGCGCCCGAGGCCGCGGAGGCAAACGTGCGGTCGGCGATCGAGCGCGGGATCCCGTCCGTGGTCGGGACGACCGGCTGGAACGCCGAGGCCGTGGACGAGCCGGCCCGAGAGGGCGGCGTCGCCGTCCTCTACGCGCCGAACTTCGCGCTCGGCGCGGTCCTGATGATGCGCTTCGCCGAGCAAGCCGCGCGCTACCTCCCGCGGGCGGAGATCGTGGAGCTCCACGCCGAGACGAAGAAGGACGCGCCGTCCGGGACCGCGAGGCTGACCGCCGAGCGCGTCGGCGGCGCGGAGATCCATTCGGTCCGGCTCCCGGGGCTCGTCGCGCACCAGGAGGTCCTGCTCGGCGGCGACGGACAGCTGCTCACGATCCGCCACGACGCCTTCAACCGGGAGGCGTACGTCCCCGGCGTCCTGCTCGCGCTGGACCGGCTCTCGACGCTCCCTCCGGGTCTCACCGTCGGGCTGGATGCCGTCCTCGACTGAGCTCGCGCGCGGCAGGCAGCGCTGCTACCTCGTCTACGCGGTGGCGCCGGACGGCGTGACCGCGAGGGAGGCGAACGAGCGGCTCAACGAGTACGTCGAGGACCGGCGCCGCGGGTTCGTGATCTTCCACGACCACTTCACCGGCAAGCCGCACGGCGGGATCGCGGTCTTCGACGTGCGCGACCAGCAGGCCTTCGACCTCCTCGACGATGCGGGCCCGCTGGCCGGGTGGGACCTCTCGATACATGCCTTCACCTTCTCGATGGCTGCGACGGGGTTCGCCGCCCAGATGGCGCTCACAGCGGAGGCATACGGCGGCAGGACACTCGACGAGCGGCGGGCGGAGGAGGGGCACGACGAGCGCTTCTGGTGGCTCCGGCGTGGTTGAGCTCCACGAGCTCGAGCCCGCAGACGTCCTCGGCCCGCAGCGGGTCGAGATCGAGGCGCTCTGGCGGAGGGTCCACCCGGAGACGACGGCCGAGCGCTTCGCCGAGATCCTGCCGCGGCACGCGGCACGGAGCGGGTTCCGGTTCCTGGCCGCCCGGGACGAGGGCGGGCGGCTGGCCGGCCTCGCGTACGGCTACGAGGGCGCGCCGGGTGAGTGGTGGCACGATCGTGTCGCCGAGGCCATGAGCGAGGACGAGCGGACGGTCTGGCTGGCGCCGGGGCACTTCGAGTTCGTCGAGCTCATGGTCGACCCCGCCCTCGAGGGGCGGGGAATCGGGGCGCGCCTGCACGACGGGCTGCTCGCCGGAGCCGGCTCGCCGACGGCCGTGCTGAGCACCCAGCGGTCGAACGCCCGCGCCCGCGGCTTCTACGAGCGCCGGGGCTGGGAGACGGTCGTGCCCGAGCTGCTCTTCGGCGACGCCGACGAGCCGTACTGCGTCCTGGGGAGGCGTCGTGCTTGAGCTCGAGGTCGTCGAAGGCGACATCAGCGCGCTCGACGTCGACGCGATCGCCAACGCCGCGAACAATGAGCTCTGGATGGGCTCGGGCGTGGCCGGCGCCATCAAGCGGGCCGGAGGCGAGGAGATCGAGCGCGAGGCGGTCGCCAAGGGCCCGATCGAGGTGGGCGAGGCGGTGGCCACGGGCGCCGGCAGCCTCTCCGCGACCTGGGTGATCCACGGCGCCGTCATGGGCCAGGACCTGCGGACCGACGAAGACCTCCTCCGCCGGACGACCGAGAGCTGTCTCCGCGTCGCCGACGAGCTCGGCGCCGAGTCCCTGGCGCTGCCGGCGTTCGGCACGGGCGTCGGGGGCTTTCCGGTGGAACGGTGCGCGCGGATCATGGTCGAGGCCGTGCGCGCCCATCGTCCCGGCTCGCTGACGCGCGTGGTCTTCGCGGTGTTCGGAGACGAGGCTGCGCGCGCCTTCCGGGGGGCGCTGTGAGCGACGACGACGTTCGGCTCACGATCTACGAGCGCTTCGTCGAGGACGGGCAGCCGCCGAGTCCGACCGACGCCGCGACGGCCGACGCGTACCGAAGGCTCGCCGACGCGCACACGATCGTCCTGCAGCCCGAGACCGACGAGATCTGGATGGCGGCGCCGCTCTCGGCGGTGCCCACCGACTTCCGGGTGAAGACGCCCAGAGGGGAGTTCTGGGGCAACTGCGTCTGGGACGGGCTCGGCGTGATCGCGATGCTCGGCGTGGACGGCACGGTCGAGACGCACTGCGCCGACTGCGACGAGGCGATGGAGCTGCGGGTGGAGGGAGGCGAGCTGGCCGAAGGCGACGGCGTCGCGCATTTCGCCGTCCCCGCCGCCCGCTGGTGGGACGACATCGGCTTCACCTGAGCGACGATGCTGGCGTTTCGGTCGGAGGCGCACGTGGATCGCTGGTGCGAGCAGAGGAGCATCGAGCGCGGCGCGTCGTTCCCGCTCGAGACTGCGTGGCGCCTCGCGGTCGTCTGGTACCGGGACCGCCTGAGCCCGGAGTGGCGGCGGCGGACGCCGCTCGAGGCGGAGGCCGTCTTCGCCGCGCTCGGGCTGACGGGGGAGTTCTGGAAGCTCGCCTGATCGCCGGGCTCGCGGCGGCGAGCCTCCTCCTGGCCGGCTGCGCCCCGGTCGCGCCGGCCCGCGCTCCCGGCGGGGCGAGGGAGCCCGACTGCACGAGGCAGTTCGACGACGTCGGCGCGGGGTTCCAGACCTGCGACGAAGGAGAGGCGGCCGAGTCGGAGTAAGATCGAGGCGTGCTGGGCGAAGTGCTGACCGCCAGCGTCACGCCGTTCGACGCGGACGGCGGGGTCAACCTCCCGAAGTTCCGCGAGCTCGCCGCCTACCTCGTCGAGAACGGCTCGGACGGGCTGGTCGTCACCGGCACGACCGGCGAGTCGCCGACGCTGACCGACGACGAGCGCTTCTCGCTCTACTCGGCCGCCGTCGAGACGATCGGGGACCGCGGCACCGTCATCGCCGGCACGGGCACCTACGACACGCGCCACTCCGTCCACCTGACGAAGAAGGCGCACGAGCTCGGCGTCGACGGCTTCCTGATCGTCACGCCGTACTACAACAAGCCGCCGCCGCGCGGGATCGTCGAGCACGTGAAGGCGATCGCGTCCGTGACCGACAAGCCGATCGTCTACTACAACATCCCCGCCCGGGTCGTGAACCTCGTCAGCGTGGAGACGCTGGCGGAGCTGGCCGAGATTCCCAACGTCACGGCCGTCAAGCAGGCCTGGGACGACCTGGACGACGCCCGCCGGATCGTGGAGGAGACCGGCCTGGCGCTCTACGCCGGCGACGACAACATCCTCTTCCCGTTCCTGCAGCTCGGAGGGACGGGCGGGATCTGCGTGCACACGCACGTCGCGGGGCCCCAGGTGAAGGAGCAGGTGACCGCCTACCGCGCCGGCGACGTCGAGCGGGCCCGGGAGATCGACGAGGAGCTCGAGCCGGTCTACGAGATCCTGAAGGTGACGGTCGGCCCGATCGGTATCAAGGCTGCGCTGAACCTCCTCGGCCACGACGTCGGAGGCCTCCGCCTGCCGCTCGTCGAGGCCACGGACGCGGAGAAGGACACGATCCGCGGCTGCCTGGAGCGCCTCGGCGCGCTTCAGCCCGTCTCGGCCTAGAGGAGGTCTAGATCCCGCGGTTCGGAACGGCGGCGAGCCTGCGGTCGCCGCGCTCGGCGTCCTGCTGCGCAGCGGCGAGTGCGAGCCCGAGACGGTCGAGCGACGAGCGTGCGGCCGTGACGACGTGTCCGGGAGGCCGGCCGGGCCCACCGAGCACGAGGAAGCCGACGAGCGCGCTGTTCTCCCGCCGGAGCGGGAGCGCGAGCGACGAGCCCGCCCGGGCGAGCTGGCTGCCGTCGTCCGTGATCAAGTCGCGACCGGACTCGGCCTCGCGGAGGAGCCAGCTCGTCAGCTCGGGGTCGGAGACGCCGCTCTCTCCGCGCTGGACCTCGATCGATCCGCCGGTGCCGTCCTCCTCCCAGGCCACGAGCATCGCGTAGTCGAGCTTCCACGACGCCTCGAACGCGTCGGCCACCCGGCCGAACATGAGGCCGCGCTCGTCGGCCGGGGCGACTGCGAGCGACAGGGCCGTCGAGAGCCGGTGTGCGCGCACGCGGCTCGTCAGCCAGCGCAGGCCGCCGAGGACGCCGACGACGCCGCCGGCCACCGCCACCTCGACGAGCCCGACGCCCAGCCCGACGAGCCCGACGGTCGCGCCGGCGGCGACCACCAGCTCGGGCCGCGCCCGAAGCTCGCCGAGGCCGGACCGGAGCGGGGAGGGGACCGAGGAGTCTCGGATCGACGCCAGCTCGGCCTCGGTGAGCACCTCGTCGGGAGGCAGGCCGCGCTGCACGGCGACGAACGCCTTCGCGATCGCGGGGTGGAACTGGGTGCCGGCGTTCTCCTCGATCTCCGCGAGCGCCTCCTCACGCGTGAGGCGGCGCCGGAACGGGCGGTGCGACGTCATCGCGTCGAAGCTGTCGGCCACGATCAGGAAGTGGGCCGCGAGCGGGATGTCGCTGCCGCGGGCGCCGTAGTAGCCGGAGCCGTCCAGCCGCTCGCGGTGGTATTCGACCGCCTTCGCCTGGTGAGCGGCGAACCGGAAGCGCTGCAGCAGCCGCGCCGAGAGTCGAGGCGCGCGCCGCACGGCGGCCCACTCCTCGTCGTTCAGGCGGCTCGGCTTGCCCAGCACGGCGGCGTCGACCGCGACCTTCCCGAGATCGTGCAGCCGGCCCGCCCACCAGAGGCGGCGGACGTCGCTCCGGGGCAGGCCGAGCGCCTCCGCCAGCTCGCGCACGCTCTCGGCGACGCGGACGGAGTGTCCGTGGGTCGAGCGGTCTCGCTCGTCGACGATGTTCGCGAAGGTCTCCAGCGCCGCGGCGACCTCGCGCCGAAGACCGATCAGGCGCCAGTGCAGCCGCTCGAGCAGCAGGAGGACGGGCGCGAGCAGCGCCGCGTACCAGAGGTTCGACTCGGCGGCGATCGCCAGCGCCGCGCCGAGCGAGACCTCTGCCGCGGCGGCGAGGAGATCCGTCTCGATCGCCGTCGCCCTCGCGGCGAGACGGTGGACGAGCGTCTTGACGGCGGAGAACGCCATCCCGAGCACGACGAGGCCGAGCAGGTCGTCTGGGAGCACGATCGAGCCCGTCTGAGACCCGGCCAGGACGTACGCGTACCCGCCCGCGAGCCCGGCGGCGCCCAGCGAGATGCCGCGGACGGCGCTCTCGCGCCAGGGGTCGCCGGCCAGGCGCCGGACGGCGAAAGGGCCGAGGGTGCCGACGAGGAACGCGGGCCACGGGCCGAGCACGAGCGCGGCGGCAGCGACGATCGGCGCGGTGACCGAGAAACGGTCCGGCGCGGCTTCGTCCGCGCCGAGATCGTCGTCTCGACGATGCAGCAGCTCGGCGGCGATCACCGCAGCCGCGACCAGGGCAAGAGAGCCGAGCGAAACCTCGGTCAGCACGACCATATGCCAGTGGATCGGCGCACGACGCGCATCCCTTGAACGGGGGAGTCGGCCGGGGGGCGCCCGTTAGAGTGCGCCCGTGGCCGACACCCTCCGCATCATCCCGCTCGGCGGTCTCGGCGAGGTCGGGAAGAACATGATGGTCTACGAGCTCGGCGACGACCTCGTCGTCGTGGACGCCGGACTCGCCTTCCCGAGGGACGAGCATCTCGGCGTCGACCTCATCCTCCCGGACTTCTCCTACCTCGTCGCTCGGAAGGACCGCGTGCGCGCCGTGATCCTCACGCACTCACACGAGGACCACGTCGGGGCGCTGCCGTACCTCCTGCGCGAGGTGCCGGTGCCGGAGGTCTGGGGCACCCGCCTCACGCTCGGCCTCGCGCAGTCGCGGCTCGACGAGCACGGCCTGCTGAACGCGGTCGAGCTCAAGGAAGCCAGGCCCGAGGAGGATCCCGTCGACATCGGGCCCTTCCGCGTCGGCTTCGTCCGAGTCGCGCACTCCGTTCCCGACGCCGTCGCCGTCGTGCTGGACACCCCGGCGGGCCGTCTCCTGCACACGGGCGACTGGAAGCTCGACCACACACCGGTCGACGGCCTGCGCACGGACGTCGGCCGCCTGGCGGTCCTGGGCAGCGAGGGCGTCGACCTGCTCCTGGGCGACTCGACGAACGCCGAGCGTCCGGGTGTGACCGGATCGGAGCGCCTGGTCGGCGAGGCCTTCCAGCAGATCGTCCCGCGCCTCCAGGGCCGGGTGCTGATCGCGTGCTTCGCGTCGAACGTCCACCGGATGCAGCAGGCGATCGACGTCGCGGTGCAGGTCGGCCGCAAGGTGGCGGTCGTCGGCCGCTCGATGCGGAAGAACATGAACATCTCGCGGAACCTCGGCTACGTCGAAGTGCCCGAGGAGACGCTGATCCGGCCGAACGAGCTCGACGAGTACCGCCCGCACGAGGTGCTGATCCTCTGCACGGGCAGCCAGGGTGAGCCGATGTCGGCTCTGACCCGCATCGCGTACAACGATCACCCGGCGGTCACGGTCGAGCGCGGCGACACGGTCATCCTCTCCGCGAAGCCGGTTCCCGGGAACGAGCTCCGCGTGCACGACACGATCAACCAGCTCGCGAAGATCGGCGCGGAGGTCCTGCACCAGGAGAACGCGCCCGTGCACGTGTCCGGCCACGGGTACGCGGAGGAGCTGCGGACGATGCTCGGTCTCGTCCGCCCGAAGGCGGTCATGCCCGTGCACGGCGAGTTCCGGATGCTCGCGGCGCACGGGAGGCTCGCGCAGGACAGCGGCGTGCCGGCCGACTCCATCGTGCTGGCCGAGAACGGCGCGGTCGTCGAGCTGACGGCGAGCGGCCCCCGGATCGTCGACCACATCGACTCCGGCGTCACGTTCGTGGACGGCCTCGGCGTCGGGGACGTGCGCGACGTGGCGTTGCGGGACCGCCGGACGCTCTCCGAGGACGGCGTCCTGATCATCGTCGCCACGATCGCGAGCTCGAACGGGCGGCCGACGGCCGTCTCGGAGCTCATCGCCCGCGGGCTCACCGAGCCGGGCCCGCTGCTGGAGGAGACGCGCGAGGAGGCGAACCGGGTCCTCGACGAGCTCATGGGCCAGAATGTGCGCGAGATCAAGCTGCTCCAGGAGCATCTCCACGACTCGATCGGGCAGCTGATCTACGACAGAACGGGGAGGCGGCCGATGATCCTCCCGGTCATAGTGGAAGTGTGACCCTCGCTTCCCTGACTCAGGAAACCGCGCTGTGAGCACCCTTCGTGCCAATCCGACGCCCGCCTGGGCCGAGGCGCTGTTCGACCGCGCCGCCGAGGAGGCGACGGCACGCCGGTTGATCGCGCAGCTCGCAGCCTGCGAGGTGGCGGCGCTCGCGTTCTGCCGGCTGCTCGAGCGGTGGGCGAGGGGCGAGGCGGTTCCCAGCACGGCCGGACAGCGGCAGGCGGCCCTGCGTCGCGCCGCGGACCGCGCGGAGACGGCGATCGCGGGCCTGGAGCGGCCGCTCGGGCGATACCTGCTCGAGCTCGAGCCGGATCAGGCGGAAGGGCGGTCGTGGTACGGCCAGCCGGGCGCGGCCGAGCTCATGGACTGGGGCCCCGTGCTCGGGCGCGCGGGCGTCTGCGCCGCGTCGCACCGGGTCGCGCAGGCATACCTCGAGCTCGCCGTCCTGGTGCGCGCGCTGGAGGGGCTCACGACGTCCGTCCGGCTGGACGCGCCGCCGGACCGGTCGTCCCTCTGGGCCGGGCTCTTCGACCTCCGCGAGAACCTGCTCGGCGGAACGCTCGAAGACCTGCGCGCGCTTGCCGCCTAGCCTCACCGTCGTCGGGTCCGTCAACCTGGACCTGATTGCGCAGGTCGAGCGCCTCCCGCGGCCCGGCGAGACGGTGACCGACGCGAAGCTGGTGCGCGCCCCGGGCGGAAAGGGAGCGAACCAGGCCGTCGCTGCGGCGCGGCTCGGCGCCGACGTGCGCTTCGAGGGCGCGGTCGGGGACGACGAGTTCGCCGATCAGGCGCTGGCCGGGCTGATCGACGCCGGCGTCGCGGTGAACGTCGCGAGGCGCGACTCCACCGGCATCGGGCTGATCGCGGTGGATGCCGGGGGCGAGAACGAGATCATCGTGGCGCCGGGGGCGAACGCGACGGTCGATGCCGTCGGCGCCGGACACGTCCTCTGTCAGCTCGAGATCCCGCTCGAGACGGTGCGCGCGAACGCGGAGGCTGCGGAGTGGTTCTGCCTGAACGCGGCCCCCGCGAAGCCCCTCGACGTCGAGCCGGATCTCCTCGTCGTGAATCGCTACGAACACGAGGTGAACTCGCGGGGGAGGCTCGTGGCGCTCACCTTGGGAGAGGAGGGCGCGGTGCTGCTCGAGAACGGCCGTGAGATCGCCCGCGCCACGCCGCCGAAGGTGGACGCCGTCGACGGCACCGGGGCGGGCGACGCCTTCACCGCCTGCCTGGTCGTCTCGCACCTCGAGGGCCGCGACTGGGACGAGGCGCTGCGCCGGGCCTGCGCGGCCGGCGCGATCGCCGCGTCCCGGCTCGGCGCCCAGCCGTCGCTGCCGACGGCGGAAGAGGTGGACGAGCTCGTTGGCTGAGCGGATCCTCCTCGACTGCGACCCCGGCCACGACGACGCGATCGCGATCCTGCTCGCCCTTGCGAGCCCCGAGGTCGAGCTCCTCGGCATCACGACCGTCGCCGGGAACCAGACGCTCGAGAAGACGACGGCGAACGCGATCAGGATCCTCGAGTTCGCCGGGCGGACGGAGATCGCGGTGGCCGCGGGTGCGAACAGGCCGCTCGTCCGCGAGCCGTACGTGGCGAGGTACGTCCACGGCGACACGGGGCTGGACGGCCCGGAGCTCCCGGCGCCGCAGGGCTCGCCGCTCGACGAGCACGCCGTCGACTTCCTCGGCCGCCATGCCGACGGCGTCACCCTGGTGGCCGTCGGCCCGCTCACGAACGTCGGCCTGCTCCTGGCCCGCTACCCCGGCGTGCAGCCCGCGCGGATCGTGCTCATGGGCGGGTCGATCGGCGTGGGCAACGTCACACCGGCCGCGGAGTTCAACATCTGGGCCGACCCCGAGGCGGCGGCGCGGGTGTTCGAGAGCGGGCTCGACGTGACGATGATCGGCCTCGACGTCACGCACCAGGCGCTGATGACGCAGGCCGATGCCGACCGGCTCCGGGCGAGCGGGCGCACCGGGACGCTCGTCGCCGAGCTGTGGGAGTTCTACAACCGGTTCCACCAGCAGACGTACGGGTTCGACGGGTCGCCGATCCACGACGCGCTCGCCCTGGCGCACGTCTTCCGCCCGGACCTCGTCGAGACGGCGCACCGGCATGTCGCGATCGACTGCGAGTCGGAGCTGTCCCGCGGCCGCACGCTCGTCGACCTCTGGAGGCGCACGGGGCACGAGCCGAACGCGCACGTCGGCGTGGAGGCCGACGGCCGTGGGTTCATCGAGCTCCTGCTCGAGCGCCTGCCTACCCTGGACTGACCTGCCAGGGGTCAGACCCCAGTCGCGGCGGCGCATAACCAGGCGGCTCGCTGGGCCGGGTGGGGTCAGACCCCTTGAGTCGACGGGACTCAACCCCGGGGCTGGCGGGAGGGGTCTGCTTCGGCCGTGCGGGAGCGGCGCCACCACGAGCTCTCGAGGCGGAGACAGTGGATCCCGCGGTCGGACGACTTCGGCGACAGGTAGGGGACGGAAACCGCGCGTCGAAGCAGCGCGCATGGCGAAACGCCGCAAGAAGCGCACCCTGCGACCGCGCGTGCCCTCGCGCGTGAAGCGCCGAAAGCGCGCCGCGAAGGAGCGCAGCCACCACCATCCCGAGCTGATCGGCCTCGGCCTCGCTGCCGTCGGCCTGTTCCTGTCCACGCTCGTGTACCTGGGGTGGGAGGGGGGCGCGGCCGGAGAGGCGATCGTGGACGGCCTCTGGGCCGTCGTCGGCGATGCGGGGTACGTGCTCCCGGCCGCGCTGGTCATCGTCGGCGCCCTGATGCTCGGGAGGAGCCGGCTCGTCCATGTGCACCCCTTCCGCTGGGGCCTCGCCTCGTTCGCGCTCGGCGTCTTCCTCCTGCTCGCGGACTCCGGCGGCTGGATCGGCACGGCGCTCGACGAGGTCGTGGGAACCCTGATCGGGCGCACCGGCGCCGTCATCGCCGGGGTCGCCTTCACCCTCGCCGGGATCCTCCTGCTCTCGGGCGCCTCGGTCGGGGCGCTCGTCCAGCGCTCCCACGGCGCCGTCAAGCGGGCCCACACGGCTGCAAGGCGCCGCGTGGAGCGCCAGCGGCCCCTGGACGACCGCCCGCTCGCTCCTGCGATCCCGCTCCGACCGCGCGACGAGCATCCGCCGGTCGACGGCGTCTCGGAGTTCCCCGACGTCGTCGGCCAGGCGGAGCCGCCGCCGCTGATCGCCCTGGGCGACGAGCCGACGGAGGAGAGCGAGCAGCAGGTGCTCTTCGAGCCGCCGACGCCAGCGCGCACCGACTACGTCCTCCCGGAGGCGTCGCTCCTCAAGCGCTCGCCGGCCCGCCCCGCCGGCAAGAGCGACAACGGCAAGGTCGCCGAGTCGCTGACCCGCGCGCTGGCGGACTTCGGCGTGGACGCGCGCGTCGTCGGCGAGATCACGGGCCCACGCGTGACGCGCTACGAGCTCCAGCTCGCCGCCGGCACGAAGATGTCGAAGATCTCGGCCCTCAAGGACGACCTGTCCTACGCGCTGGCGACGACGGAGATCCGCATCCTGGCGCCGATCCCCGGCAAGCAGGCCGTCGGCGTCGAGGTCCCGAACCTCTCACCGAACCTCGTCACGCTCGGCGACGTCTTCGACACGCTGCCGGCGACCGCGAGCCCGCTCTCGGTCTGGCTCGGCAAGGACATCTCCGGCAACGCCGTCTGGACCGACCTCGCCCGGATGCCGCACCTGCTGATCGCCGGCACCACCGGGTCCGGAAAGTCGGGCTGCATCAACACCGTCCTCACGTCGGTGCTCCTGCGGGCGACGCCGGACGACGCTCGCCTGATCCTCATCGACCCCAAGCGGATCGAGCTCTCGCTCTACGAGTCGATCCCGCACCTGCTCACCCCGGTCGTCTCCAGCCCGAAGGAGGCGGCGATCGTCCTGACCAACGTGCTCGCGGAGATGGAGCGCCGGTACGAGCGCCTCGCGACCGTCCGCGCGCGGAACCTCGCCGAGGCCAACCGGTCGTTCCGCCAGCGCGGGGAGGAGACGCTGCCGTACCTCCTCGTCGTCATCGACGAGCTCGCCGACCTGATGATGATCTCGCCGCAGCAGGTCGAGGACGCCGTCATCCGCCTCGCCCAGAAGTCCCGCGCGGTCGGGATCCACCTCGTCCTGGCCACGCAGCGGCCGTCCGTGGACGTGATCACCGGGATGATCAAGGCGAACGTCCCGTCCCGGATCGCCTTCGCCGTCTCGAGCCAGACCGACTCGCGCGTGATCCTCGACCAGGCCGGGGCCGAGAGCCTGCTCGGCCAGGGCGACATGCTGTTCAAGCCGCTTGGCACCTCACGCCTCCAGCGCGTCCAGGGCGCCTACGTGACCGAGGAGGAGATCGCGCTGCTCGTCGAGCAGTGCCGCAGCCAGCGCGGGCAGGAGCTCGACGAGTCGCTGCTCGAGGCCCCCGAGGCGCCGCCGGAGGAGCTCGACGACGGCGACGAGGACTTCGACCCCGACCAGGACCCGCTGCTCGAGCGCGCGATCGAGATCGTGGTGCAGACGCAGACCGCGTCCGTGTCGCTGCTCCAGCGGCGCCTGCGCGTCGGCTACACGCGTGCGGGCCGACTGATCGACATGCTCGAGCGGCGCGGGATCATCTCCGGCTACGAGGGCTCGAAGCCGCGCCGCGTGCTGGTGGACGAGGGAGCGCTCGAGCGCGTCCTCTCCTAGGAGGGTTTGGCGGAAAACCGGCTGTGCCGCCAGGCCGCGCTGCTCGCTCCCAGGTCTGCGTCCTCAGTCGCGCCCGTATCGCATTGATACGGGCGCTCCCTGCGTTCTTGCCTGGAAGCGACCATCGCACCCTGGCGACGAGCGCTTTCCCGCCAATCCCTCCCGGCCCATATCTGCGCAAACCCACTTGGAACTTCACTAACCTCCCTTTAGGATCAACGTCGAAACAAAGGCAGACAGGGGTCTGTCTTTGAATCTGATTGGGGAGGTTTCATGAGAGCAAGAAGGCTCGTTCCGCTTGCGCTCGTTGCCTGCGCAGCGACGGTTGTCGCTGCGGCGGCGGGGCTCGCGGGGAGCGGATCCGGTGACGCTGCGACGAAGGTCTACAAGGTCGGCCTCGTCAGCGACGTCGGCCGGTTCAACGACCGCTCGTTCAACCAGTCCGCGCTCGACGGTCTCCGGCGCGCCCAGCGGGTCCTGAAAGTCCAGGGCCGCGCTGTCGAGTCGCGGCAGACGAGCGACTACATCCCGAATCTCTCGTCGCTCGCGCGCCAGCGCTACGACGTGACGATCTCGGTCGGGTTCCTGCTCGCCGACGCGACGAACACCGCCGCGACCCGGTTCCGGAACTCGAAGTTCGCGATCATCGACTACTCGGTCGCGGCACCGCCGTTCAAGAAGAACCGGAACGTGCGGGGCCTGACGTTCGCCACGAACGAGAACAGCTACATGATCGGCTGCCTCTCGGCGCTCATGGCGAACCAGCGCGGCCGCCGCGTGATCAGCGCGGTCGGCGGCATCAAGCTGCCGACGGTCGACATCTTCATCGCCGGCTACCGGGCAGGCGCCCGGCGCTGCGTCCCGGGCACGCAGGTCCTGATCGGCTACTCGCAGGACTTCGTTGCGCAGGACAAGTGCAAGGAGGTTGCCCTCAACCAGATCGCGCAGGGCTCGCAGGTCGTCTTCCAGGTCGCCGGTGGGTGCGGCCTCGGCGCCCTCGATGCAGCCAAGGAGCGCGGTGTGTGGGGCCTCGGCGTCGACAAGGACCAGAAGAACCTCGGCGCGCACATCCTGACCAGCGCCGTCAAGCGGGTCGACCAGTCGGTCTACCTGACGGCGAAGGCCATCAAGGAGGGCACGTTCAAGGGTGGCACCGACGCCGTCTTCAACCTGAAGAACGGCGGCGTGGCCGTCGGCCGGATCGATCGCCGCGTCCCGCGCGCGTTCGTCCGCCGCATGAACGCGCTCAAGCCGCTCATCATCAAGGGTCGCATCAAGCCGCCGAAGAAGCTCTAACCAGAGCACAAGCGGAACTGACGAGGGCGGGCGGCAAGCCCGCCCTCGTCGTGGTCCGGCCGTTAGCATCGCTCCCAGGTCTACGAAGGGGGGCAAGGTGCGCAAGATGCAATGGGTCGCCACGCTGCTCGCGTGCGGACTGCTCGCGTTCGGGCTCGCATGCGGCGGAGACGACGACGAGGGCGACGCCGGCGGGGCGACCACGACGGAGGAGACGACCGGCGGCGAGGACATCCGCGTCGGGCTGGTCAGCGACGTGGGCCGCTTCAACGACCGCTCGTTCAACCAGTCGGCCCTCGAGGGCCTCCAGCGGGCGGAGGAGGACCTCGGCATCACCGGGCGGCCGGTCGAGTCCCGTCAGACGAGCGACTACGTCCCGAACCTCTCCTCGCTCGCACGCGAGGGCTTCGACCTCACGATCGGTGTCGGCTTCCTCCTCGCCGAGGCCGTGAACACCGCCGCGAGGCGGTTCCCGGACTCCAACTTCGCGATCATCGACTACTCGGTGAACGCCGAGCCGTTCGCCAAGAACGCGAACGTCCAGGGGCTGACGTTCGCCACGAACGAGAACAGCTACATGATCGGCTGCCTCGCGGCGCTGATGGTCGAGCAGCAGGGAGGCCCGCAGGTGATCAGCGCGGTCGGCGGGATCAAGTTGCCGACGGTCGACATCTTCATCGCCGGCTACCAGGCGGGCGCGAAGCAGTGCAACCCGCAGATCCGGACGCTGATCGGCTACTCGCAGGACTTCGTGGCGCAGGACAAGTGCAAGGAGCTCGCGCTCGGCCAGATCGGGCGTGGCTCGCAGGTCGTCTTCCAGGTCGCCGGCGGCTGCGGCCTGGGCGCGCTCGACGCAGCGAAGGAGCGCGGGAAGTGGGGGATCGGCGTCGACCGCGACCAGTCGAGCCTCGGCGCGCACATCCTCACGAGCGCCGTCAAGCGGGTCGACCAGTCGGTCTTCCTCACCGCGGAGGCCGTCCAGAAGGGCGAGTTCCAGGGTGGGACCGACGCGGTCTTCGACCTCGAGAACGAGGGCGTCGGCGTGGGGAAGATCAGCTCCAAGGTGCCGCAGGAGTTCATCGACCGGATGAACGAGATCAAGGATCAGCTGATCTCCGGCGAGCTGACCGCACCCGCGACCTTGTAGACGGGTCCGGCTTTACGGGGGCCGCCTCCACCATAGAATCGCCGCAATGGCGGAGGAGGCGGCCCCCAAGGTCCTCGAGCTCAAGGGGATCACCAAGGAGTTCCCGGGCATCCTCGCCAACGACCGCATCGACTTCGACCTGCGGCGCGGCGAGGTCCACGCGCTGCTCGGCGAGAACGGCGCCGGCAAGTCGACGCTCATGAACATCCTGTACGGGCTGTACTCGCCCGACAGCGGCGAGATCCTGGTCAAGGGCAAGCCCGCGCGCTTCCACGGCCCGGGGGACGCGATCGAGGCGGGGATCGGGATGGTGCACCAGCACTTCATGCTCATCCCGGTCATGTCGGTGGCGGAGAACATCGTCCTGGCCACCGAGCCCCGGAAGGCGGGCTTCCTGCTGGACGAGGACACCGCGATGAAGCGGGTCGAGGACCTCGCAGACACGTTCCGCTTCAGGATCGACCCGCATGCGAAGGTCGAGAACATCAGCGTCGGGCAGCAGCAGCGCGTCGAGATCCTGAAGGCGCTCTACCGGGGTGCCGACGTCCTGATCCTCGACGAGCCGACGGCGGTGCTCACGCCGCAGGAGGCGCTCGAGCTCTTCGCGATCCTCCGCAACCTGACCCGCGAGGGCATGTCCGTGATCTTCATCACGCACAAGCTCAACGAGGTGCTCGAGATCGCCGACCGGATCACCGTCCTTCGGCGAGGCAAGCGGATCGACTCGGTGCCGAAGGCGGGCGCGACGGAGGACCACCTCGCCCGGCTGATGGTCGGCCGCGACGTCCTCCTGCGCGTGGAGAAGAAGGCACCCCAGCCCGGTGAGACGCTGCTGAAGGTCGAGAACGTGTCCGTCGTGGACGACCGCGGGCTGCCGGCCGTTCGCGGCGTCTCCTTCGAGGTCAAGGCGGGCGAGATCGTCGGGATCGCCGGCGTCGACGGGAACGGGCAGACGGAGCTGATCGACGCGATCACCGGGCTTCGCAGCCTCGAGGAGGGCCAGGTGACGATCGGCGGGAAGGACGTGACGAACGGGAACGCCCGCCGGGTCCTGGACGCCGGGATGGGCCACATCCCCGAGGACCGCCACCGGCGCGGACTCGTCCTCGACTTCACGCTCGCCGAGAACATCGCGCTGCACGACTATCGCGAGGAGCCGGACTCGCGCTTCGGCTGGCTCTTCCCGAAGCGGCTGATCGCAAGGGCGCGGCGGCTCCTGAAGGCCTTCGACGTCCGTGGCGGCGGCCCGACGACCAAGGCGTCGGCGCTCTCCGGCGGCAACCAGCAGAAGGTCGTCGTCGCGCGCGAGGTCGAGCGTGACCCGCGCGTCCTGCTCGCGGCGCAGCCGACGCGCGGCCTCGACGTCGGCGCGATCGAGTTCGTCCACCGCCGGCTCGTGGAGGAGCGCGACCAGGGTCGCGCGATCATGCTCGTGTCGCTCGAGCTGGACGAGATCCTCTCGCTCTCCGACCGGATCCTCGTGATGTTCGAGGGCGAGGTCGTCGGCGAGTACTCGCCGGACGTCACACCCGAGGAGCTCGGCGCCGCGATGACGGGCGTCGGCCGCGAGCAGGTGGTTGCGTGAGCGACCAGCCGGCGATCGAGCAACCGAGCTCCGGCGAAGGCCCGCCGAGCCCGGCGGCGCGACTAGGCGCGCTCCAGCGGGCAGGCGGGATCGTCCCGCCGATCCTCACCGCGCTCCTGGCGTTCTTCGTCGGCGGCATCGTCGTGGCGGCCTCGGGTCACAACCCGCTGACCACCTACAAGGAGATCTTCGCCGGCACGGGCCTGAACTGGTTCCTCCAGGTCGGCTCGTACGAGGTCGGGCTGCCGTTCAGCGACGCGACGGTCTGGTTCCCCTGGGAGACGAACGACATCAACTCCGAGGCGGCGTTCAACCTCCAGCAGACGCTGCTGCTCTGGGTCCCGCTCGTGATGACCGGCCTCGCCGTGGCATTCGCCTTCCGCTGCGGCCTCTTCAACATCGGGGGTCAGGGCCAGTACATCGTCGGCGCCGGCGTCGGCGTCTGGGTGGGCTCGTCGTGGGTGGACATGAACCCGGGCCTCCACATCGTGCTGGCCATCGGCCTCGCCGCCCTCGCAGGCGCGTTCTGGGCCGGGATCGCCGGGTTCCTGAAGGCGACCGTCGGTGCTCACGAGGTGATCACCACGATCATGCTCAACTGGATCGCCTACTGGATCTGGATCTTCGCCTTCGGGCAGGGCGGCCCGCTGCAGAACAAGGTGAACGAGTCCGTCCCGGTGTCGTCGGACGTCGCGGAGGGCGCCAAGCTGCCGGTCTTCTGGGGCGATCCGCTGCTCCAGGGCCTCCACATCGGCTTCATCGTCGCCACCGTCGCCCTCGTCGCCTACTGGCTGACCCTGACCCGCACGACGCTCGGCTACGAGGTGCGCGCGGTCGGCTTCAACCCGGAGGCCGCGCGGTACGGCGGGATCAACGTGGCGCGGAGCTACATCCTCGCCATGGCGATCGCGGGCATGTTCGCCGGCATCGGCGGCGCGCTCGACATCCTCGGCTGGCAGTTCCGGCTCGGGGTGATCGACATCCAGAACTCGGCGATCGGCTTCATCGGGATCGCCGTGGCGCTCCTTGGGCGCAACACCGCGATCGGCGTTGCCCTTTCCGCGCTCCTCTTCGGCGCGCTCCTGAACGGGACGTCGACGCGGAACCTCGATCCCGAGGTCTTCCAGCCCGAGCTCGCCGGGAACCTGACGCTGATGATCCAGGCCCTCGTCGTGCTCTTCGTGGGCGCCGACCTCCTGATCCTGGCCCTGTGGGCGCGCGCGAAACGCATCGGCCGCGGGCGGCACAGCGGCGCTCCCGTCGCGGGGACGCCGACGTGATCGCGCGCGCCGAGCAGGCCGGCGCCAACGTCGACCGCCTCTTCGCGGCGCGGAACCTCGCGATCGCCGGGATCGCCGTCTCGGCCATCGGCTTCTGGATCGTCCTCCCGCCGCTCACCCAGCGGTCGCTCGTCTGGCCCGTCGCGCTCGGGATCCTCGGCACGCTGTTCGGCATCGCCGCCGTCTCCCGCGGGGTCAAGCGGCTCGGCTGGTGGGCGGTCGTGCTCGGCATCGCGTCGATCGGGCTCGGGATCGCCGCGACGAACTCGAGCGTCGGGCACCTCGACAGCGTGGTCGTCTGGTCGGCGCTCTTCGCGTCGATGCTCCGCTACGCGACGCCGCTGACGTTCGCCGCGATCGGCGGGATGTTCTCCGAGCGGAGCGGCGTCGTGAACATCGCTCTCGAGGGGATGATGCTCGCCGGCGCCTTCTTCGGGATCCTCGCGGCGCAGAAGTCCGGCTCGTGGGCCTTCGGGCTCGTCGCCGCCATGGGCGCCGGCGCGGCGCTGGCGCTGATCCACGCCTTCTTCTCGATCCACCTGCGCGCCGACCAGATCGTGAGCGGGACGGCGATCAACTTCCTGGCCCTCGGCGTCACCGGGTACTTCTTCGTCGACGTCTACGGCGAGCTCGGCACGCCCTCGGAGATCCCGCGCATCCCGGACGTCCACCTGCCGCTGGACAAGATCCCGACCGGGATCGGGACGTTCCTCGACGACGTCTTCGGGCAGATGAACCTGATGATCTGGCTCTCGTTCCTGCTGCTGATCGTCTCGTACGTCGTCATGTTCAAGACGCCGGTCGGGCTGCGGATCCGCGCGGTCGGCGAGCATCCCCGCGCGGCTGACACGGTCGGCATCAACGTGTACCTCGTCCGTTACGCGTCGGTGACGGTCTCGGGGATTCTGGCGGCGCTCGGCGGGGCATATCTCTCGATCGGCTTCCTCGGCTCGTTCAACGAGAACATGACGGCGGGGCGTGGGTTCATCGCACTCGCGGCGCTGATCTTCGGCGCCTGGCGTCCCTTCGGCGCCTTCAGCGCGGCGCTGCTCTTCGGCTTCTCGAGCGCGCTCGCGCAGCGGCTTCCGGAGTACTCGGGGTCCGCGGCGACGCTGTTCCAGGCCCTGCCGTACGTCCTCACGTTGATCGCGGTCGCCGGCGTCATCGGCCGCTCGATCCCGCCCGCCGCCGTTGGCAGGCCCTACCGCAAGCAGTAACCACGACCGTCCGCTGAGCTGGAGCGCGGTCTTCTCCGTGCTCATCGGCTTGGCGGCGGTCGCGACGATCCCGGCCGCCGTCGTGGCGGCCGAGGTCTACGACGTCGTGACCCTGCTCGAGTCGTCGGTCGCGATCCCGCCGGCCCTCGTCCTGTCGCTGCTCGCCATCTACCTGGGGCGCCGCGCGCGGCGGAGCGTGGAGCGGACGATCGGCCGGACGCGGGGCCGGTCCCTTGCGGCGACCGGCCGGATCCTCGGCTACGTCGGCCTGTACCTCGCCGTCACCGCCGGAATCTCGGTGATCACGTACTACGTGTTGCGAGAGTTCGCAGCCTGACGGAACTCTGCCTAGAATCGAGCGGCCGCCATGTTCGAGATCGGCAACAGCCTTCGCGAGGCGCGGCTGCGCCAGGGCCTGGACTTCCCCGAGGTCGAGCAAGCGACCAAGATCCGGGGGAAGTACCTGCGCGCGCTCGAGGACGAGCAGTTCGACATCCTTCCGGGCCAGACGTACGTCAAGGGCTTCCTGCGAACGTACGCCGAGTACCTGGGGCTGGACGGGCAGCTCTACGTCGACGAGTACAACTCGCGCTACATCCCCGGTGACGAGGAGACGCCGCTCCGGGCCCAGAACAAGTCCACGGTCGGGCGCAACCCACGTGTCGAGTCGAGCGTGGTCCTCGTCGCGCTGGCGGCGATCGGGATCCTGACCGCGCTCGTCGTCGTCGCCTGGCGCTTCGGCAGCGACACGCCCGAGACGGCGATCCCGGACTTCTCCTCGCAGCCGCCCGCCGCCACCACGACGCGACAGCCCGCGAGACGGCAGGCGCCGAAGGCGGCGTCGGCGAAGCTGACGATCACGGGCGCGCTGGGGAACTCGTGGGTCGAGGTGCACGCGAACTCCGCGGCCGGACGGGAGCTCTACCGCGGGACGCTCGAGGCCGGCTCGACGATCCGCTTCAACCAGCGCCGCATGCACGTCGTCGCCGGGCGGCCGGGGAACCTGCGGTTCAAGGTGAACGGGCGCGTCGTCAACGTCCCGAACCGCGGGGGCCCGACAGCAGTGGTGATCACCGCCAAGCGTGTGATCCCGGTGACTGCCCCGGCTTGAGCCGGCCGACAGCGGTTGTTCTCGTCACGGGCAGCGAGCTGGTCCGCGGCGGGCGGACGGACGAGAACGGGCCATTCCTCGCCCGCGAGCTGAGCACCCGCGGGATCGAGCCGCAGCGCGTGCTGGTCGTCGGCGACCGGCCGGAGGCGCTCGAGGGGGCGTTTCGGGAGGCCCTCGCCGCCGACCTCGTCCTGACGTCGGGCGGGCTGGGGCCCACACACGACGACCGGACGGTGGAGATGCTCGCCCTCGTCGCCGGACGCGAGCTCGTCGTCGATCCCGTGCTGGAGGCCGAGATCGCGCAGGTCGTGCGTGGGCTCTCCGCCCGCTTTCGGCGTCCGTACGAGGAGTTCGAGGCCGGTGTGCGCAAGCAGGCGACGATCCCCGAGGGGGCCACGTCGCTGGGCCTCGCCGGCACGGCGCCGGGGCTCGTGGTCGAGGTGGACGGGACCGTCGTCGTCGTCCTCCCAGGGCCGCCCGGGGAGCTGCAGCGGCTCTGGCTCCGCGCGCTCGAGACCGGGCCGCTGCAGGCAGTGCTGGAGGCGGCCAGCAGCCCCGACCACCGGATGCTGCGCTTCTTCGGGCTCCCCGAGTCCGCGGTGGCCCGTGTCGTCGAGGGCGCTGGAGGCGAGCAGGAAGGCGTGGACATCACGATCTGCGCGCACGACCTCGAGGTCCAGGTCGACCTCGTCGTGCAGCCCGGTGCGGAGGAGCGGGCCGACCGGCTCCGCGCCGCGCTCGCCGAGGAGCTGCCGCAGGCGCTCTTCGCCGAGGACGAGCGCCCGGTCGAGGCCATCGTGCTCGACCTGGCGCGGGAGCAGGGCGTGTCTCTGGCCGCTGCGGAGTCGTGCACGGGCGGGATCGTCGCGGCCCGGCTGACGTCGGTTCCCGGGTCCAGCGAGGCGTTCCTGGGCGGCGTCGTGGCCTACGACGACCGGCTCAAGCGGGAGCTGCTGGACGTCCGGGAAGAGCTCCTGGAGCGGCACGGAGCCGTCTCGGCGGAGGTGGCCGAGGCGATGGCCGAGGGTGCGCAACGGCGGCTCGGCGCCGACGTCGCGGTCTCCGTCACCGGCGTGGCGGGGCCCGGAGGCGGCAGTCCGGACAAGCCCGTCGGGCTCGTCTACCTGCACGCGAGCGGGCCCAAGTCCGAGCAGGCGCTCGAGGTGCATCTTCCCGGCGACCGGGACGCCGTGCGCCGCCGAGCGGCCGCCTCGTCGCTCCATCTCCTGCGGCGTCTTCTGACACAGAGCCGGCACACACAGGCGTGACGTCGGCCGGTAGCGTCGGGGGTCGTGAACGCCTGCGCCTCTTCTGTGCCCTTCGAATTCCGGACGCCGCCCTCGACGCGCTCGAACGCTGGCAGTCGGCGAACCTCGGCGCGGGGAGAGCCGTCCCGCGCGGGCACCTTCACGTCACCCTCGCGTTCCTCGGATCCCGGCCCGCAGCCGAGTTGGGGCCGATCGCCGGCGCCCTCCGCGAGGCGGCCGCCGAGGCCGGTGAGATCGGCTTCGCGGCCGTCCGCTACCGGGAGACGCGCAGCGTCGGCATGGTCGTCCTCGACGACGCGACGGGGGAGGGGACCCGGCTTGCAGCGCGCCTGTTCGACGCCCTCGAGGGGCTCGGCGTGTACGAGCGCGAGCAGCGTCCGTGGCTCCCGCACGTCACCGTTCTGCGCTTCCGCTCGAGGCCCAGGCTCGACCCGCCCGTGCCCGACCTGGGGCGCTTTCGACCGTCCGACGCGGCTGTTTACATGTCAGCCCTGCGGCCGACCGGGGCGCAGTACGAAGTCTTGGAATCGGTACCGCTAGGAGGTTGATGGGATGAGTCGCGAAGAGGCACTCGACACCGCTCTCGGACAGATCGAGCGCCAGTTCGGCAAGGGCGCGGTCATGCGGATGAACGACCACGCGCACGTCGCCGTCGGCTCGGTCTCGACCGGGTCGCTCGCACTCGACCTCGCCCTCGGGATCGGCGGCCTGCCCCGTGGCCGGATCGTCGAGATCTTCGGCCCGGAATCCTCGGGGAAGACGACGCTCGTCTACCACGTGATCGCCGAGGCCCAGCGCCGCGGCGGCATCTGCGCCTTCATCGACGCCGAGCACGCCATGGACCCGCAGTACGCGCGCAAAATCGGCGTCAACATCGACGACCTCCTCGTCTCACAGCCCGACAACGGGGAGCAGGCGCTCGAGATCGCCGAGCTCCTGATCCGCAGCGGCGCGCTCTCCGTGGTCGCCGTCGACTCGGTTGCCGCGCTGACGCCGCGCGCAGAGATCGAGGGCGAGATGGGCGACAGCCACGTCGGCCTCCAGGCGCGGCTGATGAGCCAGGCGCTGCGCAAGCTCGCCGGCACGCTCAACCGGACCGAGACGATCTGCATCTTCACGAACCAGCTGCGCGAGAAGATCGGCGTGATGTTCGGCAACCCGGAGACGACGCCGGGCGGACGGGCGCTGAAGTTCTACTCGTCGGTCCGCCTCGACATCCGCCGCATCGAGACGCTGAAGGACGGCGTGGAGGCGATCGGGAACCGCGTCCGCGTCAAGGTGGTGAAGAACAAGGTCGCGCCGCCGTTCAAGCAGGCCGAGTTCGACATCATCTACGGCCAGGGGATCTCGTGGGAGGGCACGGTCCTCGACGCCGGGCTCGAGCGGAAGGCCGTCCAGAAGTCGGGCTCGTACTTCAGCTTCCAGGAGGAGCGGCTCGGCCAGGGGCGCCAGAACGCGACCGCGTTCCTGCGCGAGCACCCCGACGTGACGCAGAAGATCCTCGCCCAGATCCAGACCGAGGTCGGCCCCGAGCAGGTCGTCTCCGCGCGGCTGCTGCCGAGCGCCGAGGGCAACGGGACCGCCGATGCGGCTGCGGAGGCGGAGGCCGAGCCGGTCGAGACCACGTAGGCGATGGCCGAGGCGCGGGAGCTCGCGCTCAGGGCGCTGAACCACCGGGACCGGTCCCGACGGGAGCTGGAGCGGCGGCTCGAGCGAGCCGGCATCTCGGCGGACGAGCGCGTCGCCACGCTCGACGAGCTCGCAGACTGCGGCCTGCTCTCGGACGAGCGGTTCGCGGAGGCGAGGGCCCGCGGGCTCGCATCCAAGAACGGCAGCGACTCCCTCATCCGCAACGACCTGCGTCGCCACGGGATCGACGCCGACGTGATCGACACGCTCGTCGAGGGGCTCGAGCCGGAGTCCGAGCGGGCCGCGCGTATCTTCCGGCGCCGCGGCGGAGACGACCGTGCGCTCCGTTACCTGAGCTCGAAGGGGTTCTGCCGGGAGTCGATCGAGTCGCTCGTCGACGATCCGGTATGCTGAGGGAGCTTCACCCGACATTTTTCCTGCACAGAGACGCTTTCTGAAACCAGTCGAGACCGTTCACTGATGAAGACGCAAACCAGCGATGCGGCGGAGGCGGCGCTAGCCCCAGGTCGCTAGCGGCACCGAACGGCGCGGCCGTCGATGACGGCTGCGGAATCAGAGCGCTCTGCTCAGGCCCGATGGCGGGTGGTATCCGACCCCGAAGGAGCGCCCATGCTCGTCGCCGGAATCGCCATCGGCATCGTCATCGGAGCCGCCGCCCTGCTCGTCGTCATGCAGCTGCTCGGCCGCTCCAGCCTCGGTGAGGCGGCGGCACGGCGCGACGAGCTGATCAACAACGCGAAGCGCGAGGCGGACAACCTGCGACGCGAGGCCGAGATCGAGGCGCGCGAGCAGGCGGTCAGGGTCCGGGCCGAGGCCGAGAAGGACGCACAGGAACGCCGCGGCCAGATCACGCGGCTCGAGGAGCGTGTCCTCGCCAAGCAGGACGAGCTCGAGGGGAAGCTGACGGAGCTCCTGCGGCGCGAGCAGGGCCTCGCCGACCGCGAGACCCACATCAAGGAGCTCCAGGGCGACCTCAAGGAGGCGAAGGACCGCGAGCTCGCCGAGCTGGAGCGCGTCTCCGGCCTGACCATGAACGAGGCGAAGGGCGAGCTGCTCGACCGGGCGGAGGGCCTGATCCGCCACGACCTGGCCCGCCGAGTCCGCCAGCTCGAGGAGGAGGCGCAGGTCGAAGCGAGGCGCCGCGCCCGGAACCTGGTCGCCGACGCCCTCCAGCGGGTCGCCGCCAGCCACGCCGCGGAGACGACGTCATCGGTCGTCGAGCTCCCCAGCGACGACATGAAGGGCCGGATCATCGGCCGCGAGGGCCGCAACATCCGCACGCTCGAGCACCTGACGGGCGTCGACATCATCATCGACGACACCCCGCAAGCCGTCGTGCTCTCCTCGTTCGACGGCATCCGCCGCGAGATCGCCCGGCTCACCCTCGGCAAGTTGATCGAGGACGGCCGGATCCAACCGGCTCGCATCGAGGAGATGTACTACCAGTCGAAGGCGGAGATCGAGGACCACATCCGCCAGGCCGGCGAGCAGGCCGTCTTCGAGGCCAACGCCGGAGAGTTCAACCCCGAGCTCGTGAAGATCCTCGGCCGGCTCCACTACCGTACGAGCTACGGCCAGAACGTCCTCAAGCACACGCTCGAGGTCGTCCACCTCGCCGGGATCATGGCCGTCGAGCTGGACGCGGGTGTGCGCACCGCCAAGCGCGCCGCGCTGCTCCACGACCTCGGCAAGGCGCTGACGCACGAGATCGAGGGCTCACACGCGCAGATCTCCGCCGACTTCGCGAAGCGCTACGGCGAGTCCGAGGCGGTCGTGCACGCGATCGCGGCGCACCACTACGAGGTGCAGCCGCAGACGGTCGAGGCGGTCCTGGTCGTCGCGGCGGACGCGATCTCCGGGTCGCGGCCGGGGGCCCGCGGCGACACGCTCGAGAACTACATCAAGCGCCTGGAGGCCCTCGAGGAGATCGCGGCCCGCAAGAACGGGGTCGAGAAGGTGTACGCGCTGCAGGCCGGCCGGGAGATCCGCGTGATCGTGAAGCCCGGGGAGATCGACGACGACGGCGCCGTGCTCCTCTCGCACGAGATCGCGCGGGACATCGAGCAGGAGCTCGAGTACCCGGGGCAGATCAAGGTCACGGTCATCCGCGAGTCGCGCGCGACCGAGCTCGCGAAGTAGTCGGCCGCGGAACGGGCTCAGCTCGTTCCGCGGCTCGATCGAAAAAGGGGGAGCCGCCGAAGGCGGCTCCCCCAGCTGGGCCTTACAGCGAACGCGACAGCCGGATGAGGGTCTCGCCCTCCGTCGGCGTGAACGCGTGGATCGACTTGTTGCCGCTCGATGCGACGACGAGCACCCTGAACGCAATGAGCAGGAGCTCGCGGGCCAGCGGCGACCGGGCCCGCTCGGCCGCGGCGAGCAGCGCGCAGGCCGCGTGGGAGACGGCCGGCTTGGACGAGTACGCCCGCACGAGGTCGCAGAGGCTGTCGAAGGTGACGACGACCGCGACCGTCGCCGTGTACTCGGTGACGCCGCCGTCCTTGTCGCGGATCTGCCCGCGGACGGTGCGCGTGCCGACGTCCGTGGTCGCGCAGGACGCGCTCGACGCAGAGCCGAACGCCGCGTACCCGGAGCCGCAGTCGAACGCGTACTGGAAGCCGGCGGCCGTGTCCGCGGCGGAGGGGTCACTCGCCCCGGTCAGCGCGATCGTGAACGGGAAGCCGGCGAACGACGATGCCGGAGTGACGAAGGTCGCCGTCGGCGCCACGTTGGTGACGTTCACCGTGGCCTCGTCCACGCCGGTCGAGGTGCCGTCGCTCACCTGCACGCGGACGGTCGGGCTCGCCGGCCCGTCCCCGGCCGTGTACACGACGCTCTGTCCGGCGGTCTCGAACGAGCCGTTGCCGTCGAGATCCCAGCTGTACGTGAGCGCATCGCCGTCGGAGTCGGATCCGGTGGCGGTCAGCGACACCGAGCCGCCCTCGGCGACCGTGTACGGCCCGCCCGCGTCCACGGTCGGCGCTGCGTTCACGAGCAGGCGCGCGACCTGCGGGTCGTGGTCGGAGAGCTGGTCGTGGAACTCGGCGTTGATGTGCACCGCGTCGTACGAGAACGGCTTGCCGAGCAGGTTGTTGGTGACGACGATGTGGTCGAGCGACTGCGAGTTCCCCTCGAACACGTAGCTGTAGCGCTCGAGCTGCGGGAGGGTCTTCATCAGGGCGGTCATGACGCCGCCCTCGACGAGCTCCATCGTCTGTGAGAACTCGAAGTCGTTGATGTCGCCCAGGACGATCACGTTCGCGTCGGTGTCGAGTGCGCGAATCGAGTCCACGAAGGCGTTCACGATCTGCGCTTGCTGGTGCCGCTGGACCTCGGTCACCCGGACCGGCGGCTGGAAGCGCCCGAAGAGCGGATTGTCGCCGCCCTTCGAGTTGAAGTGGTTCGTGATCAGGAAGAACTTCTCGCCGCGGAAGGTGAACTCGCCCGCGAGCGGCTTGCGGCTCGCCTCCCAGGCGGTGTTCGCCGGGTCGACGCGACCCGGGCTGAACGTGAGCTCCGGGCCGTCCGGGCCGTTGACGATCCCGGTCGGGTTCGTCGAGCCGCCGCCGGGCCGGTCGACGAACGCCACGCCGCGGTCGGTGCGGAAGAGGAAGCCCACCCGGATGTTCCCGCCCGGCTCACCGCCGTCGGCGTCGTCCACCGGGTTGATCTGGCGGTACTGGTAGCTCGGGCCGCCGGCTCCCGCGATCGAGTTGACGAGCTTGTCGAGCGTGAGGTTGGCGTCCACGACCGAGTCGTTGGTGGCGCCGTTGTTGTCCTGGATCTCCTCCAGCGACAGGATGTCCGGCGAGCGCAGGTTGTTCACGATCTGAGCTGCGATCGCGTCGAACTTCGACTGGGGCTCGTTGGCGTCGAGGTTCTCGACGTTGTAGGTCGCGACCGAGAGCTCGTTCCCGGCCGGTGCGCCGGTGGTCTCGCGGGCGAGCCCGCCGGGCACGACGGTCAGCGGCGCCGTGAGGTTGACCTCGAAGTTCCCGAAGTCGTAGTCCACGATGCCCATCGCGGCGCCGGTGAAGTGGTCGCCCACGCTCGCGTTCGGCGTGGAGTTGCTCAGGATCGCGTCGTCGAACTGGATCCGCTCGGGGTTGAAGTCGTCCGGCTGGATCACGATGCCGCCCCTGGCCGTCCGCGGGCCGGCGCCGGCGCCGTCGTCGGCGAGCACGAAGATCTCGCCGAAGTTGTTGCGCGGGCCGACGACGACCGGGTTGTCGACCTGGACCGACATGGCCTCGAGGCTCTCGTAGAAGTCGATCCCGTCCTGCGCCGGGTCGAAGGTCGCGAAGGAGTCGTTGTCGATCACCGACGTCGGAGGCGTGCGGCCGCCGGCGCCGATCACCGTCGGCGCGGGGACCGGGTTCCCGGTCGAGAGCACGTTGATCGTCGGGCCGCCGATCTCGGTCAGGGTGAGGTTGGCGCTCGACGCCCCGCCGGGGCGGAACTCGACCACGGTGCCGCTCACCCGCACCGAGTCGCCGACGTTCACCGTCGGTGCCGAGGAGGTGAAGACGAAGAGACCCTCGGACGTGCTCGAGTCGGCGTCCGGCGTCGGGTCCTGGAAGTAGAAGCCGTTGCTCCGCTTCGCGGTCACGATCCCGGTGACGCCCGAGACCGCGTCGCCCAGCAGCGGGGATGTGTGCGCAGCGCCCTGGATCTCGTGGATCTCGACCGGCGGGGTGGCCGTCGTGAACGTCCAGGACGGGTTCCCCGCGACCGTGTCCGGAGGATCGTCGGTGTCCTGGTCGGAGATCTGCGCGCCGACGAGCGCCACGCTGCAGCTCTCGGCTGTGACGAAGTCGGTCGTCGGGTCGAGCGTGAAGGTCGTCGGGCCGCCCGACACGGTCGCCGCGTGGTTGAGCGAGCTCGAGCACGAGATCGCGAACCAGCTCCCGCTGACGTTCACCGGCTCGCTGAAGGTCACGGTGATGTTGCTGTCGAGCTCGACGCCCGTCGCGCCGTCGTCCGGCGTCGTGTCCGTGACCGTCGGCGCCAGGTCGGCGACGCAGTTCGCGAACGGCGACGCGGTGTTCCGCGGGGCGGGAGCGGCTGCCGCGAAGTCCGCCTGGTTGTTGTCCGTGTCCGCGCAGCCGTTGGCTCCCCGGAAGGCTGCCAGCGTGTTCGAGAGCGTGGGCGCAGCGCCCGGGCCCTCGAAGAAGTTCGCGTTGCCGTAGCCCACGAGGTCGACGATGCGCGCCGTCGCCGCCGCGTCGCACGGCGCCGAGCCGCCGTTGCAGCCGAGCGTGGTCGTCCCGGTCGCGATGACGACCTTGCCCGCAGTCCCGGACATGTTGATCGGCGTCGGGTCGACGATGTCCGGCGTGGGGAGGGGAACGCCGTTCGTGCCGCCGGACGCCTGCTGGACGAGGAGGTACTGACCCGGAGCCAGCGTCCCGCTCAGCTCGGTGAGCTGGGCGGAGTTGGCCCCGAAGTTCCCGGTGCCTGTCGCACTGGCGTACTGCAGCGACATCCCGTCGAGCGAGACCGAGCCGGTGCCGCGGTTGAAGACCTCGATGTAGTCGTTCAGGTACGGCGCGCTCGCATTCCCGCCGCCGCCGTAGACCTGGCTGACGACGAGGTTGGCGCTGACCGCGCCCGCTGAGGCGACGAGGAAGGTCGCGAGAACGAGGGCAAGGGCGACGGCGCCGAAGAGCACGCGCGCCCGAACGCGGACGACCGCAAGTGGATGCATGTACCTCTCCCCAAGAAGGTGGCGAAAACGGACATGGCCAGCCTATAACGGCCGCCGTGAAATCCAAAGCGCGACTACCGCGCCGATACAGTGTTTTCACCGGTGAGGCGCTATCACGTCACGACGTTCGGCTGCCAGATGAACGCGCACGACTCCGAGCGCATCAAGGGCATGCTCGAGGAGCTGGGGCTGGGCGAGTCGGCCGTCCAGGCAGAGGCCGACGTCCTCGTCTTCAACACCTGCACGATCCGCGAGAAGCCGGATCAGCGCTTCGCGGCCCACCTCGCACAGGCTCGCGCGCTGAAGGAGCGCGATCCGGGCAAGGTGATCGCCGTCGGCGGCTGCTACGCCGAGGCGCAGCGCGAGCGGCTCTTCGAGCTCTACCCGTACGTCGACGTCGCGTTCGGCCCGGGGTCGATCCCGCACCTCGGGGAGTGGCTCGGCGCCGGCGGCGAGGGCGTCACACGTGGCCGCTTCGGCCTCGTGGAGCGGTCCTTCGCGAGCCTGCTGCCGATGCACCGCGAGCGCCGCTTCCAGGGCTGGGTCCAGGTGTCGATGGGCTGCAACTCGAAGTGCGCCTACTGCATCGTCCCGTCCGTCCGCGGACGGGAGCAGAGCCGCCGTCCGGGCGAGGTCGTCGCCGAGGTCACGCGCCTCGCCGAGGCCGGCGTCCGTGAGATCACGCTCCTCGGCCAGAACGTCAACTCCTACGGGCGTGACCTCCTGCCGGACATCCGGGCCGACTTCGCCGAGCTGCTCCGGGCATGCGACGCCGTCGACGGCATCGCCCGGATCCGGTTCACGAGCCCGCACCCGAAGGACTTCCGCGCGCCGGTGATCGCGGCGATGGCCGAGTGCGACGCGGTCTGCGAGCACGCGCACCTGCCGCTCCAGTCCGGCTCGACGCGGATCCTGAAGGCGATGAGGCGGACCTACAGTCGCGAGCGGTTCCTGCGCCTGGTCGACGAGATGCGGGCGGCGATCCCGGACCTCGCGCTCACGACCGACATCATTGTCGGCTTCCCGGGCGAGACCGAAGAGGACTTCCTGCAGACGGTCTCGGCCGTCGAGGAGATCGGGTTCGACAGCGCCTTCACCTTCGTCTTCTCACCGAGGAGCGGCACCGAGGCGGCGACGATGGACGGCCAGGTGCCCGAGGACCTGAAGCGCGACCGGATCGAGCGGCTGATCGACGTCGTCCAGCGAGTCGCCGACGAGCGCAACCAGGTCCGGATCGGCCGGACCGAGGAGGTCCTCGTCGAGGGGCCGAGCCGCACGGATCCGGCACTGCTCCGCGGCCGGACACGCCGGAACACCACCGTCAACTTCG
Source organism: Gaiellaceae bacterium (assembly GCA_036554945.1). Classification (GTDB taxonomy): domain Bacteria; phylum Actinomycetota; class Thermoleophilia; order Gaiellales; family Gaiellaceae; genus JACDAN01. The sequence continues at coordinate 29,684 of DATBMH010000110.1, read as the reverse complement.
CAGGCACGGCCGCGCCGGGGGAGCTCGTCCACGTCGAGATCGACGGGGCGACGTCCACCACGCTGAAAGGCACCCAGCTCGCAGCAGTTGCCGCGTAGCCGCAATCTCGACTGGGACGGGCTGCTGAATGCCCGCGACCTGGGCGGGCACCCGACCGAGGACGGCGGCGAGACCCGCTGGGGCTCGGTCGTCCGCGCCGACAGCGTCCGACAGCTGACCGAGGAGGGGTGGCGGTCGGTCGTCGACTACGGCGTCCGCACGATCGTCGACCTGCGCTCGGATGAGGAGCTGGCCGAGGATCCACCGGCCGAGCTGCCGATCGACGCCGTCCACGTCTCGTTCTTCGACGACCGGCCCGACGTCTTCGAAGAGGTCGAGGAGGCGAGCGCCGGCGCCGCGGACCACGCAGCCGCGACGCGCGAGGTCTACCTCATCTTCCTCGAGCGCTTTCGCGCCAACGTCGCGGCCGCGGTCCGCGCGGTGGCGCAGGCGCCGGAGGGCGCAGTCGTCGTCCACTGCCATGGCGGCAAGGACCGGACGGGTCTCGTCAGCGCCTTCCTCCTGCGGCTCGCCGGCGTCCCGATCGACGAGATCGCCACCGACTACGCGCTCAGCGAGGAGCGGCTGCGGACGCGGCACGAGGAGTGGTTCGCACAGGCGGCGGACGAGCGGGAGCTCGAGCGGCTGCACAGGATCTCGAAGACGCCGGCCTCGTCGATGCGCGAGGTCATCGAGGAGCTCGAACGCCGGTACGGCAGCATCGCCGGGTACCTGAAGGCCGGCGGGGCGACGGACGAGGACCTCGAGCGGGCCCGCGCCCGCCTCCGTGACTGACGTCCTCGCGGTCTTCGGACCGACCGCTTCGGGCAAGTCGGACGTCGCCGAGGCGATCGCGGAGCGGATCCCCGCGACGCTGGTCTCCGCCGACGCCATGCAGGTCTACCGCGGCCTGCCGGTCCTCACGAACCAGTCCGAGCGGGATACGAGGCTCGTCGGGATCTGGGGCCTCGATCACGAGGCGTCCGTCGGGGAGTACGCCGAGCTCGCGCATCGGGCGGTCGACGGCGCGCTCGCAGAGGGCCGCACGCCGGTCGTCGTCGGCGGGACCGGCTTGTACCTCCGCGCGGCGCTCGTGGAGCTCGATCTGCCGCCGGCGCCCGAGCCCGGCGTGCGCGAGCGCTGGGAGGCTGAGTACGACCGGCTCGGCCCGGATGCGGCGCACGAGCTCCTGGTCGAGCGCGACCCGGCGGCGGCCGCCCGCGTCCATGCGAACGACCGGCGGCGCGTCGTGCGGGCGCTCGAGCTCGCCGAGGTGGGGGAGTCGCTCACGCCGACTGCCGGCCGCCTCTGGAGCCAGGACGTCCGGCATCCGACGCTGATCGTGGGCCTCGACGTCCCGAGGGACGTCCTCGACGAGCGCATCGAGGCGCGGACACGCCGGATGTTCGAGCTCGGCGTCGAGGACGAGGTGCGGCGGGCTCTCGAGGGCGAGATCTCGTCGACGGCGAGGACGATCCACGGTTTTCGGGACCTCGCAGAGCTCCCGAGGGACGAAGCGCTCGAGACGCTCATCCGGCGGACGCGGCGGTACGCCGCCTACCAGCGCAAGTGGATGCGGCGGGTACCGGGCCTTGTTAGCGTGCCTGCCGACCGCCCGGCGGGCGAGGTGGCCGATGAGATTCTCGAAATGGCACGGGCTCGGCAACGACTACCTGCTGGTCCAGCGGGCTGAGGTCGGCGCGCCGCTCACCGGCGAGCAGGTGCAGCGGCTCTGCGACTACCACTTCGGCGTCGGGTCCGACGGCGTCCTCGAGGTCGTGTCCGCGAACGGTGCACAGGCGGAGGTCGTGATCTGGAACCCGGACGGCTCGACCGCCGAGCTCTCCGGCAACGGCACGCGGATCGCCGCCAGGTGGCTGGCGCGGCGCAGCGGCGAGGACACGGTGAGGATCTCGGTCGGTCCCCGCGAAGTCGTCGCGAGGATGCGTGGTGGCCTGGATGTGGAGATGGACGTGGGCGCCGTCGAGGTGGGCGAGCCCGAGCTGCTGGACGTCGGCGGCGAGACGCTCGAGTTCACGCCGGCCTCGGTGGGGAACCCGCACGCGGTCGTCCGCCGTGAGCCCGACCGGGAGGATCTGCTCCGGCTCGGGCCGCTGATCGAGAACCACTCGCGCTTTCCGCAACGCACCAACGTCCAGCTGCTCCGCGTGGACGGAGTACACGACATCGCCGTCGGCGTCTGGGAGCGCGGAGCGGGGGAGACCCTCTCGTCGGGGACGAGCGCTGTCGCCACGGCCGGCGTCGCCGTCGCCCGCGGCTGGTGCGAGAGCCCGGTGACCGTGCACCTGGCCGGCGGCGACCTCGTCGTCGAGCTGGACGACTCGATGAACGCGCGCCTGACCGGCCCGGCACAGGAGATCTTCAGCGGCGAGGCGAGCGAGGAGCTCGGGCTGTGAGGTTCGCGAAACGCCTGGACGCCGTCCCGCCGTACCTCTTCGCCGAGCTCGAGCGGCTGATGGAGGCGAAGCAGCGCGAGGGGATCGAGGTGATCAGCCTCGCGATCGGGGATCCGGACCTGCCGACGCCGCCGGCGATCGTGGAGGCGGCGGCCGAGGCGCTGAGGAACCCCTCGACGCACCAGTACCCCTCGAACCACGGCACGCAGGAGCTCCGGGAGGCTGCGGCGTCGTTCTACCGCGACCGCTTCGGCGTCGAGCTCGACCCCGACGGTGAGGTCGTGCCGGCGCTCGGCGGCAAGGAGGCGGTCGGGCACATCGCGATGGCCTGCCTGGACCCCGGCGAGGTCGCGCTCAGCCCGGAGCCGGGCTACCCGCCCTACACGTCCGGCCCGGTCTTCGCCGGCGCCGACCTGCACTACCTGCCGTTGACGCCCGAGAACGACTTCTTCCCGGATCTGGATGCGATCCCCGAGGACGTCCTCGACCGCGCGAACCTGCTCTACCTCAACTATCCGAACAACCCGACCGGCTCGGTCGTCCCCGAAGGCGGGTTCGCACGCGCGGTCGAGTTCGCGCGGCGAAACGACCTGATCCTCGTGCACGACAACGCGTACTCGGAGGTCTGCTTCGACGCGTACGTCGCGCCGAGCTTCCTGCAGACTCCGGGTGCGAGGGACGTCGGAGTCGAGATCTTTTCGCTGTCGAAGGGCTGGAACATGACCGGCTGGCGGTGTGCGCTGGTCGCAGGCAACGCGGAGGTCGTCGAGCGCTTCCGCCAGCTGAAGGCGAACCTGGACTCCGGCATGTTCGAGGCGCTCCAGCGCGCCGCGGCCGTGGCGCTCACGGACGAGCGCGACTTCCCGCGCGAGATGTCCGAGGTCTACCGGCGGCGCCGCGACCTGCTCGTGGACGCGCTCGCAGCGATCGGCGTGGCAGTCGAGCCGCCGCGCGCGACCCCCTACCTCTGGGTCCCCGTGCCGGAAGGCCACGACTCGGCGTCGTTCACGTCGCTCGTCCTCGAGGAGGCCGACGTGATCGTCTCCCCGGGCCCGGGGTACGGCGAGAGCGGAGAGGGGTTCGTCCGGCTCTCGATGACCGTTTCGGACGAGGAGCTCCAGGAGGCCGTGCGCCGGATCGAGAGCTCGCTGCAGAAAGTCATAATCAGGGCGTGACGACCAGCCAGTCCGACCTCCGTTCCGGTCTGGAGCCGGAGCGGGGTTTCATCCTGTCCGTGCTGGCTCCGGGCGCCGACGAAGACCGGGAGCTCGGCGAGATCGCCGAGCTCGCCAGGACCGCCGGCGTGGAGCCCGTCGCCAGCCTGGTCCAGCACCGCCCACGGCCGGATCCGCGGACGTTCGTCGGCAAGGGGAAGCTCGACGAGCTGAAGGAGGCGTACAAGACCGCCGGGGCGGAGTCGCTCCTCGTCGATCACGAGCTCTCGCCGTCCCAGCAGCGACGGCTCGAGGACGAGCTCAAGGCGCGGGTCGTCGACCGCACCCAGCTGATCCTCGACATCTTCGCCCAGCACGCCCACAGCGCCGAGGGCAAGCTCCAGGTCGAGCTGGCTCAGCTCGAGTACAACCTCCCGCGCATGCGCGGCATGTGGCAGCACCTCGAGCGCCTCGGCGCCGGCCGCATCGACGGCGGCGTGGGCACGAGGGGCCCGGGCGAGACACAGCTCGAGACCGACCGGCGGCTGGCGCGACGACGCGTCGCGCTGCTCCGGCGCCGGCTCCAGGAGCTCGGCCGCCAGCGCCAGACCCGACGGCGCGAGCGGCTCCGCTCGCACACCCCGATCGTCGCGCTCGCCGGCTACACGAACGCCGGGAAGTCCACGCTCCTGAACGCGCTGACCGGCGCGGGCGTGTCCGTCAACGACCGTCTCTTCGAGACGCTCGACCCGACGACGCGCGCCTTCGAGCAGGAGGGCCGCCGCTACCTGGTGACCGACACCGTCGGGTTCATCCGCCGGCTGCCGCACGAGCTCGTCGAGGGGTTCGCGGCGACGCTCGAGGAGACGCTCCAGGCCGATCTCGTCCTCCATGTCGTCGACGGCTCGATGCCGGACGACGAGCTCGACGAGACGACGGGCGCCGTGAACGAGGTGCTGTCGGAGATCGGGGCGGACGAGCTGCCGGTCGAGCTGGTGCTGAACAAGATCGACGCCGTCGACCCGCTGGGCCGGCGGCGGCTGGCCAACCGCTTCCCCGGAGCGCTCCAGATCTCGGCCGAGACCGGTGAGGGGCTCGACGAGCTGCGTGCGCGGATTGCGGAGCGCTTCGCCGAGCGGTTCGAGCTCGTGCGGATGGTCGTTCCCTACGAGGACGGCGCGAAGCTCGCGGAGCTCTACGACCTCGGGCCGCCGATCGACGAGCGAGTCGACGGCCCGGACGGCGTCTTCATCCGGGCGCGGCTCCCGCGCCGCGAGATCCAGCGGTTCGCGCCGTACCTGATCGCCGACACGACGGAGTCCACCCGGGCGACCAGGTGATCGAGGTCCCGGTCCGCCGCCTCCGGGACGACGCCGTCATCCCGTCACAGGCCTACACGGGCGACGCCGGGCTCGACCTGGCGGCCTGCGACCGGCACGAGCTGGGGCCCGGCGAGCGGGCCGTCGTGCCGACCGGACTGGCTGTGGCGATCCCGGAGGGGCACGGCGGATTCGTCCTGCCGCGCTCCGGGCTCGCCGCGCGCAACGGCATCACGATCGTGAACGCGCCCGGGCTGATCGACGCCGGCTACCGCGGTGAGGTCCAGGTCGTTCTGCTGAACACGGACGCGGAGACGCCGTTCGTGGTCGAGCCGGGGATGCGGATCGCGCAGCTCGTCGTCCTGCCCGTGCCGGGTGTCGAGCTCGTGGAGCTCGAGGAGCTGCCGGAGTCGGAGCGAGGGGCTCGCGGGTTCGGCTCCTCCAGAGTCTGAGCGTGGGCGCCGAGCCGCGGATCCGGGTCTCGGCGATCCTGCGCCGCGGGGACAGCATCCTGCTGTGCCGGCACGAGAAGCACGGGAAGGAGTACTGGCTGCTCCCAGGTGGCGGGGTGAACTCGGGCGAGAGCCTCGTGGACGCTCTGCACCGCGAGCTCGAGGAGGAGATCGGTCTCGGCGCGGACGTGCCGGTCGAGGGGCCGGTGGCGATCGTGGACTCGATCGCGCCGCAGAAGAGCTTCGCGGCGAAGCATGTCGTGCACATCATCTTCGCGGGCGACCTGGGCGACCGGTCCCTGGAGGCCGTGACCTCGAGGGACGCGGCCGTCCGCGGTCACAGGCTGTTCGCGCTCACCGAGCTCGAGGACGTGGTCCTGCACCCGCCGATCCAGCGCTTCCTGGCGCGCTGGCGGCCGGGCGACCCGGTCGTCTACCTCGGCCCCCTGTGGGTGCCTTGACGCACTTCCAGCGCAGCCGCGGGAGCCACGCGCGCGCCTGACGCCGATACGATCGCCGTGGGGAGGAGGTCGGGCTACCTGCGCGGCCTACGCGCGCCCGCCGCGCGACCTGGCCCGCGCAGCCGAGACCGAATGGGCCGCTGCTTCGAGCTCGTCCGCGAGCGGCTCGAAGGTCGGCACCTCGCCCGCGGCGTGGCCCAGCGCCTGCGCGAGCAGCCAGTCGGCGAGCCACGGGTTCCGGGGCAGGAGCGGCCCGTGGAGGTAGGTGCCGACGACCCGGCCCGCGCGGCAGCCCTCGTAGCCGCTCTCGCCGTCGTTCCCGAACCCCGACACGACGCGCCCGAGGGGCTCGGCGCCGTCCTCGAGGATCGTCCGGCCGGCGTGGTTCTCGAAGCCCGCAAGTGTCCGCCGATCACCGGCCTCCAGCTCGCACTCGAGCAGGACGTCGCCGATCATCCTCCGCTCGCCGGCCACCGTGTGGAGCGGCAGCACGCCCGCGCCGGGGAGCTCGGCGCCGGACCGCTCGCGGTAGAAGCGCCCGAGGAGCTGATACCCGCCGCAGACGGCCAGCATCGCCGCGCCTCCGTCGACCGCCGCCCGCAGCGCTTCGCCCTTTCCGGCGATGTCCTGCGCGACCAGCGCCTGCTCTCGATCCTGCCCGCCGCCGACGTAAAAGAGGTCGTACGCGCCGGGCTCCACCGGGTCGCCCATCCCGATCGCCGAGACCTCGAGCTCGAGCCCCCGCCAGGCGGCGCGCCGCGACAGCACCGCGATGTTCCCGCGGTCTGCATAGATGTTCAGGTAGTCGGGGTACAGGTGCCCGACGCGGATCCTCACGCGGCACGCTCCCAGTACGGCTTCACGTAGCCGCGGTCGGCGACGATCCCGCGCAGGCCGAGCATGGCCGTATAGGTGGGGAGGACGCAGAGCTCGCGGCCGGCCGGCGTCAGCTCCAGCCCGCGGTCGAGTCCGTCCGCCAGCGCGGGCACGACCTCGATCCCCGCCTCCGGGAAGCCCGCGTACTTGAACCGCAGCGCCAGCTCCGCCGCACGGTCGCCGGTCACGACCACCCGCTCCAGCCGGTCGAGCAGCGGCTCGAAGTCCACGTCCCAGATCCAGGAGACGTCCTGTCCGTCGGCGATCGCGTCGTTCAAGGCGATCACCGCCAGCGACGGCGCGCCGCCGGCGACGAGCGTCCGCACGACCTCGTTGGCGCCGGCGGGATTCTTGATCAGGAGCATCAGGAGCGTCCGGTCGCCGACAGGGATCCGCTCGAACCGCCCGAACGCCGCGCTGAAGCGCTCGAGGCCCGAGTGGATCGCCTCGCGGGGGGCGCCGAGCACCCCGGCCAGCGCCGCCGCCGCCAGCGCGTTGTAGACGTTGTACAGCCCTGGAAGCGGGAGGCGTACCCGCTGGACGCCCTCCCCGTCCACGAGGTCGAAGGAGACCGACTCGAGGCCGTCGAGCTCGATCGCCCTCGCCACGAGGTCGAGGTGCGGCCGCGCATGGCCACACGCGGGGCAGCGGTAGTCCCCGAGATGGCCGACGTAGGCGTCCGCGTAGTCGTACGGCGTGCCGCAGCGGACACACCACTTCGAATCCGCGGCGTGCTGAAGCCCCGTGGAGCCGTGCCGAGGGTCGTCGACACCGAAGACGACGCCCCGGCGGCCCGCGGCGAGGTCGCCGACCTGCGGATCGTCCCCGTTCGCCACCACCACGGCGCCGGAGTCGAGGTCCCGCACCATCCCGCGCCACCCCTCTGCGACGAGCTCGAGCTCCCCGTACCGGTCGAGCTGGTCCCGGAACAGGTTCCCGAGGCAGAGCGCCCGCGGGCGCACGCGGCGGGCCACCTCCGGCAGCGCAGCCTCGTCGACCTCGAAGAGCCCCAATTCGGCTCCGTTGGCCGAAAGGAGCGTCGACGCGACGCCCGAGAGGAGGTTCGCGCCGGCACTGTTGTGGGCGAGACGCACCTCGGGCGCCAGGATCTCGGCGACCATCGCCGCCGTCGTCGTCTTCCCGTTCGTCGCCGACACGATCGCCGATCCCCTGGGCAGGCGAGACGCCAAGCGACCGACGGCCGTCGGATCCAGGATGTTCAGCAGCTTCCCGGGAAACGTCGTGCCCCCGCCGGCCCCGGCGAGGCGGGACAGGCGTCCGGCCGCCCGCGCGGCGGCGACGCCCGCGGCGAGCGGCAGGCGAGGGCGCATCTCGCCTGAGCGTAACTCGAACGGGCTTCCCGCCCCGAACCCTCTCGATCACTCGAACGGGGGAACTTCGCGGCCCTCCCCCCGACGGGTGATGAGTCGGCACCCCCCGAAGCCCACACTTCGCACGGCTTGACCAATCCAAGTCGTCAGACCGCGCTGGGTGGCGCGGAGAGGGAGAGGGAGATGAACCGGAAGAACTGCAGCAGGAGAACGGCCAGGAACGTCCTGGCGATTCTCACCGTCGGAGCACTGGGTCTCGCGGCCTCGCCGGCCGCGCTCGCGAAAGATCGCGGCGGGCCGGGCCAGCCGGGCGCCCAGAAGGTAACGGCCTCCGTCGGCCTTCCGGTACTTCCTCGCAAGCTCCTCTCCGTCACCTGGGTTTCCTGGTCTGACTGAGGACACATCTGATGCAACTGCGGCCCGCGTCCAACGCGGAAAAGAGGGAGAAGAATGAACGGTAAGAGCGGCTCCTCCCGCGGCGAGCACCGCTCGTCCGCACTGTGGGGGACTGGAAACCGGGGTGGAGACTCCCGGTCCAACGCGCTCTGGGGCAAGGGCGGTCGCGGCCTCGTCACTGCACTCGTTGCGGTGCTGGTCGTCGCTGCCCCGCTTGCAGCCGGTGCGCGCAAGGCCGAGCGGCCGAAGGCTCAGCCGCTTGCGGCCTCGTACATCGATCCGATCCTGATCGCGAAGGCGAACGCGACGCCGGACGACCTGGTCAAGGTGATCATCCAGGGCCGGTTCGGGCGCACCACGAAGCACGCGTTCGACGCCTTCCACGACGTCCAGGACCGCTCCGGCAGCAGGCCTGCCGAGCACCTCAAGGACAAGTACAACTTCGTCAACTCGGTTGCGGTGACGCTGAGGGCGCGCAAGGTGCTCAAGCTGGCCCGCATCCCCGGCCTCACGGTGACGTTCGACGCGCCGGTGAAGCTGAGCGGCGACGTCGAGACGTCCAAGCACCTGTGGACGACGGCGTCGGGCGTGAAGCCCCTCTGGGACGCCAAGCCGAGGACTGGTCAGAAGATGCCGACGATCGCGATCGTCGATTCCGGCATCGACAAGAACCGTGCGGACTTCGACATGGGCGCCCGCGTGATCGACGACGTCGTCCTCACGCAGCTCAAGCCGAACTCGCCCGGTGACGGCCGCGGCCACGGCACCTTCGTGGCGGGCATCGCAGCGGGCAGCGCCAAGGATCAGGCCGGCGCGGCCCCGCAGGCGAACCTCATCTCGCTGGACGTCATGGACGACAGCGGGATGGCGCGGACGAGCGACGTGATCGCGGCAGCCGAGTGGATCTACCAGAACCGCGCGGCGAAGAACATCAAGGTCGCGAACTTCTCGCTCCACTCGACCATGCCGAGCAACTTCATGAACGACCCGCTCGACCGGGCCGTCGAGAAGCTCTGGTTCGGCGGCGTCACGGTCGTCGTGGCGGCGGGGAACTACGGCAAGGACGACGGGCCCAGCGGCGTCCCCTACGCCCCGGGCAACGATCCGTTCGTGATCACGGTCGGCGCGGTCGACCTCGAGGGCAGCGTGAACATCTACCGTCACGACGTCCCCAACTGGTCGGCCTACGGCTATACAAAGGACGGCTTCCGCAAGCCCGAGCTCGCGGCTGCGGGCCGGTACATGATCGGCCCGGTGCCGTCGGCGGCCACGCTCCGCTCGGCGAAGGCCGAGAACGTGGTCAACTCCGGGTACATGCGCCTGTCCGGCACGTCGTTCGCGGCTCCGGTCGTGTCCGGCGCGGCCGCCCTGCTCCTGATCGAGCATCCCGAGTGGACGCCCGACCAGATCAAGGGTGCGCTGATGCAGCGGGCCCGGCACATCCCGGACGCACGTCGCGGAGAGGCCGGCGTGGGCGAGATCAACGCCGCGCGGTCGGCGGCCCTCACGCGCCCGCCGAACCCGAACGCGGCGCTGAACCGGTACCTCAAGCCGAACCTCACCACCGGCATCAACGAGTTCGACGGCGCCGGCTGGTACGCGGCGGCGAAGGCGAGCAAGGCCTGGGATTCGGTGTCCTGGTCGGATGTCTCCTGGAGCGACGTCTCCTGGACGGACGTCTCCTGGGCGGATGTCTCCTGGAGCGACGTCTCCTGGGCTGATGTCTCCTGGAGCGACGTCCTGGCAGCCGCCGACGTCAGCTGGGAGGACAATGCCGAGACCGAGGTGGCCAACCCCGGCGGCGACTACGAGTCGACCCCCGAGGAAGAGGCACTCGCGGCGGAGCTCGGGCTGGTCGACGAGCCGGCCGCGGACGAGCCTGCCGCCGACGAGACGGCAACGCCGTAGCCACACCGAACGAGCGGTTCCCGAGCCGGGGGCGTCCAGCGCCCCCGGCTCACCCTTTTGAGGGAATCGGCCCGGTGGATCTGCCGATAGCTCGAACGGGTGATGTCTGGTACCCATCGCCCGCGTACGTTCAGCCGGGGATGTCCCTTCATCCCTCCTGCGTGAAAGCGAGCGAGCGGTTGCGGCACTTCTCAGGAACGGCCAGCAGATGAGCGCCATCCCGAGCGAGATCCGGTTCGGAGGCGAGGCGCCCGGGCGCGAGCCTGTCCGCAGGGACCGCCTGTCGATCGCCGCACTCGTCTACCTGGTGGCGGTCGTCGGCACGGCGGCGGCGGTCACGTTCCCGCTGCTGTCCCGCCTGGACCGGGGCCACGAGGACTGGCTCACGTTCCTGATCCTGGCCGGCTCGGCCGCGGTCGCGCAGCTCTTCCTGGTGCGGACGGGCAAGAACCAGTCGTACCAGACCTCGATCGTCTTCCTGATCCCGGCGGCGCTCCTGCTGCCGCCCGAGCTGGTCGCGCTCGTCCCCGTGATCCAGCACCTGCCCGACTGGCTGAAGAACCGGACGGTCTGGTACATCCAGATCTTCAACATCTCCAACTTCACGCTGGCGATCCTCGCGGCGTCCGGCGCTGCAAGCCTGGTGGGCGGCCTCCAGCTCTTGGAGGGTCATGACAACCTCCAGTTCGCGCTCGGCGGCCTCACCGCGTGCTTCCTGCTCGTCGGGATCAACCACTCGCTGCTCGCGCCGATGCTGTCGCTCGCCCGCGGGATCTCGCCGCGCGACTCGGGTCTCTTCAGCTTCCAGAGCCTCTCGACCGACCTCGTGCTCGCGGCGCTCGGCGTCGGGATCGCGACGTTCTGGGACTCGAACCCGTGGATGGTGCCGTTCGCGGTCGCCCCGCTCGTCCTGATCCACCGCTCGCTGGCGGTGCCCAAGCTCGAGGCCGAGGCGCGCGTCGACCCGAAGACGGGTCTCTTCAACGCGCGGCACTTCGGCCAGGCGCTCAACGAGGAGCTCACACGGGCGGCCCGGTTCGACCGGCCGCTGTCGCTGATCATGGCCGACCTCGACCTCCTCCGAGAGATCAACAACACCTACGGCCACCTCGCCGGCGACGCGGTCCTCAAGGGGATCGCAGAGGTCTTCCGCGCGCTCCTGCGTCACTACGACGTCCCGGCGCGGTTCGGCGGCGAGGAGTTCAGCATCCTCCTGCCCGAGACGAGCCCGGAGGAGGCGCTCGAGATCGCGGAGCGGATCCGGCAGGCCGTCTCGCAGCGGACGTTCGACGTCGAGACGTCGAGCGAGCCCATCCGCGCGACGGTGTCGATCGGCGTCGCGTCGTTCCCGCGCGACGGGGCGGACCCGAACGAGCTCATCCACCAGGCCGACCTCGCGGTCTACCGCGCGAAGCTCCAGGGCCGGAACCGCGTCCTGGACGCGAACTCGTCCGAGCCGCTGGCGATGCCGCCGGCGCGCCGCGGGCGTCTCACCGCGGTCACGGAGGACGGCGACCACGTCGTCCCGCTGCCGCCGGTCGAGGACATGGCTCCCGGCCAGGAGCGGCGGCAGGCGCCCCACAGGCCGCACGCCGTGCATGGGCCCCGATTCCTTTCGCTGTCCAAGCGCCTGGCGATCCTCGTCGGCGTCGTCTCGTTCGTCGGTGTCGCGGCAGGTCTCCTCGGCGCCCTCTTCGGGACGACGAACGACATCTTCGGGCTGATCGCGCTCGTCATCCTCGTCGGGCTCGGCCAGGCGGTCGCGCTCGAGGTGGACGACGGCTCGATCTCCGTCAGCGCGGTCGGAACCCTGGCCGGCGCGGCCCTCTTCGGGCCACGTGCCGCCCTCGCGCTCGCGATCACGACGTGCGTGGTCGACTGGAGCGCGAAGCGCTACCCGCTGCACAAGACGCTCTTCAACATCGGCGCGCTGTCGCTGGCGTCGCTCGCGGCCTCCGCGGTCTTCGCGGTCGGCTTCGACGGCAGCCTCGGCGAGCTCGTCACCGTCGGCGCCGGACTAGCGGCCGGCGCCGCCTACTTCGCCGTCAACACCGGCCTCCTCAGCCTCGCGCTCTCGATGGAGGGTCACGAGCGCTGGTGGAGGGCGTGGCACGAGCGCTTCCTTTGGCTCCTGCCGCACTGGGTGGTCTACGGCTTCGTCGGCGGCGTCATGGCGATCGCGTACCACGCGGCCGGGCCGTACGCACTCGCAGTCTTCGCCGTCCCGCTGCTCCTCATGCGCAAGACGCAGGAGGCGTACCTCCGGCACACGCGCAAGAGCGCGCAGAAGCTGCGCGAGGCTGCCGAGACGATCCAGGATCAGAACGTCTCGCTGGAGAAGGCGAACCGGCTGCTCCGCGAGCGCTCCACTGCGGCCATGGAGTCGCTGTCGGCGACGGTGGACGCGCGCGACGCCTATACGGCGGGCCACTCGCGGCGCGTCCAGGAGCTCGCGCTCGCGATCGGCCGCGAGCTGGGCCTCTCGAAGGCCGAGCTCGACCTCCTCGGCCACGCGGCGCTCTTCCACGACATCGGCAAGCTCGCCGTCCCGGACGCGATCCTCCTGAAGCCGGCGACGTTGACGCACGACGAGTGGGACCTGATGCAGCGCCATGCGGAGGAAGGGGCGAGGATCATCGACCGCCTCGGCTTCCTGCAGGACGCGGTGCCGGCGATCCGCCATCACCACGAGCGCTTCGACGGCACGGGATACCCCGACGGGCTCAAGGGCGAGGACATCCCGCTCGGCGCCCGCATCATCCACGTCGCCGACGCGCTCGACTCGATGCTCACGACGCGGATCTACCGCGCCGCGCGCCCCGCGAAGGAGGCCATGGAGGAACTCAACCGCTCCGCCGGCAGCCAGTTCTGCCCGCGCTGCGTGGCCGCCCTGGAGCGGATCCTCCCGCCCGAGCTGCTCGAGGACGAGACGGCCCGCCGCGAGCTCCTGGCCGCCTCCTAAGGCCTAGTAACACAGTGTTACTAGGCTGCCGCGGGCCAGCGGTGCAGGCCGTCCAACGCTTGTAACACAGTGTTACTTGGCATTCGTGGCACCGCTGGCGCCGCTAGCGCGCTATTGCAATTCGCTGATTTTGCTCTATCCTTGTTGCCATGGCTCGACGGCCTGCCCGCGAGCTGCTCGAGTCGCTCGACCGAGACGCTCTCGCCCAGTTCCAAGCGGGAATCCGCAAGCGCTACACCGACGAGGACATCGTCCAGCAGCTCCAGGCGTCCGCGGAGCGGCTGGGGCGCTCGCCGTCGATGCGCGAGTTCGCGGCCGATCCGGAGACGACGGTGCACCCGCAGACGGTGATCGAGCACTTCGGGAGCTGGAACGCGGCGAAGCGCGCGGCCGGCCTCGTCCCCCGGCGGTTCGCAACCCGCGAGGAGCTGCTGCAGCTCCTGCGTGAGCTGGGGGAGAGGCTCGAGCGGACACCGACCGCCCGTGATCTCGACGACAACCGCGGCTCGATGCCGTCGAAGTCCCTCTACTGGCACACCTTCGGCTCACTCACGAACGCCCTCCGCGAAGCCGGCTTCGACGTCCCCGTCGGCGAGGAACGCTTGGAGCGGGCGATCGACCAGGGCTGCGAGGTCGCGATCGGGCTCGGCCGGCTGCCGAAGTTCCAGGAGTGGGGGACGGCGAGGCGCGAGGACGACTCGCTGATGACCGAGTGGCAGATCTACCGGATGTTCGACGTCCGCCGCGGCGCGTGGTCGACGTTCCAGTACCTGATCCGCGAGCGCCTGCTCGAGGACGGGTACGACGTCTCGCCGGACGGGCGCGTGTCGCGGAAGAAGAGTGCTACAGCGAAGCGAGCGCCGTCAGGAGGCGCAGGCAGGACTCGCGCTCGCCGGGCGCGCGCACGGCGGGGAGGGGCTGCTCGGTAAAGCCGCGGTCGGGGCGGAACCGCTCCTTGCGCGTCGGCCGGCCGGCCTCGAGCGTGAGCAGCGTGCCCTCGTCGAGCTCGCGCTTCTTCAGCTTCGTCCCGAGGAACCGCTCGCAGACCGCGAGCGCGTGCTCGGTGGACGCGAAGAAGATCCCGTCGCGCGACTCGCCGGTCCAGAGCGGCCGGCCGACGCCGCGGGCCACGTAGACGCGGCCGGGCTTCCGCTCGTCGACCCAGGCGGTCGCCATCGAGCCGTGGAGCTCCTCCAGCGCCTTGCCCTTCGGCCCGGACTCCTCGACCACGGCCATGATCGCCTCGGTGTCCACCGACATCTCGGGGAGATGCCGCTCGAAGCCGTGGCGCTCGAAGATCTCCTCGTCGTTGAGGATGATCCCGTTGTGCACCCCGACAACCGCCCCATGGCGGACGGGGTGGTTGTTGGCGGCGATGGTGGGGTGGCCCTTCGTGTAGTCGCGGACGTGGAGGAGGACCTCGACGGACGTGTCCGGAACCGACAGCTCGGTCAGAAGCGCGCTCGCGCCGGAGCGCCGCTTGTGCACCGAGACCGACCCGCCCGGAGCACGGAATGCGTACCCGACGGCGTCGGCGCCGCGTTCCGCAATCCCCGCGAGCAGGGCCTGAGCAGCCAGCGTCCGGTCGATCCCGGCATCGGGCTTCAGGCTGTATCCGGCAATACCACACATAAGGAGAACTTCAGACCCCAACTTCGTGTGACGTACCGGATTCCCTTCGGTTAGCGCCGACCCGCCAAGCCTCCCTCGAACGGGGGAACCCGCCTGAGGAGACGAGCGCCGATACAGGGGCCGTGGAGCCGCGGCCCCTACCAGAGACCCCAGAAGTCGAAGACACCAAGCCTCGTCTCGAGGTCCTGCCGGGAGCCGGCGAGCTCGACGCACCGGATGCTCCGGAGCGCGAGGAACCGGCCGGGAAGACCGACGACGGCACGCCGCTCTCCGACCCGCTGAAGCTCTACGTCCGCCAGATCGGCGACGGCCCGCTGCTCACCGCCGAGGAGGAGCGCGAGCTCGCCCGCCGCAAGGACGCCGGCGACGAGGCCGCCAAGCGCAAGCTGATCGAGTGCAACCTGCGCCTGGTCATGTCCATCACGCGCAACTACACGAAGGCCGGCGTCCCGCTCCTCGACCTGATCCAGGAGGGGAACCTGGGGCTGATCCGCGCCGTCGAGAAGTTCGACTGGAAGCTCGGCTTCAAGCTCTCCACGTACGCGACCTGGTGGATCCGTCAGGCCGTCGCCCGCGCGCTCGCCGACCAGGGGAGGACGATCCGCCTGCCCGTCCACGTCGCCGAGCAGGCGCGCAAGGTGCTCCGCGCCCGCCGCATCCTCACGCAGAAGCTGAACCGCGACCCGACGGTCGAGGAGATCGCGAAGGAAAGCGGGTTCACTCCGGAGCGGGTCCGCGAGCTCTTCGAGCTCGTCGAGGATCCCGTCAGCCTCGAGACACCCGTCGGCGACGGCGAGAGCCTGTACGGCGACCTGATCGAGGACACGAAGTCCGACCGGCCCGACGACGCCACCGCGAAGCAGCTCCGCTCGGTCGAGCTCGCGGAGGCGATGAACCGCCTCAACCCGCGGATGCGCCGCGTCCTCGCGATGCGGTTCGGCCTCGACGGCCACACGCCGAAGACGCTGGAAGAGGTCGGTCGCGACCTCGGCATCACCCGCGAGCGCGTCCGGCAGCTCGAGTCCCGCGCACTGCGCGAGCTGCGCTCCGTCGCGCCGGGGCTGCAGTTCTATCTCGAGACCTGAGCCGCCGCCTCAGGCGACGGACTCGATCTCGTGCAGGCGGCTCAGCCGCTTCAGCGCGTGTCCTTCGATCTGACGGACGCGCTCGCGCGTGAGCTCCAGGGTGCGGCCGATCTCCTCGAGCGTGCGCGGCTCGGAGTTGTCGAGCCCGTACCGGAGGATCAGCACGGCTCGCTCGCGGTCGGTCAGGCAGCCGAGGGCGCGCGCGAGCGCCTGGCTGCGTAGCGAGACCTCGACCTCCTCGTCGGGCTGCGGGCCCCCGCAGGCGACGAAATCCCCGAAGACCGCGTCCTCGGTCTCGCCGACGGGCTGGTCGAGGCTCGTCGACGCGTGCGCGGCGGCCTTCACCTCGCGCGCCTGCTCGATGGGGAGGCTCGCCTCCTCGGCGACCTCCTCGAGCGTCGGCTCGCGGCCGAGCTGGGTCCAGAGAATCCGCTCGGCCTTGTTGAGCTTCTGGAGCCGCTCGACGATGTGCACCGGCATCCGAATCGTCCGGGCCTTGTCCGCCAGGGCCCTGGCGACCGCCTGGCGGATCCACCAGGTGGCGTAGGTGGAGAACTTGTAGCCGCGGCGCCAGTCGAACTTCTCGACGGCGCGGATGAGGCCCAGCGTTCCCTCCTGGATCAGGTCCAGGAAGGGCAGGCCCTGGTTCCGGTAGTTCTTCGCGATCGAGACGACGAGGCGGAGGTTCGACTGGATCATGCGCTGCTTCGCCTGCATGTCGCCGCGCTCGATCCGCTTGGAGAGCTCGACCTCCTGCGCGGCGGTCAGCAGCGGATGCCGGCCGGCCTCGCGCAGGAAGAGCTGCAGCGCGTCGGTCGTGGTCTCGTAGACGACGGGCGGGGGCTCGGGCGCCTTCTCCGGCTGGCGTTCCTCCTCGACGACGTCGATGCCGCGCTGCTCGAGCTCCCGGCGGAACGCCTCGAGCTCCATCTCGTTGAGCTCCAGCGGCTCGAGCAGCTCCGCGAGCTCGGCATGGCGCACAGTGCCCGACTGCTCGGCAGCCTCGAGCAGATTGCGCAAGTCCTCGCTGCCGAGGACGGATTCGATCTCAGCCGTCGTCATCCCGCTTGGTTATCCCTCTTCCACTGGTGGCGACGCTCTAAACGTGGGTCATGCCGTGACCTCTCCCGAAGCGCGGCGAGTCTATCGGGAATCCGGGCAGGCCGTTTCCAGCCCGTCCGCACGATAACGGGCGTTATGTCAAGTTGGGCCAGGGCCGTTCCCGCCCCCTCCCGGGCGGCCGACAGGGCTCTTGCGCCGCTGTCCCCACCTTTCCACAGGTGGGCCGGGGCATTTTGCAGGACGTTTGCGCGCGGCGTTCACGGCTGTCCACAGCACTGTCCACAGCGAGAGGCCGAGTATCCACAGACTTCTCCACAGATTGCACAAAAAGCTGTGGAAATAGTGCGCATTGAATTGTCCGCAAAGAGCGGAAAGATGCGCGTCTGGAGGCCTTGCGTCCCGCCGGCCCGGACCCTAGTGTCCCCCCTGCGTCGAGCACGGGGCGCGAGTAGGACGAAGCAGATCCTGAGGGTCGTAGCCGGAAGGCGAAAGTCACCAGGATCGGTGGACGAAAGCGAAACCGGCTCGGCGAACGATCTGGCGCAGAGGGGCTCTCGGGTTCCTCGGCGCCAGATCCTTTTTTGTGGTCCCTCCTCGCTAGAGCACATTCGCCCACAGACTGTGGAAATGTGGAAAAACGAACTTTTCGCAAATAGCGGGAAGTTGTGCCGACGGAGGTCTTGCAACCCGCCGCAGCCGGCCGTAATGTCCCCCCTGCGTCGAGCACGGGACGCGAGTAGGACGAAGCAGATCCTGAGGGTCGTAGCCGGAAGGCGAAAGTCACCAGGATCGGTGGACGAAAGCGAGATCGGCTCGGCGAATGATCCGGCGCAGAGGTGCCCTCGGGTACCTAGGCGCCGGATCGTTTTTGTGGACCGAACGGTCCCTCCCGCCCCGGCCGGGCACGTCGCTAGGATCGCCCCGTGATGCACCTGCGCCAGCCGAGCTTCGACCGAGGCGTCACGTCGTTCCTCTGGGCCTTCGGGCTCGGCCTCTACCTCTGGCTCGGCATGCTCGCCGTCGGCGTCGAGGGCGCCACGGCGTTCATCCTCAGCGTGATCGCGGCCTGCGGGATCTTCCTCCTCGTTCGCCTCTACGGCGGCGACGAGGTGCGCAAGCCTCAGAGGACGCGCACAGGCAGCCGGTGATCGCCGGCGAGCGCGCCCACTAGGCGGCGCGCGAGCTCGCCGCCCAGCGCGTCCTCGAGCCGGTCGCGGGCCTGCGGCTTCGCCTGGGCGAGCAGCGACACACGCGAGCAGTGGTCGAGGAGACGGCTGACGGCTTTCCCGTCGTCGGGCGGCAAGACGTTCACGGCAATCTCTCTATCGTCGCCCCCGACGGGCCGGCTCATCCCTGGCGGGAGGGAACGTCGGGCGGGCGAACCCGCCGAAATCGGACCGAGCCTGCCGAAAGCTCGCTAGTAGCTGATGAGCGCGTGCAGCGGGTACTGCGAGAGCCGCTCGCGACCGCCGAGGAAGGTCAGCTCGATGATGAAGTTGACGCCCACGACCTCGCCCCCGAGCTGCTCGACGAGGCCGCCGATCGCCTCGACGGTCCCGCCCGTCGCGAGGACGTCGTCGTGGATCACCACACGCGCTCCGTCGCCGATCGCGTCCGCGTTGAGCTCCAGGGCGTTCTGCCCGTACTCGAGCGCGTACGTGGCGCTCACGGTCTCGGGAGGCAGCTTCCCGGGCCGGCGGGCGGGAACGAAGCCACAGGGCACCTCCTTGGCGATGGCGGCGCCCAGGATGAACCCGCGCGCCTCGGCACCGAGGACGACGTCGGGGCGCTGCTCCCGCGTCCAGGCCGCGAGGGAGTCGATGGTCTGCGCGAGCGCCTCGGGGTCGCGCAGGAGCGGGCTGACGTCCTTGAAGCCCACGCCCGGCTCCGGCCAGTCCGGAACCTCCCGGACTCGCGTCTTCAGATCGATGGCGCTCATGACGCAGCAACCTTACGCAGCGCGCGCCAGAACAGGAGCTGGGAGAGCTCCTGCGCGAGCTCCGCGAGGAGCTGGAGGTCCTCCAGCCCGCTCTGCCGGCGCTCGGGATTCCTGGCCCGGACCTTGGGCGCAACGATCGCCTCGAGCAGCCCCACCTCGCGCTCGGACGCAGAGCGGAAGGAGCGCAGATGCCGCGCGTCGATGCCGAACTGCGCCAGCTTGGCGCAGGCCGCGGCGATGTCGACCTCGGCTTCGCGGTAGAGCCGCTCGCCTCCGTCGACGCGCGACTCGAGCAGGCCGTACTCCTCGAGCTGGCGCGCAAGCGCGGGCGTCAGCCCGGCGCGCTCGCACAGCTCCGCGAGCTCGATCTCCTCGTCGCCGCCGCCGAGCCCGGAGCGCCGGCGCCGCCCCTTCGCCGCGGTCGTCGCGAGCTCCTGGCGGATCACGCGCAGCGGCAGGAACTCGTCGCGCTGCAGGCGCAGGATCGTGCGCAAACGGTCGACGTCGTCCTCGCCGAAGAGCCGGTACCGCCCGGGCGTCCGGCGCGGCGCGAGCAGCCCCTGGTCCTCGAGGTAGCGGATCTTCGAGATCGAGATGTCCGGGAACTCCTCGCGCAGCAGGCGGCAGACGGCGCCGATCGTCAGCGGTCGCTCGTCGGCCTGCTTGACGGCGGTCGCGCTCACTGCTCCAGGAAGGTCAGCCGGTACTTGCCGATCTGGACCTCGTCGCCGTCGGCCAGCGGCGAGGAGTCGATGCGGCGCCGGTTCACGAAGGTTCCGTTCAGGCTCCCCTGGTCCTCGATGACGAAGCTGCCGTTGCTGCGAACCAGCACC
This sequence comes from Gaiellaceae bacterium, assembly GCA_036554945.1. Taxonomy (GTDB): domain Bacteria; phylum Actinomycetota; class Thermoleophilia; order Gaiellales; family Gaiellaceae; genus JACDAN01. Next base: position 9,818 of record DATBMH010000110.1, on the reverse strand, counting down.
GCGTGCGTGCGCGAGACGGTGACGTCGTCCAGGAAGATGTCGCAGTCGGGAGAGCGGCCGATCGTCGTGCGCTCGTCCTTCGGGACGAAGTGCTCTCCCGCCCTGCCTCCGCCCGACCGGACGACGAGCGCGGGCCCCTCCATCCCGAGGTCCTCGAGCGGCGAGCTGTCGTCGTCGTCGTCGGGCGTGAACGCCTGGGTCGTGTCCGCCCCCGCCGGGTCACGGACGAGCGCCGCCCCGCACTTGGAGCAGAAGTTGGCGGCCTCCGGGTTCTGGAACCCGCACTCGGGGCAGTAGACGTGCGACACGCGCGCCTCAGGCCTCGGGCGGCGCGCTCTTCCCCGCCAGGATCGCTGCCAGCTTGTCGACGTCCACCTCGGTCAGCGGGCCCTCCCCCGCTCCCTCCTGCTTCTGCAGCCGCGAGACGAGCTCGGCCCGCAGGATGTCGATCTTCCCGTGGAGCAGCCGGCGCCGGTACGACACCTCCTGCTCCTCGTGCTGGAGGTCGTCGATGAGGGACTTCAGCTCCTCGTCGGAGACGGTTGCGAGATCGGGCAGCGGTTCCATGGACACCTTTCGGTCGGTGGTCAGTTAACCAGTCGAGCGGCTAAGGGTCAACCTCAACTTGAGCGTTGGCCGTCTTCGGCCTCGCCATTCTGCAGCACGTCCTCGACGAGGCTGCGGAGCTCCTGCTCGAGCTGCGCGGACGCATCCTCGGTCTCGCCCTCGGCGTAGACGTGCACGAGCGGCTCGTCGGGGTCAGGCAGCACCTGGGCCCAGCCGCGCTTGTCGTAGACCTTGATCCCGTCACGCAGGTCGACGTCCCGGTCCTTCAGCCGCTCGGTGAGCACGCGCATCACGAGACCTTTCTGCGCCCACGGGCAGGGCACCTGCCTGTGGACGACGCGGGAGACCGGCAGCTCCGCGACGAGCTCCGAGAGCGGCCTGTCGACCGGCGCCAGGAGCTCCAGGAGCTTGCAGAGGCTCGCGATCGCGTCGTAGGCCGGCAGGAACTCGGGGAAGACGTACCCGCCGCCCACCGCCCCCGCGAAGATCACGCCGTCCTCGGCCGCGGCCTTCGTCAGCTCCGCGAGATTCGCCGGCGTCCGGATGACCTCGAGCGATGAGCCCTCGACGAGGCGCTCGACCTGGCTCGTGACCGTGACGGGGAAGGCGAGCTTGCCGGCGCGGCCGTTGCTCCCGATCAGGCGCAGGTAGAGGAGGAGCGCCTGCTCGACGGGGATCTCGTGCGCCTGGTCGTCGATCAGGTAGAGGCGCTCCGCCGCGCGGTCGAGGACGACACCCAGGTCGGCCCCCACGGCGCCGACGAGGCGCTTCGTCTGCCCGACGAGGCTCCGGAGCGTCGCCGTCTCACCTGCCACGAGATCGGGCGTGAACGCGTGCGCCGCGACCGCCTCGACCCCGAGCGGGCCGAGGACCAGGGGCAGGACGAACGACGCCGCCGAGTAGCCGTAGTCGACGACGATCCGGAACTGGCGCCGCTTGATCGCCTCCACATCCAGGTTCGCCAGCAGGTCGTCCGCGTAGCCCTCCCGGGCCCTGGCCGGGTAGCTGATCTCCCCCACGTCGTCCGCGGCGACCAGGCGAAGCTCGTGCCGCGTGAAGTGCTTCTCGATCTCCTTCTGGAACGCGGCCGACGCCTCGATCCCGGGGTGCTCGAAGAACTGGATCCGGATCGCCTCGGGATCGGAGCTGCTCAGCCCGACGTGGAAGCCTGCCTCGTAGCCGTGGCTCTTCAGGAGGTGCCTCGCCACCGCCGCGGGCAGGACGCGCAGGTCGGCGACGTTCACGCCGGTCGAGTTGAGCCCGGAGATCATCGCCCGCTTGATCATCCGGCAGGCCGGTGCCGACTCGCGGCTGGCGACGACGCGCGCCTCGCGTTTGAGCGCCGTGCCCATGGCGGCCGCGACGCGGAGCGCCTGGTCGGGCGTCAGGTTGACGTTGACGAGGCCGGTGACCCCGCCCTGCCCGAAGAGCCGCGGCGACGTCCGGGACTCGAAGATGAGGTTCTCGAAGACCTGGGATCCCGACTCGACCGCCTTGAACGGGAAGATCCGGATGCCCGGCATCACGACGCTCTCGGCGCCGATCGTCACCTCGTCCCCGATCGCCACGTCCTCGTGGATCCGGACGTGCGAGCGGATGTCGCAGGCGCGACCGACGATCGCGTTCTCGATCAGCGCGCTTCGCCCGATGTGGGTCGAGGCGTCGACGACGGACGCGACCGTGCGGGCCCGCTCTCGGAGCGTGACGCTCGACGAGAGCACCGAGTACGGCCCGACGGTGGCGTCTGCGCCGATCCGGCAGTAGTTGCCGAGGAACGCCGGCCCCTCGATCCGCTCGATGTCGTCGATCTCGACGCCCTCGCCGAGCCAGACGTTGCCGCGGAGACGGACGCCGGGCACCTGGAGCCGGACCCGGCCGTCGAGCGCGTCGAAGTTCGCCTGGCGGTACTGCGCCAGGTTGCCGATGTCCTGCCAGTAGCCCTCCACGACGTGGCCGTAGACCGGACGCCCCATCTCGAGCATGAGCGGGAAGAGCTCCTTGGAGAAGTCGTAGGGCCGGTCGGTCGGCACGTGGCTCAGGACCTCGGGCTCGATCACGTACACGCCCGTGTTGATCGTGTCCGAGAAGACTTGGCTCCACGAGGGCTTCTCGAGGAAGCGCTCGACGCGTCCGTCGCTGTCCGTGACGACGATCCCGAACTCGAGCGGGTTCTCGACGGACTTCAGCGCGATCGTGACGGCGGAGCCCCTCTCCTTGTGGAAGTCGACGAGCTTGGAGAGGTCGAAGTCGCAGAGCGCGTCGCCCGAGATGACGAGGAACGTCTCGTCCAGCCGCTCGCTCGCGAGGCCCACCGAGCCCGCCGTGCCGAGCGGCGACTCCTCCACGGAGTACTCGACGTTCATCCCCAGGTTCTCGCCGTTCCCGAAGTAGCTCCGGATCGCCTGTGGCATGAATGCGAGCGTCACGATCACGTCCTCAAGCTCGTGTGCCTTGAGGAGCTCGAGGATGTGCTCGATGCACGGCTTGCCGACGATCGGCACCATCGGCTTCGGCTGGTTCGAGGTGAGCGGGCGGAGCCGCGTCCCCTCCCCACCGGCCATGACGACGGCCTTCACGACCGGCTCCTGACCGCGCCGACCACGTACGCGGCGCCGGCGACGAGGGACAGCGCCAGCCCGATCCAGAACAGCACGAGCGGGAAGTCCGTTCCCTCGGCAGTCGCCAGCATCAGCGCGAGCGACGCGTACAGGACCCACGTCGCGACCTTCCCGAGGAAGCTCACCGAAAGCTCGTAGCCACGAGGCACGATCAGCTTGTACCCGCCGATGAGCACGGCATCACGGGCGAGGATCAGCACGAGCGCCGGCCACGGGAGCCGTTCGTACAGGAACAGCCCGATCACGGCCGTGTCGATCATCAGCCGGTCGGCCAACGGGTCTGCGACGGTGCCGAACCGGGACTCCACGTGCCAGCGCCTGGCCAGCCACCCGTCCAGCTGGTCGGTCGCCGCGGCAGCCGCGAACAGGATCGCTGCCGGCCAGCTGTGCCCGCCGTCCGCGTTGAAGAGCAGCACGACGAAGACCGGGATGGCCGCGAACCGCGCGATCGTCAGAGCGTTCGGAATCTGCGCCAAGCGGGGCTGGACGACGCGTTCGGCCATCCTCAGCAAGGATAGTTGGTGGCCGTGGCCGAGACGCTCGCCCTCCCGGGATTCGTCAATGCGCACTGCCACGCATTCCAGCGGGCGCTCCGCGGCCGGCGGACGGGCGGCGACTTCTGGGCGTGGCGCGACGTCATGATCGAGGAGGCCGAGCGGCAGACGCCCGAGACGGTCAGGAGCGAGTACGCGGCGACGTACCGCGAGCTGCGGGCGGCCGGGTACACGGCGGTGGGCGAGTTCCACTACCTGGGTCTGCCCGAGGCGCACGCGGCGGTCGGGGCGGCCGCGGACGCCGGGATCGAGATCGTGCTCCTGCTGAGCGCCTACGCGCGAGGCGGCAGCGAGCGCTTCCGTCAGGAGTCGGTCAGCGAGTACCTCCGCCAGGTCGAGGAGCTGCGCGAGGCCGGCGTCCGCGTCGGCTGTGCCCCCCACTCCGTGCGCGCGTGCCCGCCGGACTGGCTCGAGGAGATCGGCGCCTACGCGGCCCGCGAAGGCCTGCCGCTGCACGTCCACGCCGACGAGCAGCCGCGCGAGGTCGAGGAGTGCCTCGCGGAGCACGGCGTCCGTCCGATCGAGCTCCTCGCCCGCACCGGCTGCCTCGGTCCCCGGACGACCGTCGTCCACGCCACGCACGCCGACGACGCAGAGCTCGACCTCCTGGCGGAGCAGCACGCCCGGGTCTGCGTCTGCCCCACGACCGAGGCGAACCTCGGCGACGGCTTCGTCCCCCTCGAGCGGCTCCGCGAGCGCGGGATCGGCGTCTGCGTGGGCTCCGACTCGAACGTGCGCATCGACCCGCTGGAGGAGCTGCGCGAGCTCGAGACGACCGCCCGGCGCCGGACCCTCACGCGTGAGGTCTGCGACGCCGGGACGCTGCTCTGCTTCGGCGCGGACGAGGGCGCTGCGTCACTCGGGCTCGAGGCATGGCCGGACGCCGTCGTCGACCTCGATCACCCGTCGCTGCGGGGGGTCGAGCGCGGCGACGTCCTGGACGCGCTGGTCTTCGGCTGCGGCGCCGACGTGTTCGTCTAGCGCGCGCGGATCCGGACGCGCAGCGTGCCGACCAGGTAGCCCTTCTTCGTCGCCTGGAAGTACACGACGCCCTTCCGCTTCGGCTTGAAGCGGAACACGACCTGCCCGCGCTTGTTGGTCGCGCGCCAGCGAGGCTTGAGGCCGGAGGCGAGGCCGCGCACCTTCGCACCGCGGACGATCTTCCCGCCGGCCTTGATCGTGACGACCACCCGGCTCATGCGCTTTGCGCGCAGCTTGCCCTTGGCCGTGATCCGGAGCCGCTGGGAGACGCCCACGCCGCCGGGCCGGTTCGCCACCATCTTCTTGAGGGTGAACGAGTGGGACCGGCTGAAGTCGCCGACGTTGCCGTCCTCGTCGTAGGCCGCCACCTTCCACCAGTACGTCCCGCCCTGCGTGTAGGCGGCAGAGGTGAGGGCCGGCGCGTACGACGTGTTGTCCGTCTTCACGTCCTCGACGGTGGTGGCGAAGTCCTCGCGGTTCGCGACGAGCACGCGGTAGTGCTTCGTGCCCGGCTTCGCGTCCCAGTTGAAGAGCAGGTGATTCGGGGACGCGTCCGTGGAGGCGCCGGTCGGCTCGCCCATCGTGCGGGTGAAGCTCGCGGTCGACGACCACGGGCCCGGCGTCGTCTGGCCGGTCTTCGTGGGGAAGTTCGCCCGGACGCGGACGCCCGCGACGCCGGTGCCGGTCATCTTCCCGAAGGTCGCGGCGGCCGAGCGGAAGTCCTCGTACTCGTTGTGGTCGCCGTCCGGCTCGTCGATCGCGATGCGGTACGAGACCGCACCCTGGATCGGCGTCCAGGAGATCAGCGGGTACATGTCGCCCGCCGGCGAGTCGAACTTCGGAACCGGGACGGCGAGGCGCCGCTGGAAGGTCCCGACGGACGACCAGCGGAGGCCGACGAGGTTCTCGTCGTCGGCACGGACGCGCCAGTAGAGCGTCGTGTCGGCCGGGTACGAGGTGGTGCTCGTGTACGCCGTGGACGCGGTCTGGACGTCGTCGAGCACGGTGCCGAAGCTCGGGTCGTTCGAGACCTGGAGCCGGTAGCGGCGCGCACCCTCCGCCGACGACCACTGGAAGGTGGGCTGCCCCATCACGTCGGCGCCGGCCGACGGCGAGAGCTGCGACGGCGGCGTCGAGAGCTTCTGGAAGTTGTCCGGCGCCGCCTGCAGCGGGTTGCCGGCCGCGTTGTCGCCGTTGTCGCCGGACGCCGGCAGGACGACCCAGTAGTAGAGCGTGTCCTCGTCGGAGTACGTCGTCGGCGCAACCGAGGTCCGTGGTGCGTACGCCGGCAGCTGCGTGAACGCGTAGTCGACGATGTTGCTGAACGACGGGTCCTTGGCCACGATCACGAAGTACGAGCGGCGGCCGGGGACGAACGCGACGTCCGTCACCGGCGCGAGGCCGACGCCGTCGACGGTCGCCTGCGCGTCGAACGGGACGTCGGTGTCGGACTCCGCGTCGATCGTCGCGGCGAGCAGGCTGATCGCGCCGTCCGCGAAGGTCCACGACGGATCGTCCACGGGAGCTGCGGCCGGGTCGTCCAGCGTCAGGACGTCGAGGGCGGAGTCGCCCGCGAAGTCCTCGACCGTGACGGTCCAGTCGCTCGCTCCCTCATCCAGGCCGGTCAGCGTGAGCGCGGCGGCGCCGTTGAGGTTCAGCAGGGTCTTCTTCGGGACGCGCGGCAGCGGGTTCCACGTGAAGAGCGGCATGCGCGTCGTGGAGACCCCGGTGGCCGGAAGGACGTAGTCGTCGCTTCCGAGCGTGCCGTGGGTGCACGAGGGCGTGCACGGAGCGCCGGTCGGCGGGCCGAGCCACGTGAACGACGTCCCGGTCACGTCCGTGAGGTACGTGTAGTCGCCGTAGACCTCCTGGAGACCCGAGTCGCGGTCGGCGCGGGCGCGGACCCGGGCGCAGTACGACTTGCCGGCCACGGGCTCGCGGATCCCGTCGGTCGAGACCTGCCGCGCGTCGGGATACGGCTTCACGCCGCCGAAGCCGGCCCCCAGCATCGTCCAGGACGTCGACGCAGTCTTGATGCGCCAGTTGTCGAAGCCGTCGTTGTCCGACCAGTCGCACATGCCGCCCTCGAACGGGAAGACGTCGACCTCGTAGCTCGAGGCGCCGGGCACGGCCGACCACGTCAGGATCGGGACGCGGGTCTGGTAGCCGGGCGTGATCGCATCGAGGTCGCTGCCCGGATCGGCCAGGTTGTCGCGCATCCGGAGGTTCTTCACGCTCGGCGCGGTGACCGGCGGGACCTTGTCGAACGTCTTCGTGAACGGCGAGCCGAGGTTCCACTGGCCGGCGTTGCCGAAGGCGTCCAGCGCGCGGACGCGCCAGTAGTACGTGTTGTCGCGGAGCATCGAGGTCGGCGCGTGGGACGAGCCGATGATCGTGCCGGTGCAGCACACCTTCGAGCCCGGCGAGAAGTCGGCGGTCGGGTTGACCTCGAGCTCGTACTTCGCGGCGCCGGGGACCGGCGCCCACGAGAAGAGCGGGTCGAAGACCTCGGTCTCCGTCATCAGGTCGGAGACGCCGGGAGAGGTCGCGGTCGGCCACGTCCACGTGAACGACTGGACGGGCGACGGGACGCCGCGGTGGTCCTGGGCGTCCATCGGCGTGACGCCCCAGTAGTAGGTGCCCGGCGGAAGGAGCAGCTGGCGCGGCGCGTAGGTGGTGCCGGACGTCTCGATGTTCTGCTGGCCGCCGACGGCGGAGCCGAGCGCCGGGTCGCTCGCGATCGTCACGAGGTACGTGGCCGCGTGCGGGACGGCCGACCAGCGCAGGACGAGCGGGCTCGACGGGTGGGACACAACCGCCCCGTGGGCCGGCGCCTGCAAGGCGGGCGCCAGAGTCCAGCCCTTGCGCAGCTGCCGAGGCGCCGACCACGGGGAAACGGAGCCGTTCGCGGCCGCCGCGCGGACACGCCAGTAGTAGGTCCCGTTCGGGATCGTCTTCTTGAGGGTCGCCCGGGTGTTGCGAGTGAAGAACTGGTCCTCCCCACGCCCGAGGACGGGCGAGTTGAACCCGACGTCGGCGGAGAACTGGAACTCGTAGCGGGCGGCGCCCGTGACCGCGGTCCAGGCGAACGCCGGGAGCGCCTGCGCGCTGGCGCCTGCGCCCGGTGCGAGCGGTGCGGGGGTTGCGAGCGGTGCTGCAGCCGTCGTCGGTGCGGCGGCTACGAGGAGTGCTGCGGCTGCCACGAGGGCGCCTGAGACGACTCTGAGTTTGGCGGCCATGATCTGAACGGGAGCTCAGCGGCCGCAGAGCTGTCTCGGTCCCTCTCCTTCCGTCGGGGCCTACGCGCCTCACATCGGGGCGAGCCGCCGGACCGCCAATCCCTCGTGCGGGGGGATCGACACGTGCGGTTCGGCACTCGTAAACGATCTGCAAAATCTCGTTTTCGAGGCATAGATCGCTCCACGGTCGGCAATACCCATCGCATTCCGATCCATTGTCCGACCTGGAGGAACACCATGAGAAAGCTCGTACTCGCCGGCGTCGCAGCGTTGAGCCTCGCGGCTGTCGCTCCCGCCGTCGCGCAGGCGCCGACGCTCAATCTCGCGATCTCGCGCGTCGGCTCGGGTCCGCAGGGCACGACGACGACCGTGCGCTACGCCGAGCTCGTCCGGATCTCCGGCGAGCTCTCGAGCGGTCAGGCCGGCCAGCCGGTGGACCTGACGGTCACGCCGTACCGCGGCGAGACCCGCATCGTCTCCCTGAGGACCGATTCCACCGGCTCGTTCCGGTGGAGCCACCGCCCCACGATCCGCACCGGCTACACGGCCCGCTGGGGCAGCCAGGCCAGTGCCCAGGAGCCCTACGCCCATGTCCGGCCGAAGGTCGGGCTGCGCGTGATCAACGCGCGCAGTGGCCGCTTCCGCGTGACGATGATGGCGCAGCCGGAGCACGTCTCCCGCATCGTCCTGTTCCAGCGCCGCCTGCGCGGCGACCGCTGGGCGACCGTCAAGCGGATCCAGCTTCGGAACCGGAACCTGAGCGCTCGGTTCACGGCGCGCCTTCCGCGCGGGACGCAGCGCGTCCGGATCCTCGTCCCGGCGACGCCGGGCTACCTGCGCACGACGAGCCGCTTCGTGCGCGTCACCCGCTAGCGCTCCGGACCGGAGCCACAGACGAGAGTGCCGGCTTGCCGGCGCTCTCGTCTCTCTACGCGGCCATGACGAAGCACGCGTCGTGCGAGGAGCGGGCGACGCGGGATCGGGCGAGCAGACGGCCCGTCTGATCGAGGATGCAGAGGGTGCCGCGACTCAGCGACGGGGTGACGATGAGGCCGACGCCCTCCTGCACGTTGTAGGAGCCTCCCGGAACCGTCCGCTCCGCGAGGATCCGGCCCGAGGCCGCGGCGTGGATGCGCAGGCTGCCGTCGTCGCCGCTCGTCACGAAGGCGCGACCGCCGGCGAAGGTGACGTGCTGGGGCGGCGCGGCGCCGGCGAGTCGCATGACCGCTCGTCCCGTCCGGCGATCGAACACGGCCACCTCCCGCCGGTCGGCTGACGTGACCCAGACCTCGCGGCCGCCGGGTGCGAAGCCCACGTCGTGGGCGAGGAAGAACGGGCGGATCCGGCCCAGCAGGCGCGGGCGCTCCGGGTTGTGCACGTCCACGACGGCGATCCGGTCCGCCTTCGTGCCGAGCGCGGCCCAGAGGATGCGGCCTGACGGATCGACGGTCACATGCCTGGCCGGGCCGCCGAGCGCGAGGCGTGCGACGACCCGGCCGCGCATGGCGTCGACGACGACGAGCGCCCCGAGCCCGGAGTCCGTGACGAACGCATGGCGGCCGCCGGGGCTGCCGGCGGTGTACCTCGGCTCCTCGAGTCCGCGGAGGACCCGTCGGATCCGCAGCGTGTGCGTGTCGATGAGCGTCAGCGCGCCGCGGGCCGTGTGCGCCACGACCGCCGTGCGGCCGACGAGCTCGATGCTGCGCGGATCCGGCAGCGTCGGGATCGCGCGGGCCACGCGGCCGTCCCGCTCCACGACCATGACGCGAGATTCGAGGTCGGCCGTGACGAGAGCGACGGGCCACCCTCCGAGCCGCCGGCCGAGCGCGTCCGGGGCCACGGCGAGCGCGGCCGCGGCG
>DATBMH010000047.1:0-14495 GCA_036554945.1 Gaiellaceae bacterium | reverse complement strand
CTTCCAGAGCTTCTCGACGACGCCGCGGCCGCAGAGCCTCGTCAGCCACTCGACGAGCGGCGTCCGGTCGAGCTCGCCGTGGCCCTTGATCGTCTGGCAGCGCGCCACGAACGCCGCGAGCCGCATCCGCTCGAACGGCTTCAGGAGCGGGAAGGTGAGGAACTCCTTCGGCGAGGTCATCGAGAAGAGCCGCCCGTCGCCGTAGAAGCCCACCTTCGTCGGCCGGAAGCGGAACTTGTCCCGCAGGCCGAGCTCCTCGGCGAGGCCGAGGACGCGGTCGTCCGTGGGCAGGTTCACGTGGTAGAAGCGGTCGACCGGCCGGCCCTCGAAGTCGAAGGAGCCGACGAGGCCGCCGAGGTCCGGCGCGCGCTCGTAGACGGCGACCTGCACGCCCGCCTCGGCGAGACGGAGGGCCGCGGTCATCCCGAGGATTCCGCCTCCGACGATCCCGACTGTCGGCCGGGTCATGCGGCGATCGGGTCGCGGGCCAAGCGCTGGCGCGCCATCAGGCGCCAGTAGTGGAAGATCGTGCGGAAGACGGGCATCTTGCTGTCCCCGATCCGCTTCGAGGTGTCGAGTCCGACGTCGACCTCCTCGATCCGCACGGACATCGAGGCGAGCTTGGAGAGGAGCTCCGCCTTGCAGGCGAACCCCGGCTCGCGGATGAGCGCATCCCCGTAGCGCGCGGCGGCGGCCCGCAACGTCGACGCCCGGTAGACGCGGTAGAAGGAGGAGACGGTCTTCGCCTCGACTCCGAGAATCCTGTTGATGATCTTCGCCGCGCCCTCGCTCAGGATCCGGCGGTAGCGGCTCACGTTCACCATCACCCACGACGCGAGCACGAGCTCGGCGCCGGTGTAGGCGCGCCGGATCATCTCCGGCAGCGCGTCGAGGTCGCTCGTGGTGTCCGCCTCGAGGGTGACGACCAGGGCCTCGCCGTCGCACTGCTCCAGTGCGGCGGCGAAGCCGGCGCGGAACGCCGCGCCCGGACCCTGGTTGCGCCCGAGGCGAATGACCTCGGCAGGGAGTGGGCCCGAGTACTCGTCGACGATCGCAGCGGTGCTGTCCTGCGATCCGTCGTCCACGATGAGGAGACGGCTGCCCGGAGGGAAGAGCGACGGCCGGCTCTCGAGGTCCGCGAACAGCCGAGGCAGGTTCGCCTCCTCGTTGTACGCCGGCACCACGAAGAGGTTGGGCACGGCACGAGTGATCCGAGGCGCGCCGTACCCGGCGGCGACCTCGTCTCGTAGTGCTTCTGGGGCCGCGCCCGCGGCCGCTGCAAACGAGCCCATCTCTTCCCAGCTCCCCCTGCGTCTCTCCCTATCTCCAGGCGGCTCCCCTCGAGCCGTCCTGTAGAGACCTTTGCAAGGCCGAAAGTGCCTTTAAAGGCCAGAAAACAAAGACTCTCCGGGGGTCGGGTGACTAGCCGAACGGGGAGGGCGATCTGCATCGAAACGGTGAAACCTGGCCGCACGCTGACCGTCTCGGGGATTCACTCGGCGCGCTGAGACGCCCAAGATGACCTCGTGGCCGTTTCAGCGGAAGCTGCAGTCGTCCGCGCGCCCGCGCCCAGGGCGCGGCGGCAGGCGCTGGCAGGCGCGGGGCTCGTCTCCGCCGCCACGCTCGGCGCCGGCCTCCTGATCTACGCGTTCCACGTCCTGGCGGCGCGCAGGCTCGGGCCGGAGGCATACGGCCAGATCGCGGTGCTGTGGGCGGCGCTGTTCCTGACGGTGATCGTGCTCTTCCGGCCGCTCGAGCAGACGACGTCGCGCGAGAGCGCCAACCGCCTCGCGCGCGGGGAAGAGGCGCGCACGGTCGTGAAGGCCGTCGGCCGGCTCGCCGCCGGCCTGCTCCTGACGCTGGCGCTCGGGCTCGCGCTCGCGTGGTCCTTCGTCACCGACCGGCTGTTCCTCGGGAACGACGCCATGACGGCGATGCTGCTCACCGGCATCGTCTTCTACGGCGGCGCCTACGTCACGCGCGGGCTCCTGGCCGGGACGCGCTGGTTCCCGGGGTACTCGCTCGGGCTGATCGCCGACTCGGTCGTCCGGCTGCTCGTCGCCGCTCCGCTCGTGATCTTCGCCTCGCAGGATCTCGCCGCCGCGGCGATCGCGGCCGCCGGGCTCGGCGGGCTCGTGGTGCCGCTGGCCGTCGGCCGACGCCGGCTGCGCGCCGCGCTGGCCGGCGAGGAGCACTCCTCCTTCCGGCTCGGCTCCGCCGTGGGGTTCGCGCTGCCTGCGGGTGTCGTGGCCGGCGCCGACCAGGTGCTCGTGAACGGCGGCCCGCTGCTCGTGATGCTCGGCGGCGGTGCCGGTGCCAGCAAGGCCGCAGGGGTCGTTTTCGCCGCAACCATGCTGATCCGCGTGCCCGTGTACCTCTTCCAGGGACTCGCGGCGTCGCTGCTGCCCAACCTCACGCGGCTGCAGGCGGTCGACGGCGCGATCCGGTTCCGGCGGGCCGTCCGCCACACGGTCCTGCTGCTGCTCGCGGGCGGCCTGGTGATCGTGGCCGGCGCGGCGGTCGCAGGCCCCGAGGGCATGCAGATCCTCTACGGCGACGAGTTCACCGCCGGCCGGCTCGAGCTCGTCCTGCTCGCTGCGGGCGTTGCGTTCTACCTCGGCGCGGCGACCTTCTCGCAGGCGCTCCTCGCGCTGGGCGCCGCCGGACGGGCCGCGATCGCGTGGAGCTCGGCGGCCGTGCTCTTCGTCGGCCTCTACGCCGTGGTGCCGGGCGAGCCGCTGTTCCGGATCGCCGTCGCCTTCCTCGGCGCCACTGCCGCCGGCCTGGTCGCCACCTCGGTGACGCTCCTGCGCCTCGGCGCGGACTGAGAACGAGCCTCTCGACCAACCAGAGGCCGTTCGCCCGCATCGTGAACCGCGGCGGCCGTCGCGGGCATCCCTCGAAAGGGGTATGCGGGTAAGCGGGCCTCCCCGCTTGGTCTCCGGGGCGCCCGCTTACCCAGGAGCAGAGCGTGGGCTCGCCCCTCGCGTCGCGGGCCGCGGCCAGCCCGCAGCGCGGCGTCTACCGTAACCCGCCGGGCCTCACTGGCCCATAAGACGAAAGTCGAGTCGGCGAACAGGGTTCCCGACTGACCCTGCAGCTAGCCCCTCGGCGATGTCCACCGCTTTCCACGGTCGATTCACAGGTTTTCAACAGGGTTTTTCCACACTGAGGGGGATAAAACCACGCCCGCAAAGCTGAAAATCCTCCCTGTATCTCCGAAAACTAGACCAATCGCTAGGTTCAAACCCTTCCCAAACTACTCGAAGTGCGTTATCACCTTCCGGACGGGTTTTTCCACACAACGAAAGGCGGCCCTTTCGGTGAACGATTCTTCTTCTGAACAGGTCGGAGTCATCTGCGACTCCCATCCGATGTGGCTCGACGCGGTCGAGCAGGTCCTCCGCCGCATCGCGATCCGCGTCGTCGGCAAGACGACCTCCACTTCCGAGGCGCTCTCGATGGTCGAGGAGCACCGCCCGGACCTGCTGATCACGGAGCTCGAGGGCGTGAACGGCGAGCTCAGCGGGCTGGCGCTGATCGAGCGCTCGCGCGCGGCGGTGCCGTCCGTGCGCCCGATCGTCCTGTCGATGCATCAGGACTCGCAGATCATCGACGCGGCGCTCGTGGCCGGCGCATCGGCGTACGTCGTCAAGACGGCGCATCCCGAGGATCTGGCCTCCGCGGTTCGGCAGGCGTTCTCGCACTCGGTCTACCTGGCGGGGCGGCGCAACCTGACGCCCGCGCCGGCGGAGCCGGTGGCGGAAGCGGCCGACGAGCCGGGGCTGACCCGGCGCGAGCTCGAGATCCTGCGGCTGGTGGCGGAGGGGCACTCGAACGCCCAGCTCGCACGGATGCTCTGGGTCACCGAGCAGACGGTCAAGTTCCACCTGTCGAACATCTATCGGAAGCTGGACGTCGCCAACCGCACCGAGGCGAGCCGATGGGCGCAGGTCCACGGCCTGCTCGACGCGCGGAACGCGAACGGCTCGGCGCCGGCGCTGCTGAGCGCCACCGCCTAGCGCTAGTTCGAGTCGGCAGCCACGTAGAAGCGGGCGCAGCAGGCCGGGCACTCGTACGCGTCGGGCTCGTCAGGAGCGCGATGGTCGTCGGAGAGCCGGACGCCTCGCCCGCAGACCGGGCAGGGCACGAAGACCAGCGAGCGCGCTGCGGTCTCGGTTCTGCGGGGGGTGTCTTCCTTGCGGCTGGCCATGACGGGCGGCTCGTCGGGCCTTTGCGGGGACCCTACCCTGCCGCGCCGGTCGTAAACGGCTCTGCGACACCTGTCGGGTCCGATGCGGACAGGCACAATGGCCGCGTGCTGAGCCCGGCGATCGAGAATCTCGTCGCGCAGCTGACGCGCCTGCCCGGCGTCGGAACGCGGACGGCTCACCGCCTCGCCTTCCACCTCCTCCGGACGCCGACGGACGAGGCGCTCGGGCTCGCGGTCGCGCTCCAGGAGGCGAAGGAGCGAGTGCGGTTCTGCACCGAGTGCGGCAACTGGACCGAGGACGAGACGTGCGAGATCTGCCGGGACGCGCGCCGCGACCGGGCCGTCATCTGCGTGGTCGAGCAGCCGGCCGACGTCATGTCGCTCGAGCGGACGCACGAGTACCGCGGGCTCTACCACGTGCTCGGCGGCGCGCTGTCCCCGCTCGACGGGGTCGATCCGGAGGATCTCCGCATCGAGGAGCTCTTCCGGCGGGTCGAGGCGGACGGCGTCGGCGAGGTCGTCCTCGCCACCAACCCGAACACGACCGGGGAGGCAACGGCATCGTTCATCGCGGACCGGCTGCGCGGGCGGGTGCGCGTGACGCGCCTCGCAAGCGGGCTGCCGGTGGGCGGCGACCTGGAGTACGCCGACGAGGTGACGCTCGGGCGCGCGCTTTCGGGCCGGCGGGAGGTCTAGCCTCCTGTCCGTGACGACGACGCAGTACGAGGGCCTGCCGGAGGTCGCCGGCGAGGCTCCCGGCCGCTCGGGCACCGTCGTCATGAAGTTCGGCGGCACGTCCGTCGCGGACACCGAGCGGATCAAGGCGGTCGCGCGGCGCCTGGTCGCCGCGCGGGAGGCGGGCAACCGGGTGGTGGCCGTCCTCTCGGCGATGGGCGACACGACGGACGTGCTGCTGCGCCTGGCGCACGAGGTGTCGTCCGCGCCCGCGCCGCGCGAGGTCGACATGCTGATCTCGGTCGGCGAGCGCGTCTCGTGCGCGCTGTGCGCGATGGCGATCCACGACCTCGGGCACGAGGCGATCTCGTTGACCGGGTCGCAGGCGGGCATCGTCACCGACACGACGCACGGCCGCGCCAAGATCGTCGACGTCCGGGCGCGCAGGATCCACGAGGCGCTGGACGAGGACCGGATCGTGCTGGTCGCCGGGTTTCAGGGGGTCTCGACGGCCTTCGACGTGACCACGCTCGGCCGCGGCGGGTCGAACCTGACGGCCGTCGCGCTGGCGGCGGCTCTGGGCGCCGACGCGTGCGAGATGTACACGGACGTCGAAGGCGTCTTCACCGCGGATCCGCGCGTCGTCCCGGGCGCGCGGAAGCTGCACGCGGTCAGCTACGAGGAGATGCTGGAGATGGCGGCGTCCGGCGCGAAGGTGCTTCAGCTACGGTCGGTCGAGTTCGCGCGCAACCACGGTGTCAAGCTGCACGTGCGCTCGAGCTTCAGCGCCGCGGCAGGCACCTGGATCCGGGAGGAGGACGAACGGATGCTCGAGAAGGCGATCATCTCCGGCGTCACACACACGCTCGAGGAGACGGTGTACCGGGTCGAGGGCGTGCCCCCCGCGCGGCTCTTCGAGACGCTGTCGGACGCCGGCGTGAGCGTCGACACGATCCTCCAGACCGGGCCGGAGGTCGTGTTCTCGGGACCGAGCTCCGAGGGCCCTGACATCGCCGGAGCCCTGGATCGGCTGGGCGTCTCCTGGTCGTCGCGCGACGATCTCGGGCGGGTCAGCGTCGTCGGAGCCGGGATGCGGTCGCACCCGGGCGTCGCCGGCAGGACGTTCTCCACGCTCGGGGAACTCGGGATCGAGCCCGAGATCGTGTGTACCTCGCCGATCATGATCGCCTGCTTCGTCGACCTCGACCGGGTCGAGGACGCCGTGCGGGCGCTCCACGTCGCGTTCGAGCTCGACGCCGAGGAGGCCGCGCGTGCCCACGACTGACGCGCGCGTCGGCGTCGTCGGCGCGACGGGCGTCGTCGGCACCGTCACCCTCGAGCTGCTCGCCGAGCGTGGGTTCGGCGACGTGCTCGCATTCGCCTCCGCCCGGTCGGCGGGGTCGGAGGTCCGGTACGCCCACGGCGTCCTCAGGGTGGAGGAAGCGACGCCCGAGGCGCTGGCCGGGGCAGGGCTCGACCTCTGCTTCTTCTCCGTCGGGACCGGCCCCAGCAGCGAGCTCGTGCCGCCGACCGCCGAGTCCGGCGCACGGTGTGTGGACAAGTCCGATGCGTTCCGGCTGACCGACGGGGTCCCGCTGGTCGTGGCCGGCGTGAACGACGAGGCGCTCGACGGCGGGCCGATCGTCGCGAATCCGAACTGCTCGGCGATCCAGCTCTCGTGCGTGCTGAAGCCCCTCCACGATGCGGTGGGGCTGCGGCGCGTGCGGCTGGCCACGTACCAGTCGATGTCGGGCGCCGGCGACGCAGGCGTCGAGCGGCTCCGCGCGGTCGAGCCGATGCGCGCCGACCTCGCGATGGACTGGCCCATGGTCGGCGACGAGTTCGACGAGGAGTACAAGCTGCGGGAGGAGACGCGGAAGATCCTGGGTCTGCCGGACCTCGAGCTCCAGGCGACGTGCGTCCGCACGCCGGTGCTGGTCGGGCATGCGCAGGCGATCTGGGTCGAGACGGACGAGGCGCTGACGCCGGATCAGGCGCGCGGGATCCTCGGAGCAGCACCGCACGTCGCCCTCCACGACCTCCCCACGCCGGGCTCGGCGGCGGGCCGGGACGAGGTACTGGTCGGCCGTGTCCGGCAAGGCGCGGGCGCGAGCGAGCTGGCGCTCTGGGCGGTGAACGACAACCTCCGCAAGGGCGCAGCCCTCAACGCGGTCCAGGTCGCGGAGCTGATCCTGGCCCGCGAGCCCGTTTCCGCGTAGCGCTCCACCCACAAGACGCGGCCCGAGAAGCCGTGTCCCGGTGACCTGGCCCGGCGGGGCGCGTCCTAGGGGCGGCGCGGGACCGGGTGCGGTTCGGGCTCGAGGAGCTCCCGGACGCGCCGGAGCACCTTCGCGGGGCGCTTCTCCTCCACCGGCAGCAGCCCGCCGAGCTCCAGTCGCGCGAGCTCGACGCGACCGAGCCGCCGCACGACGCGGAACCCGAAGTCCGCGAGGAAGTCGCTCGGGAACACGGTCCGGTGCACGAGGAACCGCTGCTCCGTCGACTCCCCCTCGACGTACCGGTACCCGAACGCCTCGATCGCCTTGCCCCCACGCTCGCGCACGTCTGCGATCGCCGCCAGGAAGAGCGACTGCATGACCCATTGGGCCGAGCCCTCGACGAGGTACGCGCACGTGATCAGCACGGCGTCCTCGTCCGGCGGCCCGGCCGGCAGGGTCTCCGCCCGTGGAAAGAGCTCCGACGGCCCGTACTGCATCGACCCCAGCACCCTTCCGTCATCGTCGACGTAGAGCGTCCCCCACGCGCCCCAGTCGTCCTCAGCCCGCTCGATCCACCGCCGCTTCGAGGTCGAACGCCCAGGCCGCGCCTGCCAGAACACGCAGTCGTGGCAGACCGTCGGCGCGCTCGGCAGGGTCGCGCCGGTCAGACCCCGGAGGCGAGTCGTCACTCCATGGATTGTAGGACCAGCTCGTAGGCCGCCGGCCGCGCGAAGAACCGGAAGGGCACGAAGGTCGTCCCGAGCCCGGCCGACAGGTGCAGGACGCCGCCGGGCCGCTCGTAGAGCCCTTCTACGTAGGTCCACCGCAGATGCGCCAGCCGCAACCGCCCACCGGGGTACGGCACCGTGATCTGCCCCGCGTGGAGGTGGCCCGAAAGAACGAGGTCGAAGACGCCGGGCTCGAGCCGGTCGATCACCTGCGGAAAGTGGCAGAGCAGGATGCGCAGGTCCGCGGACTCGTCCGCGAACCGCTCCGGCCGGGCCGTCCCGCGCCGGTACGACCGCGGGTCCACCCCGACCACCTGCACGCGCCGACCCCGTACCTCTACCGTCTCCGCCTCATCTGCGAGCAGCCGCGCCGGCGCCAGGTCGTCGAGCTCCACCGGACGCGAGAACGGATCCTTCGACGCCGCGTAGTCGTGGTTCCCGAGCACGGCGTAGGCGCCCGGCAGCCGCTCGACCAGCGCTCGCAGCCGGCGCTCGCCGCCCGGCCGCGACAGCAGATCGCCCGTGATCACCACCAGATCCGGCTGCCGCTCTTCCACCCACCGAACCGCTCGCTCGACGGCCCGGCTCCCCCGCGAGGGCACCCCGAAGTGGAAGTCCGACAGATGCGCGATCCGCATGCCGTCCAGCTCCCGCGGAAGCCGGCGGAGTGGCACCGGAACCGTCTCGAGCCGGACCCACCCCGCCTCGAACCAGCCCCACCCCGCTGCCGCGGCACCCGCGGCGGCGAGCCCGGCGAGGGCGTACGGGATCAGGCCTCGAGCTTCTCGAGCACCGGCGTCACCGGGACGACGTGACGCTTGAACTTCAGCTCCGACTCCTCCAGGCCCGCCGCGACCCCGATCAGCTGCGAGAGGTGGAGAATCGGCATCTGGAAGCTCCGGCCCGTGGACGCCTCGAGCTTTTGCTGCCAGGCGTCGAGCGAGAGGTGGCACAGCGGGCAGGGCGTGACCATCGCGTCGGCCCCCGCCTCCATCGCCTGCTCGATCGGCTGGATCAGCTCGCCGAGCGCCGTCTCCTCGCGCGCCTGGATGATCGGGAAGCCGCAGCACTTGATCTTCGCCGGGTAGTCGACCGCCTCACCGCCGCAGGCCTGGATGATCGCCTCGAGCGACCAGGGCCGGTCGGGATCCTCGAAGCCGAGGATCTTGGACGGCCGCAGGATCTGACAGCCGTAGAACGGCGCGATCTTCAGGCCCTTCAGCCCCTTGTGCGCCGACTCCTGCAGCCGCTCGAAGCCCTCGCCCTCCGCGATCATCCAGAGCAGGTGCTTGACCTCGATGCCGCCGGAGTACGGCGGCACGCCGACCGCCTCGAGATTGCGGTTGACGCGCTCGCGGAGGTCGTCGTCCTTCTGCAGGCTGACGTTCGCCTGGCGCAGGTTGAGCGTGCAGACGTTGCAGACCGTCATCAGCGTCTCGGCGCCGGTCGCCTCGCCGTAGGCGAGGATCCGCGCGTTCAGGTGGAGGTAGTAGTCCGGCTCGGCTTCGTGGATGTCGCCGGCGCCGCAGCACGTGACCGACTCGAGCTCCTCCAGCTCGATCCCGACCCGCGGCGCGAGCGCCTTCGTCGACGTGTCGAGCTCCTTCGCCGACAGCGCCGCCAGGCAGCCCTTGTAGTACGCGACCTTCACGCCGAGTCTCCGTTCGAACGGGTCCCCCACGCCGGGGTCCCCTCGGGATGCTCCTCGGAGATCTTCGCGAGCGCCCGCTCCGCCTGCACGATCCCGAGCGCTCCGCGGCGCCCCTCGTTGATGACGAGGTCGTAGAGGCCGCGGGCCTCCTCGACCCCTTCGGCGACATGCGGCGGGAACGGAAGCGGCACCTTGCCGTGCCGGAAGAGCTTGATGGCGAACTTCGTCTGCTTGATCGCCGCGACGACCCCTTGCGTCTTGGGCACGAGCTCGGTCTCGCGCAGCCAGCCGGTCGTCTTCGCGGACGTGATGAACCACTTCGCGTGCTTCGCGCCCATGTCGTGATCGATCCCCTGCTTGATCGACTCGGCGCCGAGCTTGGCGATCGCGTCGCGTGGGTCGACCCCCTTGGGGCAGCGCTCGTTGCAGAAGTAGCAGCGCGTGCAATCCCAGATCCCGTGCTCCTCGTTGTACTCGTTCAGGCGCTGGACGCCGTCCTGGTCGCGAGGGTCGCCGACGAACCGGAACCCCTTCGCGAGCGCCGCCGGCCCGAGGAAGTCCGGGTCGGACTCCATCGAGTTGCACTCGGAGACGCAGCAGCCGCACATGATGCAGAGCGCCTCCTTGTGGATCACGTTCATCGCCTGCTGCGAGACGATGCGCTCCTTCTCGGCGACCTCGTCGTACCCGGCGTCGAGCCAGGGCTTGACCGCGCGGATCTTGTTCCAGAACGGCCCCATGTCGACCACGAGGTCCCTCACGATCGGCAGGTTCCCCATCGGCGAGATCACCGGGACATGGCCGCGATCGACGATCGGCTTCATCCGCTCCTTGCAGGCGAGCACCGCCGCGCCGTCCATGCGCATCCCGCACGAGCCGCAGATCATCATGCGGCAGCTCTTCCGGTAGGCCAGCGAGCCGTCCACCTTGTCCTTGATCAGGTCGAGGACGTCGAGCAGGCACGCCCACTCGGGCGCCTCGACCTCGTAGTCCTTGAGCTCGCGCTCGCCGGTCGAGGCGTCGAAACGCCAGATCTTCAGCGCGACCGTCATCGTCGCGTACTCGCTGCGGACGAAGTCGTCGGTGACGCTCATCGTTCTAGTAGGTCCTCTCCTGCGGCTGCCACTTGGTCATCGTGACCGGTTTCCAGTCGAGCTGAACCTGTCCTTGTCCGTCGAGCGTGGTCATGGTGTGCTGGAGGAAGTTCTCGTCGTCCCGGTCGGGGTAGTCGTGCGGGCGGGCGTGCGCGCCCCGGCTCTCCTTGCGCGCGAGCCCCGCGACGACCATGCACTGCGCCAGCTCGAGCATGAAGCCGAGCTCGAGCGCCTGCGTGAGGTCGTTGTTGAAGATGTCGCCCTTGTCGTCGACGACGACGCGCTCGTAGCGCTCGCGGAGGCCCTCGACGATCCGGCCCTGCTCGAGCATCTGCTCTTCGCGCCGGAACACGCCGAAGTTCTCGTGCATCGTCGTCGCCAGCTCGTCGCGGATCGCCCACGGGCGCTCGCCCTCGCTGCGCGCCAGCAGCTCCTTCAGCTCCCGCTCCGTGTCGGCCTCGATCGACGGCGGCACCGAGACGGTCGTGTGCGTCAGCGCCCACTCGGCGGCGGCGCGCCCGGCCCGCTTGCCGAACGTGATCGTCTCCATCAGCGCGTTGCCGCCGAGACGGTTGGCGCCGTGAACGGACACACACGCGCACTCGCCGGCCGCGTAGAGCCCGGTCACGTTGGTCAGCCCGTCGAGATCCGTGTCGACGCCGCCCATGTGGTAGTGGGCGCCCGGCCGGACGGGGATCGGCTCGTGGATCGGGTCGACGCCGGCGTACGTGAGCGACAGCTCCCGTGTGCCGTGGAGCCGCTCGTTGATCCGCTCCGCGCCGAGGTGGCGAAGGTCGAGCAGGACGTTGCCGTCGATTCCCCGTCCCTCGTCGATCTCGGTCTGCTCCGCCCGGGAGATGACGTCGCGGCTCGCGAGCTCCATCGCGTTCGGGGCGTAGCGGCTCAGGAACCGCTCGCCCTCCGCGTTCAAGAGGTACGCGCCCTCGCCGCGGCACCCCTCCGTGATCAGGATCCCGGTCGGCGCAAGCGTCGTCGGGTGGAACTGCATCATCTCCATGTCCTTGAGCGGGACGCCGACGCGGAGCGCCATCGACATCGCGTCGCCCGTGCACGCGTACGCGTTCGTCGTGCCGGTGTAGAGCCGGCCCGCACCGCCCGTCGCGAGGATCACGGTCTTCGCCCCGATCGTCTTCAGCCCGCCGTTCAGCAGGTCCCAGGCGATCACGCCCTGGCACCGGTCGTCGTGGATGACGAGCTTCCAGGCGAAGTACTCCTCGTAGGTCGGGATGTCGCGTTTCATCACCTGCTCGTAGAGGACGTGGACGAGGACATGGCCGGTGATGTCGGCCGCGTAGGCGGTGCGCGGCTCGCCCGCGGCGCCGAACGGGCGCTGGGCGATCCGGCCGTCGTCGGTGCGGGAGAAGACCGCGCCCCAGTTCTCGAGCTGGTAGACGTCGTCGGGCGCCTCGTCGCAGAGCACCTGGATCGCGTCCTGGTCGCCGAGGTAGTCCGATCCCTTGACCGTGTCGAACGCGTGCTTCTCCGGGTCGTCCTCGGACGCGTTCCCGAGCGCCGCGTTGATCCCGCCTTCCGCCGCGCCGGAATGGCTGCGGACGGGATGGATCTTCGAGAGGAGCGCGACGTCGGCCCCCTCGTCGTATGCCTCGATGGCGGCGCGCATCCCTGCGCAGCCGGCGCCAACGACGAGCACGTCGTGCGTCGCTTCCACTACGGCCGGACGCTATCGAATGGCGGCCACGTGCGGCCTCGTAACAACGGGCATGATCTGCGCGTGCCCGGCTTCCACGAGCGCGTCAACCTCGGTCACGAGCTCCGCGGCGGGGGCACAGCGGACGCGCTCTTTGTGACGCGTGTCATCGAGCGGGGGCTCGCGCGGGTCGTTTCGGCGAGTTGGCCCACAGCTTCGCGCTCGCTCGATTCCGCGCCGGAGCCGATCCTCCACGCCTCTGGCGACGGCGCCGAGCACATCCTCGCCGAACGTGACGGGACGCTGATGGTGCTGGGGCTCTACTCGGGCTGGGTCAACGCTCGAGTCGCCGGCGACGATCCGAGCCAGGTCACAGCGATGCTCGCCGAGCTGAAGGAGCTGTTCCCGCCGCCTGACCCGAGCTCGACACACAAGGTCAACGTCCAGTTCTGGACCTACGGGCCGCACGGCCCGATCCCGTCCTGGCGCGAGATCAGCGTTCCCGAGTGGACGGATCTGGAGGGCAACTACAGCGCCCAGACCCAGACCGGCCTCGCGCAGCTCATGCGCGACTTCCGGCCGGCGCACGGCGGGCAGCTCATCCTGTGGCACGGCGAAGCCGGGACGGGCAAGACGTTCGCGCTGCGAGCACTCGCCTGGGAGTGGCGCGACTGGTGCGAGTTCCACTACATCGTCGACCCGGACTCGTTCTTCGGCGAGCACGCCGACTACCTGATGAGCGTCCTGACCCAGCCGGGCTACGCCGAGATGCCCGACCCGCGGTTCATGCATTACGCGGCGATGACCGGCGGCTACGTGCCCATGCCCGAAGGTGGGGATGGAGACGAGGGCAGCAAGGCCTGGCGATTGCTCGTGCTCGAGGACACCGGCGAGCTCTTGACGCCGGACGCGAAGGCGGTCATCGGCCAGGGGCTCTCGCGATTCCTGAACGTGGTCGACGGCCTCATCGGCCAGGGGCTCCGCGTCCTCGTCCTGGTGACTACGAACGAGCCGATCAAGGCGCTCCACCCGGCAGTCGCGCGCCCGGGACGCTGCGCCGCGAACATCGAGTTCGACTTGCTGACGGCTGACGAGGCGTCAGCCTGGTTCGGGCGACAAGGATCGAGTGAGTCGACCGACGAGCCGCTGCCGCTCGCCGAGCTCTACGCGAGGCTCGAGGGCCGCGAGGTCGACGCAGGCCCGCCGACGGGATTCGGCGACTAGACGCGCGGCCCGGCCGAGGCGATCGCTTCGCCGGCCTCGTCCGCGAACTGCTCGAAGTTGTCGCGGAACATGCGCGCCAGGTCGCGCGCCTTGCGGTCGTACGCCTCGGGGTCGGCCCACGTCGAGCGCGGGTCGAGGAGGCTCGTGTCGACACCCGGGACCGCGATCGGGACCTCGAAGCCGAAGAGCTCGTCCGTGCGGTACTCCATCCCCTCCAGCTCGCCCGAGAGCGCGGCCTTGAGGAGCGCGCGGGTCGCCTTGATCGGCATCCGCTCGCCCTCGCCGAACGGCCCGCCCGTCCAGCCGGTGTTCACGAGCCAGACGGCGACGTGCGGGTGCTGGTCGAGCTTGTCCCCGAGCATGTGCGCGTACACCGACGGCGGCTGCGGCAGGAACGGCGCACCGAAGCACGCGGAGAACGTCGGCTGCGGCTCGGTCACGCCGATTTCGGTGCCCGCGAGCTTCGCAGTGAAGCCGGAGAGGAAGTAGAACATCGCCTGCTCGCGGGTCAGGCGCGCGATGGGCGGCAGGATCCCGAACGCGTCCGCCGTGAGGAACACCACGGAGCTCGGGTGGCCCGCGCGCTTCGTCGGCAGCGCGTTGGCGATCTGCTCGAGCTTGTACGCGCCCCGCGTGTTCTCCGTCTTCGAGGCGTCGTCGAGGTCGAGGACTCCGCGCTCGTCGACGACCACGTTCTCGAGAACCGTCCCGAAGCGCTGAGTCGTGCGGAAGATCTCGGGCTCCGCCTCCGCGGAGAGCCTGATCACCTTCGCGTAGCACCCACCCTCGATGTTGAAGACGCCTTCGTCTCCCCAGCCGTGCTCGTCGTCCCCGATGAGGTGGCGCTGGGGGTCGGCCGAGAGGGTCGTCTTGCCGGTTCCCGAGAGCCCGAAGAACACCGCCACTGAGCCGTCGTCCCCCATGTTCGCGGAGCAGTGCATCGGCAGCACGTCCTCGAGGGGGAGGCGGTCGTTCATGAGCGTGAAGATCGACTTCTTGATCTCCCCCGCATAGTAGGTCCC
>DATBMH010000006.1:0-59165 GCA_036554945.1 Gaiellaceae bacterium | reverse complement strand
GGGAGCTACCAGGCGCTCCAGCCCGTCCATCACAGCAGCCGTGGCCGCGCGGGCAACCGAATCGGACGAATCGCCACACATCCGTCACGAACTCCATGCCCCCGCGAGCCAGGTCCGAGGGACAGTCCCTCCGACGATCCGCGCGATGGCCGAGGCCGACTGGCCGGCGGTGCGGTCGATCTTCGAGCAGGGGATCGCGGACGGCGACGCGACCTTCGAGACGGAGGCGCCAGAGTGGGCCGCCTGGGACCGGTCGCACACGCTTCGACTCGTGGCGGAGGCGGGCGGGAAGGTGCTCGGCTGGGCCGCGCTCTCGCCGGTCTCCGACCGCTGCGTCTACGAGGGCGTGGCCGAGGACAGCGTCTACGTCGCGGGCTCGGCGCAAGGCCGCGGGGTCGGGCGTGCGCTCCTCTCGGAGCTCGTGCGCCGCGCCGAGGCCGACGGCATCTGGACCGTCCAGGCCGGGATCTTCCCCGAGAACCGCGCGTCGCTCGCGCTCCACGAGCGTTGTGGCTTCCGCGTCGTGGGGACGCGCGAGCGGCTCGGATGCCACCACGGCACCTGGCGCGACGTCGTGCTCCTCGAACGGCGATCGAAGGAGGTCTCGTGATCAAGGTGGAGGCGGTGGTGATCCGCGAGCGCGTCGAGACCGTGATCGACGCCGTGGAGGAGCAGACGGGCCACGTCGGCGTCACGGTTGTCGAGGCGATCGGCCACGGGCGCCAGCGCGGGATCACCCACGAGTACCGCGGCCGGATCTTCGAGTCGCGCTTCCTGCCGAAAGCCGTGCTCACGTTCGTCGTCGCGGAGGAGATCGCGGACGCAGTCCTGGCGGCGATCGCGGACGCGGCGCGCAGCGGCAACGAGTCCGGCGACGGGATCGTCTGGACGTCGCCGGCCGGAAACGTCACGCACAACCGGACCGGATTGAGGCTGAAGGAGGTGGAGCAGATATGACCCCCGAGCAGCTCGCCATCGCCGCGAGCACGGTGTGGGTCGTCGTCGCGGCGATCCTCGTCATGTTCATGCAGGCCGGGTTCGCGTTCCTCGAGGCGGGCCTCACGCGGATGAAGAACGCCGGGCACATCGCGGCCAAGAACGTCCTCGTGCTCGGCATCGCCTCGCTCGTCTACTACCTCGTCGGATTCGGGATCGCCTTCGGCGACGGCGGCAACGGGCTGGTCGGCGGCAGCGGCTTCGCGCCCTCGTCCGAGACGCTGCTCGCGATCGGCGCGGAGCCGTTCTCCTGGTTCGGCTCGGTGCCCGCCGGAGGCGCCTACCTCTTCCAGGTCGTCTTCGCCGCCGTCTCGCTCGCGATCGTCTGGGGCGCGATGGCGGAGCGGACGAAGCTCTGGGTGTACTTCGCGTTCGGCGTCGTCTTCACGCTCATCTACTCGATCGTCTCCCACTGGATCTGGCACCCGGACGGCTGGCTCTTCGCGCGCGGGATGCAGGACTTCGCCGGCTCCACGGTCGTCCACTACCAGGGCGCGCTCGCCGCGCTCGCCGGCGCGCTGCTGCTCGGCCCGCGGATCGGCAAGTTCGACTCCGACGGCAAGCCGAACGCAATCCCCGGCCACAACATGGCGTTCGTCACGCTCGGCGTGCTGATCCTCTGGTTCGGCTGGTTCGGCTTCAATCCCGGTTCGACGCTCGGCGTCGTCACCGGCGACCACCTCGGCTACTTCGCCTACGTCGCGCTGACGACGAACGTCGCGGCCGCAGCGGGCGCGATCGGCGCCGTGACGGCAGCCTGGCTCGTCCTCCGCAAGCCCGACCTGTCGATGATGCTGAACGGCGTCATCGCGGCATTGGTCGCCGTGACCGCAGCGGCGGGCTTCGTGGCGCCGTGGGCCGCGATCGTGATCGGGCTCGTGGCCGGCGTCGTGGCCGTCCTCGGCGTCCTGCTGGTCGAGCGCATCAGGATCGACGACCCGATCGGCGCCGTCGCCGTCCACGGGATGGCGGGCGTCTGGGGCACGCTGGCGACCGGGATCTTCGCGGTCCCGGCGCTGGCCGAGAACCTCGCGACCGGCCAGGGAGGGCTCTGGTACACGGGCAGCTTCGACCAGCTCGGGACCCAGGCCGTGGGCCTGCTCGCGGTGGGCGTGTTCACGTTCAGCGCGTCCTTCGGGTCGCTCTGGGCGATGAAGGCGCTGTGGGGGATCAGGGTCGAGCCCGAGGTGGAGACCGCCGGGCTGGACGTGTCCGAGCACGGGATGTGGGGCTATCCCGAGTTCTACATCCCGGTCCCGGGCGGGTACGGCACCGAGTCCCACGGCCACCTGCTCGGGAACGGCCATCACCATCGCGAGCCGGCTCCGCAGCCGGCCGCCTCACCCTCGATGGAGGCAGCATGACCCCGAAGACCTGCGCCTGCGAGAAGCCCGTCGCGGTCGAGAAGAGCGAGCGGAAGGGCGCGGCCCGCACCGAGTGTGCGCGGTGCGGGCTGCCCGTTCCGCTGCGGCTCCCGGGTAGAGCGGCCTAGCCGCGCCTACTCGATCGCGAAGGTGACCGAGACGGTCGCCTGGACCTCCTGCGTCCCCGGTTCGACGGGCGCCTTGGCGACGCTGTCCAGAGCGGCCCGGTACAGCGGCTCGGGGCCAATCGACTGCGTGCTCTCGCTGATCGCCGTGACCTGTCCGATGCCGACTCCGGCCGCTCTCGCCAGGGCCTCGGCCCGCCTGCGGGCATCGGCGACAGCATCCTCGAGCGCCTTCGCCTCGAGCCCGTCGCGGTTGGAGCGCGAGAGCGTGGGCCCGGAGACGTTGTTCGCGCCGGCGCGGGAAGCGGCGTCGAGGATCTCCCCGGCCCGGTTCAGGTCCCGGATCCGGACGGAGACGGTGTTGCTCGCGACGAAGCCTTCCGGCTCGCCGCGCTCGCTGTAGTCCGGCCCGACGGACATGTCCTGCGTCTGGATGTCCTTCGCGGACACGCCGGCGGCCTTGAGCGCTGCAATGAGGCGGCGCATCTGCGCCGCGTTCGCGCTCAGGGCGCCGCCCGCGGTCGTCGCCTCCGACGAGATCCCGAGCGAGAACTGCGCCTCGTTCGGCGTGGTGTCCACCCGTCCCACCCCTGTGACGGTGATGCCTTCGCGTGGGTCCTCGGCCGCGCTCTCGGCTGCCTCCGGCCGGCCGATCCCGACCACGGCCGCGACGGCGAGCACGAGCAGCGCTGCGAGGACGATCTGGAGTGTCTTCATGGCCCACATACGCCGCCGAGCGCCGTCCCGTCACAATCGCGAGGTGCGCTACCGGTTCGTCGACTGCCGCTTCGAGCTCGGGTCGCCCGGCCGCGGCCGGGAGCTCTACCTCGCCGGGCACGTCCCCGGCGCGTCCTTCCTGGACGTGGACGAGGACCTGTCCGATTTGACCGTCGAGGGCCAGGGCCGGCATCCGCTCCCGTCGGCGCGGCGCTTCGCCGAGGCGGCAGGTCGCGCGGGGATCGAGCAGGGCGTGTACGTCATCGCGTACGGGAGCACGGGCGGCGCCGAGCGGCTCTGGTGGCTGCTCCGGCACTTCGGCCACGACGATTGCGCGGTGCTCCTCGGTGGCATCGAGGCGTGGGGCGGCGCGCTCCGCGCGGGCGAGGAGGCGATCGAGCCGGCCGTCTTCGCGCCGGCGGAGCGGAGCGGCGACACGATCGACGGACCCGAGCTCGCGAGCCGGCTCGACGACCTCGTCGTCGTCGACGCGCGGATCGAGTCGCGCTGGCGCGGCGAGGAGAACCCGATCGACAAGGTGCCCGGCCGGATCCCCGGGGCGCTCAACTCGCCTTGGAACGAGCCCCTGAGAGACCTGCCCGAGGGCGAGGTCGTCGCCTACTGCGGATCGGGCGTCACGGCCACGGTCGTCCTGCACCGGATGTGGCTCTCCGGTCGCGAGGGCAGGCTCTACCCCGGTTCGTGGAGCCAGTGGGAGTCGCTCGACCTCCCGGTCGAGCGGGACTAGGCAGCCGTCGCTTCGCCCAAATCCGGGAGGTACGGCATCCAGCCGGCCGGGATCTTCGGCGTGGCCAGCCGGATGTAGAGCACCGGCTGGGGCACGCGCGGCTTCGTGCGGAGCACCATCTCGATCTCGTGCAGCAGGCGGTTGCCCTTCTTCAGGTTGCAGGGCGCGCACGAGGTGACGACGTTCTCCCAGACAGAGTCACCGCCCCGGCTCCGCGGCACGATGTGGTCGAGCGTGAGCCGCCCCGCCGACGTGCCGCAGTACGCGCAGCGCCAGCCGTCCCGGGCGAACAGCGCCCGCCGGGAGATCTTCCGCTGGACGGTGCGCGGCACGGACACGTAGGTCACGAGCCGGATCACGTGCGGCCACTGGTAGGTGTCGGTAGCGGAGCGGAGCGGCTGCTCGAGCGCCTCGATCACCTCCGCCTTGCCCTTGAAGACCAGCACGTGGGCACGCCGAACCGAGCACACGTTCAGCGCTTCGTAGCTGGCATTCAGGACCAGGACCTGTTTCATGGCAGGGACAAAACGATAGCGGCGCCCCTCTAGGATGCGCCCGCATGGACGTGTCCGCATCGACCGCCGCGTGGATCGCCGTCGCCGCGTCCGCCGTCGCCGTCCTCGCGCTGCTGGTGGCGCTGTGGCTGTTCCTCCGCCTCCGCCGGATCCGCGAAGGGCAGATGACCCTGCTCGGCGGCGGCAAGTCCGACCTCGTCGACTTCGCGGTCTCGCTCCAGGGCCGGATCGACGACCTCCACCGCGCGGTGGACGAGGTCGCCGCGGGCCTGGCACGGGTCGACCGTCGCGTGGACGGCGCCGTGACGAACACGTCGGTGATCCGCTACGACGCCTACGAGGGCGCCGGCGGGCACCAGTCCGCCTCGCTCGCCTTCCTCGACGCGGCGCGAAGCGGGGTCGTCGTCAGCGCGATCCAGGGCCGCGACTACGCCCGGATCTACGTGAAGGAGCTCGACCAGGGAAAGGCCCCGGTCGCCCTCTCGCCGGAGGAGCAAGAGGCGGTCGAGCGCGCGATGGCCAGGTAGGGCAGCCGCCGCGAAACGGGCTTGGCCCGTTTCGCCACCACGGCTGTCCGAAGCGGCTCATCGTCGTGCGAAAGGTCGCGGCGCAGCCGCGACCGCTAGCCGCCCGGATAAGAGAAGATCACGGGGTACTCGGCGGTGTTGTTGCCCGTGTTCTCCTCGCTCGGCACGGGCTTCACGCTGATCTGCAGCGTCGTCCGCTGGACGAACGGCACCGGGCCGACGTTCCTGAAGGTCACCGTCACCTGCTCGCCGGGCTCGGTGAGATCGACGCGCTGCGTGCGCGTGAGCGGCTCGTTCTCCTTCTGGATCGTGAGCTCGACCTCGACGCCCGTCTCCGTGGAGTCGCCCGAGTTCTCGAAGGCGACCTGGAACGAGAGGTCCGTCGTGGCCACGATCTTGTTCAGCGCGTTCGGGTTGAGCCGCGCGCCGCCCACGACCGTGGTCGAGATCAGGTTGTGGCCGTGCGTGCCGGGCCGTGCCTGCGTCCCGCCGCCGCCGGTGGCCGCCTGGCCGCGGACGCGCTCCCAGACCGTGCCGAGCGCGCGGGAGGTCCCGAGATCCGGGTTGCTGACGAAGTTGGAGTCCGGGACGTTGATCCCGCGGAGGTCCTGCTGGCGCAGCTCCGCCGCGGAGGGGTCCTTGAAGAGGTCGTCCCAGACGACGTCGCTCGAGATCAGCCGCCGGTACTGCGCGCCGATGAGGTTCCCGACCTGCGTCACGTTGCCGCTTCGCGTGCCGAAGGCGTCGGCGAGCCCGCGGAGGCCGCTGACCCGGAACTGCAGCGAGTCGATCATGCTGGCGTTCTGGTTGCGGAGCGGGCCCGGCGGGTCGAGCCGCTGGGCGGAGGCCACGAGCTGCTCCTGCTGCTGCGCGAACCCGTCCAGCGTGCGCACGAGCGCGGCCTGCCGGACCTCCGGGCGCGTCAGCGCGTTGGCGAGCTGGGTGCCGATCCGCTCGGAGCGGTCGCCGATCTCCTGGACGTCCTGCATGTACCCCTGGTACCGGTCCTGCTTGGCCTCGCCCCGGCAGCTCGAGATCCAGAAGACGAGCAGGACGACGACGAGGATCGCGAAGCTGATCAGGCCGACGAGCCGGAGGAGCGGCGTCAGGCCCGAGGGCGGGCCGGGAGGGCGTCTCGGGCCGCGGGCACGCCTCGGCGGACGCTCCGGCCGGGCTGCTTCCCGCGTAGCCGGCTCCTCGAAGAAGTCGAACTCGATCTCGGTGGTGTCGCGCTCGCTCATGGCGCCAGGCCGGGCTTCCGGCGTTTCCACTGTAACGGCTCCATCGGCGGTGAAAGGAGTTCACCGAGCAGCCGCCAACCCCATCCGCACATGGCCGGTGCGGTCGCGTCTCTCCCTGCCAGTGAGCTGGTTCTCGACCGGTATCGGCCCCTGCGCCCGCTCGGGAGCGGCGGCTCGGGCTCGGTCTGGGTCGCCCGCGACGAGCGCAACGGCCTCGACGTCGCGCTGAAGATCGTCCCGCGGGAGGGAAAGGCACACACGCGCGCCGAGCGCGAGGCGTCGGCAGCCGCCCGGCTGCGCCATCCGCGCTGCCTTCGCGCCTACGCGTTCGCGGGCGACCAGCAGAACGTCTACATCGCGTACGAGTACGTCCCCGGCCGCACCCTGCGGGACCGGCTTCGCGCCGGCGAGCTGAACGACGCCGCGGTCGTCGAGGCTGCCGCACAGATCCTCGACGGGCTCGCGCACGCCCACGCCCACGGGATCGTCCATCGCGACGTCAAGCCGACCAACGTCCTCGTGGCGGACTCGGCCGAGATCTCGGTGAAGCTGCTCGACTTCGGGCTCGCGCAGTTCGCCGAGGCCGAGACGTTGACAGCGGCGGGCGACGTGCCCGGGACGCTCGCGTACATCTCGCCCGAGCGGCTCGCGGGCGAGGAGGCGTCGTTCGGCGCCGACATCTGGGCCGTCGGCGTCGTCCTCTGGGAGGCGCTCGCGGGCTACCACCCGTTCTGGGCGTCCTCGCCGATCGAGACCGCGCACCGGATCGAGGCCGGCCCGCCGCCGCTCGAGTCGGTTCGGCCGGATCTGCCCAAGCACCTCACGGACGCCGTCGCCCGTGCGACCGCCGTCGACCCGGCGGCGAGGCCGAACGCCGTCCAGCTCGCCGACCGCCTGCGGACCGCCCTCGAGGAGCGGCGCCGCACGCGGACCCGGACGGCGCGCAGCGTCCCGGCGCCGCCGGTCCGCCGTGTCGTCGCGGGTGCGGCGGCCACCGTCTTCGTCGGCTGGACCGCGGCGACGCTGCCCTTCTACCCGACCGGGTGGGCCTGGGGCCTCGCCGCGCTGGCGGGCGCCGTCGCCGCGCTGCGTCCCAGGCTCGGCCTCGCCGCGGCGCTCGGGCTCGCCGTCCTGCCGCTGGGGAACGTCTCGCTCGGCCTCGCGCTCGTCTACTCGGCGCTCGCCGTCGCCTGGCTGGTCGCGACCTGGAACCGCAGCGACGAGGGCCTCTACCCGATCGCAGGCCCGCTGCTCGCCCCGCTGGGTCTGACGCTGCTCCTGGGGGTCGTGCTCCTCCCGATCGGCCGTCCGGTCTGGCGCGCCGTGCACGGCGCCGTCGGGATTGTCCTGGCCGCGATCGTGGCCGGGACGACGGCCTCGCTCGGGATCTCCGGCTTCGAGGATCCGGCGGCGGTCGCCTCGTCGCTCGGCGACGCCGTCGGTCCGGAGCTCGTCGTGACCGCATTCGTCGTCGCCGCGCTGGCCGCGCTGCTGCCGCCGGCGGCGGCCCGCGGGATCTGGCCGGTCGCCGGACTGGGCGCCGCCGCCGTCGCGGTCCTGCTCCTCCCGCTGGCAGCGGTCGAGGCGCTGCCCGCGGTGGCCGGAATCTGGCTCTGCTGCGTCGCTGTGTCGGTCAGAGCAGAGGTGCTCCGCCGCTAGACTCGGCGCCCAGGGTCGCCTCGTGCTCAGGACAATCGAGCAAAAGATCGAGTCGCTGTTCGAAGGCGCGTTCGGGCGCGCCTTCCGACGCAACGTGCAGCCGGTCGAGCTCGCGCGGAAGCTGGCGAAGGAGATGGACGACTACAAGATGGTCTCCGTCTCGCAGGTCTACGCGCCGAACGAGTACGTCGTCTACCTGTCGCCGAAGGACCGCGACCAGTTCGAGAGCTACGAGCCGGCGCTGATCAAGGAGCTCGAGGAGTACCTCGGCGAGCACGGCAGGCGCGAGGGCTACCAGCTCCTCTCCAAGCCGCAGATCTCCTTCCGGACCGACGAGGACCTCGAGGTCGGGCTCTTCGGGATCTCGAACCGGATGATCCAGCGCGAGCTGCCGGACGAGGCGCCCGAGCCCGAGCTCGAGCCGGGCGCGACGCGCATCTACCGTGCGACTCCCTCCGAGACCGAGGCCGTGTCCGCCGAGGAGCTCGGCATGGAGCCCGAGCCGGCGACGCTGACCGTGAACGGCTCGTCGCATCCGCTCGAGAAGCCGGTCATGGTCATCGGCCGGTCGAAGGACACGGACATCCGCGTGCCCGACCCGAACATCTCGCGGCGGCACGCCGAGATCCGCCGGGAGGGCTCGACCTTCTGGATCGTCGACCTCGACTCCACCAACGGCGTCGCGGTCAATGGCCGCGCGCTGAAGCGGGCGAAGCTCGACGACGAGGACCGGATCACCCTCGGGTCGACTGAGCTCGTGTTCAGGCGGCCGCAGTGACGGGTACGTTCGCCGCCATCGAGGTCGAAGCCGTCCTCCTGGGGCTCAAGGTGGGATTCCTCGTCCTGCTCTACCTCTTCATCTGGCGCATCGTCCGCACGGTGGCGCGCGACGTCCGGCTGCCGCAGGAGAGCTTCATGCTGGCGCCGCAGCAGGCGGCCGCCGCCGGGCTCGGCCCGCGGGCGCGCACCGGCAGCCTCGTCGTCCTCTCGAGCCCCGCGCTCACGGTGGACAGCGAGCGGACGCTCGACTCGACGCCGGTGACGCTCGGGCGCTCCTCCGACAACGACATGAACCTCGGCGACGACGACTTCGCGTCCGCGCACCACGCGCGGGTCGAGCCCCGGCGGGACGGCGTGTGGGTCGAGGATGTCGGCTCCACGAACGGCACGTTCGTGAACGGCGTCAAGCTCGACGGGCCGCGCAGGCTGACGAACGGCGACGTGATCAGGGTCGGCGAGACGGATCTGAGGTTCGACGCGTGAACGTCGGCGTCGCCACGCACCCGGGCCGCAAGCGGCGTCACAACGAGGACGCCTACGTCGTCGAGCCGCCGCTGTTCGCCGTGGCAGACGGGATGGGCGGCGCGAAGGCCGGCGAGGTCGCGTCCGGGCTTGCGGCCGCTGCGCTCAAGGAGGGCTCCGCGGACGGCGTCAGCGGCGAGGAGCGCGTCACGGCGCTGATCCAGGAAGCGAACCAGCGGGTGTTCCGCCGCGCGAACGAGGACCGCGAGGCCGCCGGGATGGGGACGACGATGACCGTTGCGCTCGTGGAGGCGGGCCGGGTCGTGTTCGGACACGTCGGCGACTCCCGCGCCTACCTGATCCGCGACGGGTCGATCGAGCAGCTCACGGACGACCACTCGCTGGTCGCCGAGCTCGTCCGCAGCGGGCGGCTCACTCCCGAGGAGGCCGAGGCGCATCCCCAGCGGTCGGTGATCACGCGGGCCGTGGGGACCGAGCCCGACGTCGACGTCGACACGTTCGCGATCGAGCCCGCCGACGGCGACCTCTTCCTGATCTGCTCGGACGGCCTCACCGACATGGTGGACGACGGGGCGATCATCGAGGCGATCTCCGAGCATCGCGACGACCTCGACCAGGCCGCCAAGGCCCTCGTCGGCGCCGCGAACCGGGTCGGCGGCGAGGACAACATCACCGTCGTCTTCTTCGAGGTGGGCGACGGCGTGGCCGACACCGCCGTGACCGAGCGGGCGCGGGCGGTCGAGGCGCAGACCACCGAGGACGAGGACACCCTCTCCGGCCTCGAGGCGGTGCCCGCGGTGGACACGGCGGTCGTGCCACCCGAGGAGGCGGCCGCCTTCGCGGAGCCGCCGAAGCGCCGCGGCCGCGCGCTGCCGATCGTCTCCGGGCTGGCGGTGCTCCTGATCGCCGCGGCGGCGGTTCTCTGGCTCCTGGACAACGCATGAGCGCCAGGACCCGCGAGCTCTTCTCCCTGATCCTGGTCGGCGTGCTCGTCGGCACGGCGTTCGCGAGCGTCTACATCGCGCGCCAGGAGGTCGTGAGCACCGAGTCGCTCTCCTACGCGCTGTTCTTCCTCGGGCTCTACGTCTGCGCCCACATCGTGACGCGGATCGCCGTTCCGCATGCCGACCCGTACCTGCTGCCGATGGCCGGGCTGCTGACGGGCATCGGCCTGACCGAGATCTACCGGCTGAACGAGGACGAGGCGTTCAGGCAGGGCCTCTGGATCGTCATCGGGCTCGCCGCCTTCGCCGGGACGCTGCTCGCGCTGCGCCGGGACTACCGGGTGCTCGAGAGCTACAAGTACCTCTTCGGGATCGGCGCGCTCGTGCTGCTCGCGCTGCCCGCGATGCCGGTGGTCGGCAAGACCGTCAACGGCGCGCGGCTCTGGGTCGAGCTCGGGCCGATGCGGTTCCAGCCGGGCGAGTTCGCGAAGATCGCGCTGATCGTCTTCCTCGCCGGCTACCTGCGCGAGAAGCGTGAGGTGCTGGCCCAGGCGCGGCTGAAGGACCTCGGGCCGCTGCTGCTGATCTGGGGCTGCGCGATGGCCGTGCTCGTGCTGACGAACGACCTCGGCGGCGGCCTCCTCTACTTCGGGATCTTCCTGGCGATGCTCTACGTGGCCACGGCGCAGGTGTGGTTCGTGGTCGCCGGCACCGCGATGTTCGTCGGCGGCGCGGCGCTGGTCTACACGCAGGTCGGACGCGTGGCCGAGCGGGTCCGGATGTGGCTCGACCCGTGGAGCGACGCCGACGGCGGGGGGTACCAGACGATCCAGTCGATCTACGCGATCGCCAACGGGCACTTCGGCGGGACCGGCTTCGGGCAGGGGACGTTCACGGACGCCGACGGGAACCAGCTGATCCCGTACGTCAGCACCGACTTCATCTACTCCGCGCTCGCGCAGGAGCTCGGACTGGTCGGGATCTCGGCCTTCCTGCTCGTCTACATGCTCTTCGCGGCGCGCGGGTTCCGCATTGCGATGCTCGCCCAGGACGGCTTCTCGAAGCTGCTCGCGGTCGGGCTGACCTTCTGCTTCACGCTGCAGACGTTCATCATCGTCGGCGGGATCGTCCGGATCATCCCGCTGACCGGGATCACGCTCCCCTTCGTCAGCTACGGGGGGTCGAGCATCGTCGCGAACTTCGTCCTGCTCGCCGGGCTGCTGCTCGTCTCCAACCGCGCCAACGAGCAGATGGGGCGCGCGTGAACAAGCAGATCTCGCGTCTCGCCGTCGCCGGGCTCGTGCTCGTCACGTCGCTGATCGTCGGCACGACGTACTGGCAGGCGTGGGCGGCGCCGAGCCTCGCCGAGCGCCAGGACAACGCGATCAAGGTCGTCGCGCAGTTCACGATCAAGCGGGGGCTGATCTACGCCGGCGACGGCGTGACGCGCCTCGCCGTGAACCGGCAGCGGCGGGTCTCCGGCCAGACCTTCTACTTCCGCCGCTACCCCAAGGGCGAGCTGACGGCGCACGCCGTCGGGTATTCCACCCGCGCCCGGTCCCGGACCGGCCTCGAGCGCTCCCGGAACGACTACCTGACCGGCGCGAACCGCAACCTCTCGACGATCGTCGACACGACCCTCGACGAGCTCCGCGGGAAGACGATCGAGGGCAACGACGTGATCACGACGATCCGCTGGCGGGCCCAGCAGGTCGCGCTGGACGCGCTCGGCGGGCAGTGCGGCGCGGCGGTCGCGCTGGAGCCGTCGACCGGCAAGGTGCTCGTCCTCGCCTCGAGCCCCAGCTTCGACCCGAACCTCGTCGAGCGGAACTTCGCCGCGGTGCAGCGAGGCCGCGGGCCCTGTCCCGTCGCCCCGCTCCTCAACCGGGGCACGGCCGGGCTCTTCATCCCCGGCTCGACCTTCAAGGTCGTGACCGCGGCGGCCGCGCTCGACTCGGGGCGGTACACGCCGGACTCGACCTTCGTGGACCCCGGCTACTGCATCGAGTACGGCCAGCGCGTCAACAACTACGACACGACCAGCCCGTTTGGCCGCGTCAACTTCGGGCAGGCGCTCCAGAACTCGATCAACTCGTCGTTCTGCGAGATGGGCAAGGAGATGGGCGCGGAGGTGATCCTCGACTACGCGCGGCGGTTCGGGTTCTACGAGGATCCGCCCGTCGACCTCCCCGCGGACGAGCGCGTGCCGAGCGGGCTCTACCAGGGTGGGCGGCTCCTGCCCCAGTCGCAGGAGGGCCGTGCCGATCCCGGCCGGCTCGCGTTCGGCCAGGAGCGCATGCTCGTCACCCCGATGCAGATGGCGATGGTGGCGGCGACCGTCGCGAACGGCGGCGTGGTCATGGAGCCCTACCTGACCGACCGGGTGCGCGCGCCGGACGGCTCGATCGTCCAGCGGATGGAGCCGGACGAGCTGCGGCGCGCGATCAAGGAGGAGACCGCGAGCCAGCTCACGTCGATGATGGAGTCCGTCGTCTCCGGCGGGACCGGGACGGCCGCGCAGGTCGCCGGCGTGCGGGTGGCGGGCAAGACGGGCACCGCGGAGACCGGCCAGGCCGGGCGGAACGTCGCAGGGTTCATCGCGTTCGCGCCGGTTGACCGCCCGCAGGTGGCCGTGGCCGTCTACCTTCAGAACCAGAGCGGGACGGGCGGCAGCGTCGCAGCGCCGATCGCCAAGCAGATCATGGAGGCACTCCTGCGCCGTCCGTCGAACTCGGAGCGTTAGGGAATGGCCGTTTCCGACACCCTGATCAACACGCTCTTCGACGGGCGCTACCGGATCCTGCGCCGGCTCGGGTCCGGGGGGATGGCCAACGTCTACCTCGCGGAGGACGAGGAGCTCGGCCGGCACGTCGCGATCAAGATCCTCAACGACCGCCACGCGAGCGACGACTCGTTCGTCGAGCGCTTCCGCCGGGAGGCCAAGAACGCCGCCGGCCTGTCCCATCCGAACATCGTCTCGATCTACGACCGGGGCGAAGCCGAGGGCACCTACTACATCGCGATGGAGTACCTGGAGGGGCGGTCGCTGAAGGACCGGATCGTCGCCGAGGGGCCGCTGCCCGTCGAGGCCGCGATCGAGGCGACGAGGCAGATCCTGCGCGCGCTCGGGTTCGCGCACCGCGGCGGGGTCGTCCACAGGGACGTGAAGCCGCACAACGTCCTGCTCGCGCCCGACGGGACCGAGCGGCGGTACAAGGTGACGGACTTCGGGATCTCGCGGACCTCGGCAAGCCAGATGACCGAGGCGGGCTCGATCGTGGGCACCGCGCAGTACCTCTCGCCGGAGCAGGCGCGCGGCGCGCCGGTCGACCAGCGTTCGGACATCTACTCGGTCGGGATCGTGCTCTACGAGCTGCTGACCGGCCAGCTGCCGTTCACCGGCGAGACGCCGCTCGAGATCGCGATGAAGCACCTGTCCGAGATCCCGAAGCCGCCGTCGGCGCTCCGGCCGGAGGTGCCGCCCGAGCTCGACATGGTCGTCCTCCGCGCGCTCGCGAAGGATCCGGGCGACCGGTACGAGACGGCGGAGGAGATGGACGAGGAGCTCGCGACGGTCGCGGCCGGCGGCGCGGTCACGGCGGAGACGGCCGACGCGGCCACGGCGGTGCTCGCGGGAGCCGGTGTCGCCGAGGCGGCGACGATGGTGTCGCGGCGCCCGGTGGTCACGCCGACGCCGTCCCGGTACCGCGAGCAGCAGTACTACGACTACGAGCCGCCGCGCCGCAAGCGCACGGTCTGGCCGTGGCTCCTGACGGGGCTGCTGCTGATCGGCGCGCTCGTGGCCGGGTTCTACGTCTGGCAGCAGATCCAGGACGAGATCCGCGAGACGCAGCCCGTGGCAGTGCCGTTCGTGGAGGGCGTGCGGGCGCCGGTCGCACGGGATCGGATCCAGAACGCCGGGCTGCGGCCCGTCCAGCGGAACGAGTCCAGCGACAGCGTCCCGCGCGGGATCGTGATCCGGCAGGAACCGGATGCCGGCGAGCGGATCCAGCGCGGCAACGCGGTGCGCTACTTCGTGTCGACCGGTCGGCCGAGGGTGCAGGTGCCGGACCTCGTCGGCGCGCGCGAGTCGGACGCCGTGGCGACCTTACGCTCGGCCGGGCTCGTGCCCAACGTCGTCGACATCTTCTCGGACAAGCCGGCCGGGGAGGTGATCGCGCAGGATCCGAAGGGCGGGACGAGCATCGTCGAGGGCAGCGAGGTGCGGCTCAACGTCTCCAAGGGACCGCAGCAGACCGGTCTGCCGAACGTGGTCGGCCAGTCGTTCGACGACGGCGCCGCGACGCTGCGCGAGGCCGGGTTCACGCCGGTCAGGCGCGACGTGGAGGCGTCCGAGCCGGCCGGGACCGTGATCGGGATGAGTCCCGGGGCCGGGACGCTCGCTCCGCCGGGGACGAGGGTGACGCTGGACGTCTCGACCGGGACGACGACGACGGCAGTCCCGGACGTGGTCGGCGACGAGGAGGCGACCGCGCGCGCGACGCTGCAGAACGAGGGCTGGTCCGTCCTGGTCCGCGACACGCCGACCACCAACCCGGACGAGGACGGCCTCGTCGTGACCCAGACGCCGGCGCCCGGCGAGCAGGCCGAGCCCGGAACCCAGGTGATCATCTACGTCGGCCGCTTCGAGGAGATCGAGCCAGAGGCGCCGGTCACGCCGTGAAGCCGAGGTACCGGGTCGCGGTGATCGCGGGTGGGCGGTCGAGCGAGCACGAGATCTCGGTCGAGTCGGCGAGGTCGGTGATCGAGGGGCTCGACCCCGAGCGCTACGACGTCCAGACGATCGAGATCCACCGGGACGGGCGCTGGGAGCTGGGGCCGGGAGGCGCGAAGGAGCTCGAGCGGCCTGTGGCGGAGACGCTGCCCGTTCCGACGGGATCGGCGCCGGAGGCCTTGGGTCAGGTCGACGTGGTGCTGCCGATCCTCCACGGGCCGTTCGGCGAGGACGGGACCGTGCAGGGTCTGCTGGAGCTCGCCGGGGTGCCGTACGTCGGCGCCGGCGTGACGGCGTCGGCGCTCTGCATGGACAAGGATCTCTTCAAGGCGGTCTGCCGCGACAAGGGCATCCCGGTGACGCGGTCCGTGACCGTCCGGAACGGCGACCGCCCGGACAATCCGTTCGGGTATCCGGTCTTCGTGAAGCCGGCGCGGCTGGGCTCGTCGGTCGGGATCACGAAGGTGGGTGAGGAAGGCGAGCTCGAGGGTGCCGTCGACCTCGCGCGTCGCCACGACGAGAAGGTGCTGATCGAAGAGTTCGTCTCCGGCGTCGAGGTCGAGGTGGGCGTGCTCGGCAACAAGGAGCCGATCGCGTCGATCCCGGGTGAGATCCGCGCCCACGGCTTCTCCGGGGTGGACTGGTACGACTACTCGGCGAAATACGACCAGGGCGGGATGGACCTGATCATCCCGCCGGGGATCTCCGAGGAGCAGAGCGAGCGGGTCCAGCAGCTCGCGGTCGAGGCGTTCGTCGCGACCGACTGCGAGGGGATGGCGCGGGCCGACTGCTTCGTGCGGGAGGACGGCGAGGTGCTGGTCAACGAGCTCAACACGATCCCGGGCTTCACGGCGACGAGCGTCTACGCGAAGCTCTTCGAGGCGTCGGGGATCCCGTACCCCGAGCTCCTCGACCGGCTCGTCGAGCTGGCGCTGGAACGCCACGAACGCCGCCGCGGCCTCGAGTACTGACAACGCCCCCGCAGCCAGGTCCGAGTGACTGTCACTGGGACGCGGCTCGTTGCGGCGTGGCCTCTGGGCGCGGCTAGCGTGCGGTGGCTTCGTTCACGTGCGCCGAGCCGTCCAGCGACGTGATCCAGACCACGAAGTAGCGCGCCTCGGAGTCCCTCAGGTCGAAGCGCGTGTTGGCGCTCACGGTCGCCGGGTCCGAGACGACACGCTCGAAGGGCCCCTGCGCCGAGTCTCCCGCCCGGATCTCGGCCTCGAAGCCGGGCGTATCGGTTCTCACCGTGAGCGTCTCAGGCTCGACCGTGCTGCGCGCGTCGAGCACCACGCCCACCCCGGACTTCGTGTTCGCGAAGTCGTTGTAGCGCTCCGTCGTCCAGTACGTCTCCATGTCTCCATCCGTCGCCAGCGGCGCCTCGCTGTCGTGCTCCCCGTCACCGCCCTCCGGGTCGTACGCGCCGACGCCGGCGAGCCGGATCGCCGGCCCCGTCGCCGCCTGCGGCGACTCACCGTCACCGTCCCGCAGCGCCAGGGCGCCCCACGCCGCGAGCGCTGCGACGGCCAGCACGGCCAGCACCGCCGCCACCGGCCACACGACCCCGAGCCGCCGCTTCCGCCGCCGCGGCTGCGGCCGCCCCGCAGACGCGACCGGGCGCCGGGCGATCATCGTCGCCTCCTCCGAGCGCGGATCCTGGTCGGCAAGGCACGCCTCGAGCTCGTGGCAGAGCTCCTCCATCGACTGGAACCGGTCCGCCGGCGACTTCGCCATCGCCCGCTCGACCGCCGTCGCCACGCGCGGCGGGACGTCCGGCCGCCGGTCGAGCAGATCCGGCGTCGGCTCGTTGACGTGCTTCAGCGCGACGGTGACGAACGTCTCGCCCTCGTACGGCACCGCCCCGGTCAGGAGCTCGTACAACACGACGCCCAGCGAGTAGACGTCGGTCAGCGCGTCGACCTGCTGCCCGCGCGCCTGCTCCGGCGCGATGTACTCGCTGGTCCCCAGCACGGTGCCGGTGATCGTCACACCCTGGACGTCCACCTCGCGGGCGATCCCGAAGTCGGTCATCTTCGCCTGGCCGTCCGCGTTCAGCAGCACGTTCTGCGGCTTCACGTCCCGGTGGATCAACCCACGCCCGTGCGCGAACGACAGCGCCCGCGCCATCTGCAGCGCCAGCACCAGCGCGTCCCGGACCGGCATCGGCCCGGTCCGCTTGACGAGCTGCTTCAGGTTCTCGCCCTCGACGTACTCGAAGACGATGAACTGGCGTCCGGCATCCTCGCCGCGGTCGATGACAGTGACGATGTTCGGGTGGCTCAGCTGCGCGACGGACCGGGCCTCACGCCGGAACCGCTCGACGTACTCCTCGTCGTCCGTGAAGTGCGGGTGGAGGACCTTGACCGCGATCTGGCGGTCCAGCAGGCGGTCGTGCGCCTTCCAGACGCTCGACATGCCCCCTTTTCCGATCAGCTCGAGCAGCTCGTAGCGACCGGCGATGACCTCGCCGCTGGTCACGGGAGGAGGTTAGTTGCTGGCTAGACCGGCTCGACCGGTCCGGCCGTGGCCGGCTCGCCCGGCGGCGTGCCGCGAATTCCGAGCCAACGCGCGTCGCGATGCGCGATCACGACGGCCCAGACGAGCACGAACAGCGCAAAGAGCCCGTGGAGGCCGTGCACCCAGCCGCTTGCCGGATCCTCCTCCGGCGGCGACAGGAAGATCTGGATCGTCCCGAAGACGAAGAGGCCGAAGTTGAACGTGATCCAGCCCCACATCCTCCAGAAGGCGACGAGCGCCGAGATGAAGACGATCAGCTCGGACGCGTGGATCACGATCCCGCCCGTGAATGCGTGCGCGTCGAGCGCGTCCTCGCCGGCGCCGGTCACGTACGCCGTGATGAAGTAGGCCTGGAAGAAGACGCCGACGACGATCACGCACGCGAAGACGAAGTTCACCCAGGTGGCCGCACGGTTCCGCATGCGGGCGTGACCCTAACGGACTGTGTCGGACAGCGTTGCCTCGATTGCCTGCTCCCAGACGGCGAGCGCCTCGTCGAGCTCCGCATCCGTGAGCGTCAGCGGCGAGAGCACGCGGATGCAGTTCGAGTAGATCCCGGACTTGAGGAGCAGCAGGCCGTTGCGCGCCGCCTCCTCGACGACCGCCGTCGCGGTGTCGGCGGCGGGCTCCTTCGTCGCCGGGTCGCGGACGAGCTCGATCGCGAGCATCGCCCCGAGGCCGCGGACGTCCCCGATCTGCGGGAACCGCTGCTGCCACGACTCCATCCTGGAGCGCATCGTGTCGCCGAGCATCGACGCCCGGGCGCAGAGGTCCTCCTCGCCGATCACGTCGAGGACGGCCAGCGCCGCGGCCTGGGCGACCGGGTTGCCGACGTACGTCCCGCCGATGGCCGAGTCGCCGGGCGCGTCCATGATCTCCGCGCGCCCGATGACGCCGGAGAGCGGGAGGCCCATGGCGATCGACTTCGCGACCGTGATCAGGTCGGGCTCGATGCCGTAGTGCTCGATCGCGAAGAGCTTCCCGGTGCGCCCGAAGCCCGTCTGCACCTCGTCGACGACCATCACGATCCCGTGCTCGTCGCAGATCCGGCGGATGCCCTGCATGTACTCCTGCGGCGCGACGACGAAGCCGCCCTCGCCCTGCACCGGCTCGACGACGATCGCGGCCACGGTCTCGGCCGCGACCTGGGTGACGAGCGCGCGCTCCAGTGCGTCGAGCGCGTCCTGCGCGGTGATCCCGCGGTACTCGTTCGGAAACGGCACCCGGTAGACCTCCGGCGCGAACGGCCCGAGGCCCGCCTTGTACGGGTGCGTCTTCGAGGTCAGCGAGAGACTGAGCAGCGTCCGGCCGTGGAAGCCGCCCTCGAACCCGATCACCGCCGGCCGGCCGGTGT
Source organism: Gaiellaceae bacterium (assembly GCA_036554945.1). Classification (GTDB taxonomy): domain Bacteria; phylum Actinomycetota; class Thermoleophilia; order Gaiellales; family Gaiellaceae; genus JACDAN01. The sequence goes on along the minus strand of DATBMH010000006.1, from coordinate 40,460 downwards.
GGACGCGCGAGAACTTGATCGCGTTCTCGACCGCCTCGGTGCCGGCGTTGAAGAACGCGGCCTTCGCGCCAGGGATCGGCGCGAGCTCGCAGAGGCGCTCCGCCAGGCGGACGTAGACCTCGTACGGGATGATCGTGAAGTCCGTATGGCTGAAGCGGTCGAGCTGCTCCTGCGCCGCCTCGACGACGCGCGGGTGCGAGTGGCCGACGTTCAGGCAGCCCACCCCGCCCGTGAAGTCGATGAAGGTGTTCCCGTCCACGTCCGTCAGCGTGGCGCCCTGCGAGCGCTCGATCACGACTGGGAGGTAGACGGACAGCGGGTCGGCCACGACACGCTCCTTGCGGTTGAGGATCTCGCGGGAGCGGGGGCCGGGAATCTCGGTGCGCAGCTCGATTGTCTTGGTCGTCGCCATGCGCGCGACGATAGCGCAGCGATCGGCCACTCTGCATAGTGAATACTGGGTATTCATGACCGGGCCGGACGGGACGCTTCGCCGCGCGGACCTCGACGCCGACCCCACGGAGCAGTTCCGACGCTGGTACGCCGAGGCCGAGGCCGTCGTCCCGATCCCGGAGGCCGTCGCAATCGCCACGGCGGATGCGGACGGCAACCCGTCGGTGCGGATGGTCCTCGCGAAGGCGCTCGACGAGCGCGGCTTCAAGTTCCACACCGGGCACGGGAGCCGGAAGGCGCGCGAGCTGGCGGCAACCGGTCGCGGTGCGCTGCTCTTCTACTGGCAGCCGCTCGGCCGCCAGGTTCGGATCGAGGGCCCGGTCGAGCGGGTGCCGGACACCGAGTCGGAGGAGTACTTCCGCACCCGGCCGCGCGGCGGCCAGATCGCGGCGTGGGCGTCGTCGCAGAGCGAGGTCATCGGCTCCCGCGAGGAGCTCGACGAGCGCGTCCGCGAGTTCGAGCGCGAGTTCGCGGGACGCGACGTCCCGCTCCCGCCGCACTGGGGCGGCTACCGCCTCGAGCCGGAGGAGTGGGAGTTCTGGCAGCACCGCGACAGCCGGCTCCACGATCGCTTCCGGTACCGCCGCGACGGTGGCGGCTGGCGGATCGAGCGCCTCGCGCCCTAGCTCCGATGACGCCGGTCGAGGATCCCGTCGTCGAGTGGCTCCTCGCCGTCGGCGCGCACTTCCTCAGCGGTGACGACCGGCTCGGCCCGTTGGGGCAGGCGATCCTGGACGCGCAGCTCGACGACGGGGGATGGAACTGCGCGCTGCGCCGCCGCCCGGCGACGCGCCACAGCTCGTTCCACACGACGTTCAACGTCCTCGTCGAGATGGAGCGGCCCGGGACCGACAGCCGGTGGAACACGCTGCAGGCGCTGCGCGTCCTGCGCCGGTACGACGGCTGAGCCCGAACGTACGATCGGGGCATGATCATCGGGCACCTCGACCTCGACGCGTTCTTCGCGGCCGTGGAGGAGCTCGAGGACCCGTCGCTGCGGTCGAAGCCGCTCGTCGTGGGCGGCGATCCGCGCGGCCGCGGCGTCGTCGCCACCGCGAACTACGCCGCCCGGCAGTTCGGCATCCACTCGGCGATGAGCTGCGCCGAGGCGCTGCGGCGCTGCCCGCATGCGGTCTTCGTCCGGCCCCGCCACGACACGTACTCGGCGTACTCGAGCGAGGTCTGGGACGCGGTGCGGCAGGTGGTCCCGACCGTCGAGCGCACCGGCCTGGACGAGGGGTACCTCGATCTCGGGGAGATCGCCGGGGACTTCGGCGAGGCGCGGGCCCTGGCCGAGGCGGTGCGCACGGCCGTGCGGGGCGCGACCAGTCTCACCTGCTCGCTCGGCGTCTCGACCAGCAAGGTCGTCTCCAAGATCGCGAGCGACCACCGGAAGCCCGGGGGCCTCGTCGTGGTCCCGCCCGGCAAGGAGCGGAGCTTCCTCGCTCCGTTCGACATCCGCCGGCTGCCCGGTGTCGGGCCCCGCTCGGAGGCCCGGCTCAAGGCGGTCGGGATCGAGACGATCGGCGCGCTGGCGTCCCTGGACGAGGAGGCGCTCCGCCGGGTGCTCCCCGGGAAGGCGGGCTCGATCCTCCACGCACGGGCCCGGGGCGTCGACCCGAGAGGGCTCGAGGAGCAGACGGCGCGGATCTCGATCAGCCACGAGGAGACGTTCGAGCGCGACATCGCCGACGTCGAGCAGCTCCGGTCCGAGCTGCGGCGCATGTCCACGCGCATCGCCGGGCACCTCCAGCGCAAGGGCGAGACGGCCCGGACGGTCACGACCAAGGTCCGGTATCCGGACTTCGCGATCCGCAGCCGCTCGACCAGCCTCCCGATCGGCACCGACGACGGCGACCGGATCGGCGAGGTCGCCTGCGCGCTCCTCGACCGCGCCCTTGCAGACCGGCCCGGCGCGCTCCGGCTGGTCGGCGTGGGCGTCTCGGGGCTGGAGCCGTACCGGCAGCTCGAGCTGGTCTAGTAGGTTCCGGGCGATGGCAGCCGAGCCGACGACGACGCCTGCGGCCGCGGCGGGCACGGTCACCTTCGGCGACCTCACCGTCGGCCGCATGGGCCTCGGCGCGATGCGGATCACCGGGCCGGGGACCTGGGGGCCGCCCGCCGACCGCGACGAGGCGAAGGCCGTGCTCGTGCGTGCGCTCGAGCTGGGCGTGAACCTGATCGACACCGCCGCGTCGTACGGGCCCGAGGTCAGCGAGGAGCTGATCGCCGAGGCGCTGTACCCATACCCCGCCGGGCTGGTCATCGCGACCAAGGGCGGGCTGACCCGCCCGGGGCCCGGCGAGTGGCAGCGAGACGGGAGCCCGGAGAACCTGCGCTCGTCGCTCGAGGGCAGCCTGCGCCGGCTCCGGCTGGAGCGGATCGACGTCTACCAGCTGCACTCAGTCGACACGCGGGTGCCGCTGGAGGAGTCCGTCGGCGCGCTGGCCGAGCTGCAGCGGGAGGGAAAGATCCGCCACATCGGGCTCTCGAACGTCGACACGCGGCAGCTCGCGACCGCGCGCGGGATCGTCCCGATCGTGTCGGTGCAGAACCGCTACAACGTCGCGGACCGCCACTCGGAGGGGGTGCTCGAGGCCTGCGAGCGCGAGGGCCTCGTCTTCATGCCGTGGTTCCCGCTCGCGGTCGGCCAGCTCGCCGTCGCCGAGGGCCGGCTCGCGCAGGTCGCCCGCGCGCACGGCGGCACCTGCGCCCAGGTCGCGCTCGCCTGGCTGCTGCGCCGCTCGCCCGTCATGGCGCCGATCCCCGGCACCTCGTCCGTCGCGCACCTGGAGGAGGACGTCGCCTCCACGGGGCTCGAGCTCACCGACGCCGAGTTCGCCGAGCTGAGCCGGACCTCCGAGGCCGCTCTCTAGATGGTCCTCTCCGACCGCACGATCCGGAGGCTGCTCGACGAGGGGCGGATCGGGATCGACCCCTACGACCCGGAGCTCCTGCAGCCGTCCAGCGTGGACGTCCGTGTCGACCGGTTCTTCCGCGTCTTCCACAACGCGCGCTACCCGTACATCGACGTCAAGCAGCCGCAGGAGGACCTGACCGAGCTCGTCGAGATCGACGAGGAGCGCCCGTTCATCCTCCACCCGGGCGAGTTCGTCCTCGCCTCCACGCTCGAGCGGATCCGCCTGCCCGACGACCTCGTCGCCCGGCTCGAGGGCAAGTCGAGCCTCGGCCGCCTCGGGCTGCTGATCCACTCGACCGCCGGCTTCATCGACCCCGGCTGGGACGGCCACGTGACGCTCGAGCTCTCGAACGTCGCCAACCTCCCGATCACGATCTACCACGCGATGACGATCGGGCAGCTGTCGTTCGTCCAGCTCACCGAGCCCGCGGAGACGCCCTACGGCGCCGGCATCCTCGGCTCGAAGTACCAGGGGCAGCAGGGCCCGACCCCGAGCCGCTACTACGAGAACTTCCGCGAGCGCGTGAGGTGAGGGTTCTCGTGACCGGCGCGACGGGCTTCGTCGGGCCGCCGGTCGCGAACGCGATTGCCGACGCGGGCCACGAGCTGCGCGTCCTCGAGCGGACGCCCGGTTCCTGGCGCCAGGCCGGAGTTCGCTGCCAGGAGGCCGTGCAGGGCGACATGACCGACGCCGACAGCCTGAGACGCGCCGCCGACGGCCAGGAGGCGGTCGTCCACCTGGTCGCGATCCGCCAGGGCCGCCCGGAGCAGTTCCAGCGCGTGATGGTCGACGGCACCCGGAGCCTCCTCGCCGCCGCGAAGGAGGCCGGGGTCCGGCGCTTCGTCCTCATGAGCGCGCTCGGCACCACCGAGGAGACGAAGGACCTCGTGCCCTACTACGGCGCCAAGTGGCAGGAGGAGCAGGACGTGCAAACGTCCGGCCTCGAGTACGTGATCTTCCGGCCGAGCTTCATCTTCGGACCGGGCGGCGGCATCCTCCCGACGTTCCTGAAGCTCGCGAAGCTCGCGCCGGTGACCGGGGTCGTCGGCAGCGGGAAGCAGCGGATCCAGCCGATCTGGATCGACGACCTCGCGTCGCTCTTCGCCGCCTCGGTGGACCAGCCGGACGCGGCGGGGCAGCTGTTCGAGGTCGGCGGCCCCGACGTCGTCGACTGGGACGAGCTGTGGCGGCGGATCCGCGCCGTGCTCGGCATCCGGCGGCGCCCGACCATGCACCTGCCGATCGGGCTGATGCGGATTCCCGCGGCGCTGACGGAGCGGCTGCCGGGGAACATCCCGCTCACCCGGGATCTCCTCACGATGATCGAGGCCGGCGACAACGTGGTCACGAGCGACCTGGCCGAGCGCACCTTCCAGGTCCCGCGCGTCCCGCTGGACGAGCAGCTGCGCCGCGCGGCGGCGTGATCTCCGCCGAGCGCGTGATCCCGGCCGAGCCGGAGCGCGTGTTCGAGTTCCTCTCCGACCTTCGGAACCACTGGCGGCTCGAGACAGCGTTCGTCCGGCTCCAGGACGTGGACGGGTCCGGTGGGACGATCAGGCTCCGCGGGCCGTTCGGGCTCTCGCGCGAGGTGCGGACCCGCGTCCTCGAGGCGGAGCCGGCCCGGCGGGTCGCCGGCCGCGCGGACCTCAGCGGCGGCACCGTCGGCCTCGTCGCCTGGGAGCTCCTGCCCGCCGAGGGCGGGACGAACGTGCGACTCTCTGCGTCGGTGCCGGAAGCATCGCTGCTCGATCGACTGATCCTGGCGCTGGGAGGCCGGCGCTGGCTCGGCCGCCTCTTCTCCCGCGCGCTCGCGAACCTCGAGGCGGCGCTGTGAGCAAGCGCGGGATCAGCACGTGGTTCACCCGGCACCTGCTGAACCCCCTCGTGAAGCCGACGATCCGGCTGGGGCTCGTCCGCGGGTGGTCGATCCTCGAGACGACGGGCCGCAAGAGCGGGGAGTCGCGTCAGACGCCGGTCGGGAACGGGCTCGACGGCGATCGCTTCTGGATCGTCGCCGAACATGGGCGGAAGGCCGGCTATGTCCGCAACATCGAGGCCGACCCTCGCGTCCGCGTGTTCGTTGGTCGCCGCTGGAGGACGGGCCGGGCGACGCTGCTGCCCGAGGACGACCCGCTCGAGCGGCAGCGGAGCATGCCGAAGCTGAACGCACGCATGGTCCGCCTGGCCGGCAGCGAGCTGCTCACCGTGCGGATCGACCTTGATCCGGTCTGACGCGGTCCGCGCCGGACTGGTCGCCGCGGTCCTCGGCGGCCTGCCGTCCACGCTCCATGCGCTTGCGACCGGCCGCGACCCGCTGGAGGCGAGCTACGCGGCGGGCTCGCTCCTGATGCCGGGCGAGCGGCGGGCCGGGGTCGTGCTCGCGGCTGCGGTCCCCGTGCACCTGACGCTCTCGGTCGGCTGGGCGCTCGTCCTCTCCGCGGCCCTGCCGCGCCGTCCAAGCCTGGTGTCGGGCGCTGCAGCCGGTCTCGCGATCGCAGCGCTCGACCTCGGCGTCGTCGGCCGGCGCTTCGAGCGGGTCCGGCGCCTGCCGGTCCTGCCGCAGCTCGCGGACCACGTCGCCTACGGGGTCGTCGTGGCGGCGGTGCTCAGGCGGGTGCGCGCGACCTGACGAGCGCGGTCGCGGCCGCGACGATCGCGTCCGCGTCGATGCCGGCGGCGGCGAGCAGCTCGGCCGGCTTGCCCGAGTGGGGCAGCTCCCGCACGGCCAGGATCTGCACCGGTGGCCGGTCGTCGAGGTCCGCGAGCGCCGCCAGAACCGCCTCCCCGAGGCCGCCTTCCGCCCAGTGGTCCTCGGCGGTGACGATCGGCGTCCTGATCGAGCGCAGCGTCTCCGCGTCGATCGGCTTCACCGAGTAGAGGTCGATCACGCGCGCCGCGATGTCCTCGTCGGCGAGCCGCTCGGCCGCGGCGAGCGCCTCGTGGACGGTGATCCCCGCGGCCACGATCGTCACGTCGTCGTCGTCGGTCGAGCGCACCGTTCGCGAGCCGCCGACCGGGAACTGCTCGTCGGCCTCGTAGATCACCGGCGTGTCCGCGCGGGTCGTCCGCAGGAACGAGATGCCCTCGAGGCCGGCCATCTCCTTGACGAGCTTCGCCGTCTGGTTCCCGTCGCACGGGTAGAGGACGGTGGAGCCGTTGATCGCGCGGAACTCGGCGAGGTCCTCGAGCGCCATCTGCGAGGGCCCGTCCTCGCCGATCGAGACGCCGGCGTGCGAACCGCAGAGCCGGATCGTCGCGCGGCTGATCGCCGCCATGCGGACGAAGTCGTACGCGCGGCTCCAGAAGGCCGCGAACGTCGAGGCGAATGGCTTCCAGCCCAGCACCTGGATCCCCACGGCCGCGGCCGCCATCTGCTGCTCCGCGATGTACATCTCGAGGAAGCGGTCCGGGTGGGCCTCCTGGAAGATCTCGGCGTAGGTGGAGTTCGACACCTCGCCGTCCAGCACGACGACCTCGGGGTCCTCGCCGCCCAGCGCGGCGAGCGCCTCGCCGTACGCCTTCCGCGTCGCGACCTTCGACCCGACCTCGTAGCCGGGCCAACCGGGTGAGCCCGTCGCGTCGAAGCGGTGCCGCTCGGCCGGCTCCGGCTTGGGCACGTCGACGGTGATGTTGCGGATGCCGCCGAGCTCCTCGACGGCCTCCTCCGCGACCGCCTTCCCGTGCCAGCCGCCCTGGTCCTCGACCTTCGAGTACCCCTTGCCCTTGATCGTCTTCGCGACGATCGCGGTCGGCTTCCCGCTCGTCGACTCGGCCTCCCGGTACGCGGCGTCGATCTGCTCGACGTCGTGTCCGTCGATCTCGATCGCGTGCCAGCCGAACGACCGCAGCCGCTCGGAGTAGGACGACAGGTCCCAGCCGTGCATCGTCTCGCCGCGCTGGCCGAGCCGGTTGACGTCGACGATTGCCGTCAGGTTGTCGAGCTCGTAGAAGGCGGCGTGCTCCGCCGCCTCCCACATCGAGCCCTCGGCCATCTCGCTGTCGCCGCAGATGACCCAGACGCGGAACGGCAGCCGGTCCAGGCGCTTGCCGGCGAGCGCCATGCCGACGCCGATCGGCAGGCCCTGGCCGAGCGACCCGGTGGCGACGTCGACCCAGGGGAGCGACGGCGTCGGGTGACCCTCGAGGCGGCTCCCGAACTGACGGTAGGTGCCGAACTCCTCCTCGGAGAGGACGCCGGCCGCGCGGAAGAGCCCGTAGACGAGCGGCGAGGCGTGGCCCTTCGAGAAGATCAGCCGGTCGTTGGCCGGGCTCCGCGGCTCGTCGTAGTCGTACCGGAAATGCTCCGCGAGCAGCACGGCGGCCAGGTCGGCCGCGGACATGGACGACGTCGGATGCCCGGATCCGGCCTCGGCGCTGGCGCGAACCGCGTCAACGCGCAGCTGCTGCCCGAGCTCACGCCAGAGGTCTGGACTGCCCATGTCGGGGTAACGTAGTCGAGCGATGCGTGTTGCGGTGGCCTTCGACCACAGAGGCGTCAAGCTGCGCGAACGCGTTCTCGAGGAGGTGACGGGGCTCGGCCACGAGCCGCTCGACCTGGGAACCGACGCGCCCGAGCCGGCCGTGGACTACCCGGACAAGGCTCGCGAGGTCGGTTCGGCGATCGCCTCCGGCGACGCGGAGCGCGGGATCCTCGTCTGCGGCTCCGGCGTCGGCGCGGCGATCGCGGCGTGCAAGCTGCCGGGCGTAAGAGCGGCGATCTGCCACGACACGTACTCGGCACACCAGGGGGTCGAGCACGACGACATGAACGTCCTGTGCATCGGCTCGGGGGTGGTCGGGGCCGACCTCGCCGGCGAGGTCATCCGCGCGTTCCTGGCGGCGGAGTTCGACGGCGGCGAGCGGTACCGCAGGAGGCTTGAGAAGATCGAAGCGATGGAAAGAGAGGGTCTGAATGTCTGAGTCGCGACTCCATCAGCTCAGCGCGCGGGGCCAGAGCGTCTGGATCGACTCGCTGTCGCGCGAGTGGCTGCGCACGGGCGAGCTCGAGCGGATGATGCGCGAGGACGCGGTCGTGGGCGTCACGTCGAACCCGACCATCTTCCAGAAAGCGCTGTCCGAGGGCGACTGGTACGACGAGCAGCTGCGCGGCCTGATCGGCGAGCAGGAGGACCTGCGCGAGATCTTCTTCCGGCTCGCGTTCGACGACATCCGCGAGGCCTGCGACCTCATGCGGCAGGCGTGGGACGTCAGCGAGGGGCAGGACGGGTTCGTCTCGATGGAGGTCGACCCCTCGCTCGCCTACGACACCGGCGCGACGATCGAGCAGGCGCAGCGGTTCCACGACGAGATCGATCGCCCGAACCTCTACGTGAAGATCCCGGCGACGGCGCCGGGGCTGCCCGCGATCGAGGAGATGGTCGCGCGCGGCAAGAACATCAACGTCACGCTCATCTTCGGCCTCGATCGCTACGCGGAGGTCGCCAACGCGTACATCCGCGGGCTCGAGCGGCTGGTCGAGGGCGGCGGCGACCCGACGACCGTCACGTCGGTGGCGAGCTTCTTCGTCTCCCGCGTCGACACCGAGACCGACCGGCGGCTCGAGGAGCTCGGCAAGACCGACGGCCTCGAGGGCCGGCTCGGGATCGCAAACGCGAAGCTGGCCTACCAGCGGTACGGGGAGATCTTCTCCGGCGACCGGTGGGAGGCGCTCGCAGCGGCGGGCGCCTCGACGCAGCGCTGCCTCTGGGCCTCCACGTCCACGAAGAACCCGGAGTACCGCGACGTGATGTACGTCGAGGAGCTGATCGGCCCCGAGACCGTCAACACGATGCCGAAGGAGACGATCGAGGCGTTCCAGGACCACGGCGAGATCCGTGGCAATACGCTCGTGGAGGACGTCGACGGCGCCCGGCAGCTCATCGCCGACCTCGCCGAGGCCGGCATCGACTACGACGACGTCATCCGCGCGCTCGAGGAGGAGGGCGTGCAGAAGTTCATCGACTCCTTCGAGGAGCTGATCGAGGGGATCGCGGCCAAGAAGGGCGTCCTGGTCTCGGCTTGAGCACGCTCGCTCCGGCCGAGCTCGTCGAGCGGATCTGGGAGCGGGATCCGTCGGTCTGGACGGGCCGCGAGGAGGCGCAGTGGCTCGGGTGGCTCGACGAGCCGCTGCGGATGCACGAGCGCCTGCAGGAGCTGCTCGACTACGCGGCGCGGCTCGAGGAGGAGGTCGAGGACGTCGTGCTCCTCGGCATGGGCGGGTCGAGCCTGGCGCCAGAGGTGATGCGGCGGGCGTTCGGGGCTAGGCGGTTCCACGTCCTCGACACGACGCATCCGGCGGCGATCCGCCGCCTCGAGGGCGCAGTCGATCTCGGGCGGACGCTGTTCGTCGCCGCCTCGAAGTCCGGCACGACGATCGAGACGCGCTCGCACGCCGACTACTTCCGCGGCAAGGGCGGCCGCTTCGCCGTCATCACGGATCCCGGGTCGCCGCTCGCGGAGCTCTCGGAGGACGTGTTCTACGGCGAGCGTACGATCGGAGGCCGCTACTCGGCGCTCTCCGCGTTCGGCCTGCTGCCGGCCGCGCTCATGGGCGTGGACGTCAAGCGCCTGCTCGACCGGGCGGAGGAGATGCGCGAGGCGTGCCGGCTCTCCGAGGGCAACCCCGGCCTCGAGCTCGGACTCTGGCTCGCCGAGCAGCAGTTCCTGCAGGTGGACGGCGACTTCGGCCTCTGGGTCGAGCAGCTGGTCGCCGAGTCGACCGGGAAGGAGGGCAGGGGGATCGTCCCGGTCCGCCACGGCGGGGAGGCGCCGGACGTCCGCCTCCCCGACCCGTACGAGCTGGGGCACGAGTTCTTCCGGTGGGAGTTCGCGACAGCCGTGGCCGGCTCGATCCTCGGCATCAACCCGTTCGACCAGCCCGACGTGCAGGCTGCCAAGGACAAGACCCAGGCCGTCCTCTCGGGCCGTGGCTCGGTGCCAGGCACCGGGCCGGGTCCCGAAGGGTCATTGGACGCGCTGCTCGCCGAGGCCCGGCCGGGCCGGTACGTCGCGATCCAGGCGTTCGTCGACCCCGATCGCGAGCCGGACCTCGCGCCGCTCGAGCGCCGGGCGCGCGACACCGGAGCAGCGGTCTCGCTCGGCCTCGGGCCGCGCTACCTCCACTCGACGGGACAGCTCCACAAGGGCGGCCCGGACATCGGCCTCTTCGTCCAGGTGGTGGACGACCTCGGCGAGGAGCTGCCGATCCCGGGGCAGAAGTTCGGCTTCCGCACGCTCATCGCGGCGCAGGCGGCCGGCGACTTCGAGGCGCTGCAGGAGCGCGGCCGGAAGGTCGTCCGCGTCCGCCTGGAGGACCACTGATGCAGCTCGGCATGGTCGGGCTCGGCCGGATGGGCTCCGGGATGACCGAGCGGCTCGAGCGCGCCGGCCACGACGTCAAGACGTTCGACCCGAACGTCGACTCGACGGCCGGGTCGCTCGCCGAGCTCGTCGGGCAGCTGAACGCGCCGCGGCACGTCTGGCTGATGATCCCGGCGGGCGAGATCACCGAGAGCGCCTTCCACGAGCTGGTCGGGCTCCTCGAGGCAGGCGACGCGATCGTCGACGGCGGCAACTCGAACTTCCGCGACTCCCAGCGGCGCGCGGCGGAGGCGTCGGAGCACGGGCTCTTCTTCCTCGACGTCGGCGTCTCGGGCGGGGTCTGGGGGCTGCAGGAGGGCTTCGCGCTGATGGCCGGCGGCGACGCGGAGCCGGTCGGCCGTCTGGGCCCGGTCTTCGAGGCGCTCGCGCCCGAAGGCGGGTACGGCCATGTCGGCCCGGCCGGCGCGGGACACTTCGTGAAGATGGTCCACAACGGGATCGAGTACGGCCTCATGCAGGCCTACGCCGAGGGCTTCGACCTGATGCAGGCCTCGGAGTTCGACCTCGACCTCGCGGCGATCGCGGAGCTCTGGCGGCACGGGTCGGTCGTCCGCAGCTGGCTGCTCGACCTGCTCGCCCGCGCGCTCGAGGAGGACCCGGGCCTCGCCGGGATCAAGGGCTACGTCGAAGACTCCGGCGAGGGCCGCTGGACCGTCGAGCAGGCGATCGAGAGCGCCGTGCCCCTGCACGTGATCACCGCGGCGCTCTACGCGCGCTTCGCGTCCCGCGAGGACGAGTCCTTCGCCGCCAAGGTCAACGCGGCACTGAGGAACCAGTTCGGTGGACACGCAGTCCGTCGCGACTGAGACGCAGGACAACCCGCTGCTGGAGGGGCTCGAGCTCCGCCGGCGCCCCGAGCCCTGCGTGCTCACGATCTTCGGCGCCTCGGGCGACCTGACGCGCAGGAAGATCTTCCCGGCCCTCTATGCGCTCGCCTACCGCAAGCTGCTGCCCGAGCAGTTCGCAGTCCTCGGCGTCGCCCGCACCGGCATGTCGAGCGAGGATTTCGTCTCCGCCCTCGAGGACGCGGTACGCGAGTTCGGCCGCGACGAGTTCCGCGCCGAGGCGTGGGAGTTCCTGGCGTCCCGCACCCGCTACGTCTCCATGGAGTTCGCCGACGAGGAAGGCGAGGACAGCGTCGCGGCGCGGCTCAACGAGCTCGACGAGGAGTACGGGACGAGGGGCAATCGCGTCTACTACCTCGCCGTGCCGCCCGAGGCGATGCCGAAGCTCGTCGAGGAGATCGGCGAGCGCCGCACCACGACCGGCTGGACTCGGCTGATCGTCGAGAAGCCCTTCGGCCACGATCTCCGGTCCGCCCGGAAGCTGAACGCGCTGCTCGCCGAGTTCTTCACCGAGGACGAGGTCTTCCGGATCGACCACTACCTCGGCAAGGACACCGTCCAGAACCTCCTCGCGCTCCGCTTCGCGAACGGGATCTTCGAGCCGGTCTGGAACCGGCAGTTCATCGACCACGTTCAGATCACGGTCGCCGAGTCGATCGGGATCGAGAACCGGGCCGGCTTCTACGAGCGGGCGGGGGCGATTCGCGACGTCTTCCAGAACCACCTGCTCCAGCTGGTCGCGCTCACGGCGATGGAGCCGCCGATCGACTTCACGGCGGACTCGGTCCGGAACGAGAAGCTCAAGGTGCTGAAGGCGATCGCCACGCCCGGCCCCGACGACATCGTGCGGGGACAGTACGGCAGCGGCTTCATCGAGGGGATCCCGGTGCCCGGCTACCGCGACGAGGACGGCGTCGCACCCGACTCCGAGACCGAGACCTTCGTGGCGGCCAAGCTCCGCGTGGACAACTGGCGCTGGGCCGGCACGCCGTTCTACGTCCGGACCGGCAAGCGGCTGCCGCGGCGCGAGACGACGATCGCGATCCAGTTCCAGCGTGTGCCGCATGCGCTCTTCGAGGACGCGTCGGAGCTCCGCCCCAACCTGCTGATCGCGCACATCCAGCCGAACGAGGGCGTCTCGCTCGCGATCGGCGCGAAGGTCCCGGGCGAGGGGATGCGGGTCCGCACCGTCCACATGGACTTCCTCTTCGGCGGTGCGTTCCGGACGGGCCTGCCGGAGGCCTACGAGCGGTTGATCCTCGACGCGATGCTCGGCGACGCGGCGCTGTTCACGCGGTCGGACGAGGTCGAGGAGCAGTGGGCGCTCGTGGACTCGATCGTCTCGACCTGGCGGCGCGACAAGCCGTCGTTCCCGAACTACGCCGCGGGCACCTGGGGTCCGAAGACGGCGGTGGAGCGGATCGAATGGCATCGGTGATCCACGTCGACGAGTGGGCCGACGAGTGCACCACGGTCACCGAGGTCGAGGAGGCGCTGATCGGGCTCCGCCTCAAGCGCGGCTTCGTCGGGAAGCGGAACCTGAGGACGACCGTGCTGACGCACATCGCCTGGGTGCCCCCCGAGTGGCGGGAGGCGGCCACCGAGACGCTCGCCGGGCTGGCGGAGCAGCATCCGTCGAGGACGCTCCTGCTGTTCCCGGAGCCGGACGCCGAGGACGGCATCGCGGCACGGGCGCTCCTCGAGTGCTACGAGGTGCCGTTCACGGAGCGCCACCTCTGCAACGAGGTCGCGGAGCTCCGGCTCCAGGGCGACAGGACGCGGGCGCCGGCGAGCATCGTCCTGCCCCTGCTCCTGCCCGACCTGCCCGTCTTCCTGCGCTGGCGCGGCCGGCCCGGCTTCGGCGAGGAGCCGTTCGAGCAGCTGGTCGAGATCGCCGACCGTCTCGTCGTCGACTCGTCCGAGTGGCCCGACCCTCCCGCGGACTACCCCCGCCTGGTGGAGCTCTTCGACCGCATCGGCGTCTCCGACATCGCTTGGCGCCGGACGCTGAGCTGGCGCCGCACCCTCGCCCAGGCGTGGCCGAAGCTGCCGGACCGCGTGACCGGCCCTCCGGCCGAGACCGCGCTCGTCGCCGGCTGGCTCCGCTCCCGGGCCGGCATCGAGGTCGAGATCGAGCGGGCCGACGCCCTTCCGGTCTCGGGGGACCGCGACGCGAGTGCGCTGCTCTCGGACGAGCTCGATGTCTTCGGCCGCGACCCGGTCTACGAAGCGGCGGTCAGCGCTGGTCTGCTCGCGGATCGTCCCTGATCGCCATGCCGGCGGGGCCACCTCCGAGCTTCTCGACGATCGTGTAGCCCTCGGGCTGGTCGACGATCCGCTCGTACTCCAGCTCCTCGTGGCCGGGGACGATCACGAACCACTTCGGGTCCGAGCGGACGCGCTCGTAGTCCGCGAGCGCGAGCTGGATCCGCTCGGTGCAGGCGCTGTCGCCGCACTCGCAGACGAACTCGGCGAACTCGCTGACCAGGCTGAAGCCCTCGCCGATCTCCCGTAGGCGCTCGTTGACCTCGCGGAAGACGATCTCGTTCCGTCCGATCCGCAGACCGCGCTCGTCCACCCCATGAGTGTGCCCCATTCGGCAAGGATGGTGTCGAAGTCCCGCAACCGGGAAGGACGCAGACGTGATCGAGCGGACTGCGGAGGTCGAGGAGCAACAGCAGCGCCTCCGGGCCGTGGTCGACACCATGCCGGCGGGACTCGTGCTCGTCGACCGGGACGGGAGGGTCCAGCTCGCGAACGACCGCGCCCTCGAGATCCTCGGCCGCCCCGAGTCCGAGCTCGACGGCGAGTGGGAGGGGTACCGCATGGACGGCGAGCGGTACGAGCAGGACGAGTTCCCGCTCGAGCGGACCCTGCGCACCGGTGAGAGCATCGACACCGAGCGGATCGAGCTCGTCCTGGACTCCGGGTCGCGCGTGATCGTCGATGTCTCGACCAAGCCGCTCTTCGACTCGACCGGCGGCCTCGCCGGCGGGCTCGTCCTCTTCCAGGACGTCAGCGTGCAGGTACGCCAGGAGCGCGCGGAGCGCGACTTCGTCGCGAATGCGGCCCACCAGCTGCAGAGCCCGCTGGCGGCGATCACGAGCGCGATCGAGGTTCTCCAGAGCGGCGCCAAGGACAGCCCGCACCGGGACCTGTTCCTGGGGCACATCGAGCGGGAGAGCGATCGCCTCGCGAGGCTCGTGCGCGCACTGCTCATCCTCGCCCGGACGCAGACGCTCGTCGAAGCGCCGCGCGACGAGCTCGTCGGGCTCTGTCCGCTCCTCGTCGACCTCCGCGGCCGCCTGATGCCGGCCGCGGCGGTGGAGGTTGCTGTGGAGTGTCCCGAGGATCTCGCCGTCGTGACGAACCGTGAGCTCTTGGAACAGGCGATCGCGAACCTCGGGGAGAACGCCGCCAAGTACACGAAGTCCGGTCGCATCGTGCTGGGCGCCCGAGAAGTCACGGGCGGCAGGGTCGAGCTCAGCGTGGCGGACACCGGCGAGGGCATCCCGGCCGCGATGCGCCCGCACGTCTTCGAGCGCTTCTACCGCGCCGATCCGGCCGGCGAGATGGGTTTCGGCCTCGGCCTCGCGATCGTGTACGCGGTGGCGGGTGCGCTGGACGGTGAGCTCGAGCTCGACTCGAAGGTCGGCGCGGGGACGGTCGTCCGGCTGACGCTGCCGAACGCGGCGAGCCTGGTGAGCACGTGAGCCGGGTCCTCGTGGTCGACGACGAGCCCGCGATCCGGGACGCCGTCGAGTACGCGCTGAGGACCGAGGGGTTCGAGGTGGACGGGGCCGCGGACGGCGAGGCAGGCCTGCGCGCCGCGCTCGAGGGGTCGTTCGACATCGTGGTGCTGGACCTGATGCTCCCGCGGATGGCCGGCACCGAGGTGTGCCGGCGGCTGCGCGCCGAGAGCTCGGTGCCGATCATCATGCTGACCGCGAAGGGCACGGAGCTCGACCGCGTGCTCGGCCTGGAGATCGGCGCGGACGACTACCTCACGAAGCCGTTCTCGATGGCCGAGCTGATCGGGAGGATCCGCGCGATCCTCCGCCGCCGGGAGCTCGACCGCTCCGGCGCGACGAGCATCGTTCGCGCCGGCGGTCTCGAGCTCGACCCGATCCGTCACGAGGTGAAGGTGGAGGGCGAGCTGAAGCGACTGACGCCGTCGGAGTTCAAGCTCCTGCTGTTCCTCGCCGAGGAGCCCGAACGCGTCTTCAGCCGGCGCGAGATCATGCAGCACCTCTGGGACTCCACCTACGTCGGAGACCAGCGTGCGTGCGACATCCACATCTCGAACCTGCGCCAGAAGATCGAGGTCGACCCCGCGAACCCGGAGCGCGTGGTCACCGTTCGGGGCGTGGGCTACAAGCTCGCCGCCGTGTGAGGAAATCCATACCTCTCGGCGGAGGAACGCTCAGGAGGGCGCAGCTACCGTCCTCGCCATGGAGATGGACTTCGACGTCAAGGTCGCGGCCGTCGGAAGCGATGCGTTCGTCGTCTCCCTCGCGGGCGAGGCGGATCTGCACAACGCACCAGAGATCGAACGCGTCCTGAAGGAGCTCGTGGCCCGTGATGCGCGGTACGGGATCGTCGACCTCGTCGATGTGGGCTTCGTCGACTCGACCGTGCTCGGCCTGCTGCTCCGGTTCCAGCCGCGCTTCCGCATGCGGGGCGGGGACATCGTCCTCGTGTCGGACGACCGCCGTCTGCTGCGGACGCTCGAGATCACCGGCCTCGACCGGATCTTCCGGATCGAGCAGCGGCTCGGCGACGCCGTCAGCGGCGCGTACGTGCAGCGCTCCGGCGCTACCGCTTGACGATCTTGAAGCGCGGCCCGCTGATGCGGACTGCCGTGGGGTCGGACCAGGTCATCTGCCGGCCACCCTCGGGCAGCGCGAGCGAGATGCCGCGGACGCGGTAGTACCAGACGCCCTTCTTGGTGAGAGGCAGCGACGCAGAGGTGGCCGGCGTCTCCATGGAGCCGGCCTTCGTCCACGGGTAGGCCTTGCGGCTCCACTGGACCTCGTACTTGTCGGCGCCGAAGGCGGGCTTCCAGGCGACGAGCGGTGAGCCGTAGACCATCGGCCGGGCGCGCGCCGCCGAGAAGAGGCTGCCCTGCGGGCTGAGGCCGGTGACGTACGGACCGCGCGACGCGGTGACCGCAGCCTCGCTGACCTTGCCGAAGGTCGAGACGCGGCCCGCCTGGCAGGCGTCCTGCGGAAGCTCGACGTCGTGATACTCGAGCGAGTTCGGGTCGGTGAGACCCGGCACCACCCGCACGCCGACGACCGTCCAGTAGTAGCGGTTCTCGGGCCAGCCGTTGTCCCAGAGGTCGACCAGCGGAGGAGTGAGCGCGGCCGACTCGACCCGCTCCATCTGCTCCTCGCTGCCGGTGCCGCCGGTTCCACCGGTGCCGCCGGTTCCGCCCGTGCCGCCGGTTCCACCCGTTCCGCCGGTCTCACCCTCGCCGGCGCCTCCGGGAACCGCCTTCGACTCGTTCTCGTTGGCGAAGGAGCCGTCCACGGCGAAGGTCTTGCCCTGCTTGCCGTCGCTGACGATGAAGCCGGCTCGGGCCAGGAGCATCTCCTGGGCGTTGGCCGGCAGCTTGAGCGGCCCGGTCAGGCGGGGCGCCCAGGCCGGCGAGCCGACCACCGAGCCGCGGTACACGACGTTGACGCAGTCGCTGTCGGTCGTGATGTAGACGCGGTACAGCTCGCGCTGGAGCAGGTCGGCGGACTGGGTGCCCGCATAGCTGAGCGAGGGCATGAGCTTGAAGCCCGCGGGGGAGTTCGTCAGGAGGTCCGAGGCCATCGTGGAGACCGAAAGGGTCGACGCGGCCATGGGCGGGTTGAACTCGACGAAGACGGGGCTCCACGGGCCGTAGGAGACGCTGGGGATGCCGTTCGCGGTCGCGCCGACCTTGGTGCGGACCGCGCGGACCCGCCATCGCACGACGCTCGTGAAGGCGGGATCCTGGTGGAACGTCCAGTGCTCGCGCTCGTCGGCGACGTTCGTCTTGGTCGCGACGAGCTTGTTGGGCTGCAGGAACCAGACGTTGTAGCCCGTGGCGCCTTCGACGGGGCTCCAGCGGACGAGGCCGGGGCCGCTGGCGATCGACTGTGGCGTGTTCAGCCAGCGCATGTTGAAGCCGTACGCGGTCGACCAGCGCGAGACGCCCTTGGCGGCGCTGGTGCGGACGCGGGCCCAGAGCGCGTAGGGCGTGCCGGTCATCCAGGGAAGGGAGATCGGGATCGAGACGGCCGGGCTCTTGGCGTCCCCGCGCCAGATCACGGAGCCGTCCGAGAACGTGCGCCGCGTGGCGAGCTCGAACTCGTACTTCTTGGCGCCGGCGACGGGCCGCCATGCGAACGAGGGCGTGCGCGAGAACACGTGCGCGGGCGCCTCGTCGGCGCGGAGCAGGAAGGGCTTCAGGTTGGCCGGCGCCCGGACAGCGGCGTCGGCTGCAGGCGCGATCGCGAGCATCGCAAGGCAGACGACGACAAGGCGTACCGCAGGCATGGCCGAGAGTGTTGTCGGCAGGCCGAGGGCGCTAGGTGTTCCCTCGTTCGAGGGAGGCCTCGAGCGCCTCGCCGACGGCGAGGACGAGGCCGTCGGCCCCGGGGCGTCCGACGAGCTGCGCGGACGCGGGCAGCCCGTCCTCGGCGGGGCCGACCGGCAGCGCGAGCACCGGCCAGCCGAGGGCGTTGAACGGGTACGTGAACTGCAGGATCCGCTCGCGGACGTCCCGCTCGTCGTCCGGGATCGGCAGGGCGACGAAGGCGAGGGTCGGCGTGAGCAGGAGGTCGAGGCCCTGGAACGCCTCGTCCGCCGCTTCGCGGTAGTCGTCACGGCGGCGCGCCGCCTCCGCGGCCTCGGCGTCGCCGACGGCGAGGCAGAGCTCGACCTTCGCGCGGACGCTCGCCCCGTAGCTGTCGGCGAACTCCTCGAAGAGGTCGCGGTGGACGTCGGCGACCTCCCGCATGAACAACGGGCTGGTGCCGTGGTCGGCGGGGAAGTCGACGGGTCGGGCGTTCGGGAAGACGGCCGCGGCTGCCTCCAGCTGCCGGCGCACGAGCGGGTCGCAGCGGTCCAGCCAGACGACGCCGACGCGGAGGTCCTCGAACGGCGGGGCGTCGGTCGCGGCGAAGCTGTCGGCGAGCGCGCCCATCATCTCCGTGGCGAGACGGACCGAGCGCGCCATCGGGCCGGCGTGGTCGAAGGTCGGCGCGAGCGGGTAGCAGCCGTCGAGCGAGACGAGGCCGTAGGTGGGTTTGAAGCCGACGATGCCGCAGCAGGCCGCGGGGATGCGGATCGAGCCGCCGGAGTCGGTCCCGAGCGCAGCGTCCGCGAGCCCCGCGGCAAGCGCCGCCGCCGAGCCGCCGCTCGACCCGCCGGCGATGCGGCCGGGCGCGATGGGGTTCGGGACCGTGCCGAAGTGCTGGTTCTGGGAGGTGACCCCGTAGGCGAACTCGTGCAGGTTGGTCTTGCCGATGGCCCGGTAGCCGGCGCGCTCGAGTCGCTCGACCGCCTCGGCGCTCCGGTCCGGGACGTGGTCCGCGAACAGGATCGAGCCGTAGGTCGTTGTCAGGCCGGCCGTGTCGAAGAGGTCCTTGACCGCGAGCCCGGTTCCGTCGTCCGGGACCGAGTCGGGCCGCGCGAGCCAGATCCCGGCCTGCGCGTCATCCGGTGCGCTTTCGGCACCCATCGGCGCGATTCTCGCCGTTAGCGTTTGCGCTGGGCTCGTGGGTCCCCCCACCCGGGAGGGGGAGTGCCTCAGTCGAGCGCGAGGTAGATGAACGCTACGGCCCAGACGCCCGCGAACAGGATCAGCGAGAGCCCGAACAAGGCCCAGCCGAGGCGCGTGTTCTCCCGCGCCAGGGCGCTGTGCGGGTCCTCCGGCTCGACCGGGTCCGCCGGCTCCGGGACGGGCTCCGTCGGGGCCGGCTCGTCGAGGGGCTCGGTCAGGTCGGTCACAGCACCACCATCGGGTCGATCGCCATGGCCACGAAGAGCAGGGCCAGGTAGGCGAGTGAGTAGTGGAACAGGCGGCCCGCCTGCGCGGGCACCGTCGACCGGCGCAGCCGGAGCGCGAGCCGGATGAACTGCGCCCCGAGCAGCGAGGCCGCGACCAGGTAGAGCACGCCGAACGTCCCGGTCAGGACCGGCACCAGCGTCAACGTGACGAGCAGGACGGTGTAGAGCAGCACCTGTCGCGCGGTCTCGCGGTCTCCGCGGACGACCGGGAGCATCGGGATCTTCGCGGCCGCGTAGTCGCGCTTGATCAGCAGCGCGAGCGCCCAGAAGTGCGGCGGCGTCCAGAAGAAGACGATGAGGAACAGGTAGAGCGCCGGCAGCGCGAGGTTCCCCGTCGCGGCGGCGTACCCGACGAGCGGCGGCACGGCGCCCGCGGCGCCGCCGATCACGATGTTCTGCGGCGTGGACCGCTTCAGCCACCGTGTGTACACGAGGACGTAGAAGAGGTTCCCGACGAGCGCGAGGCATGCGGTCAGCGTGTTCAGCGTCGAGGCGAGCAGGACGAAGGACAGTGCCGAGAGTGCGAGCCCGAACTCCAGCGCGAGCTCCGGGCTGACCCGACCGTCCGCAACCGGCCGGGAGCTGGTGCGCTTCATCGAGCGGTCGACGTCCCGGTCGAGGAGGTGGTTGAGCGCGCTCGCGCCGCCGCACGCAAGCGCGAGCCCGGCGAGCATCGCGGCGAGCTGGTCGAGGTCGGGGACGCCCTGCGCGCCGACGAACATGCCGGCCGCTCCGGTCAGGAGCAGCAGCGACATGATCCGGGGCTTGGTCAGCGTGACGTAGTCGCGCCACGCGACCCTGGCGGGCGGGCGCCCGCGGTAGAGCTGTGCCGTTGCGACCGCCGTCGTCGCAGCCGCGACCGCCGCGAGCGTGACGTGCAGGACGGGCGCCCACCAGCTCGCGACTGCCGCGAGGAACAGCGCGAGCGCCGCCGCGGCGTACGGGAACGCCCGGCGGTGCGCGAACCAGGCGCCGAGCACCATCGCGACCAGCAGCGGCAGCGCGACGAGCACGAGCGCCCGGTGCGTCAGCCCGAGCTCGCCGCTCGCGACCACCGCCACCACCGTGGCCGTGGCGCCGAGGCCGCACAGGCGCAGCCAGGGACCGGCCCTCACCGGCGCTCTCCGATCCGGCGGCGCAGGTCGCGCAGAGGCCGCGCGCTTGTCACGTACGGCACCTTGTCGAAGTTGTGCGGCGGCGGCGGCGAGGTCGTGTACCACTCGAGCGTGTCCGCCAGCCAGGGGTCGTTCGGCGCGCGCGGCGAGCGCCGCCGTGACCAGAACACGTTGATCACGAAGATCAGGATCCCGAGCCCCATCACGTACGACCCGATCGTCGAGACGAGGTTGTACTCGGGGAGCAGATCCGCGTCGCGATAGGTGTAGATGCGCCGCGGCATGCCGAGCAGCCCCATGAAGTGCTGCGGGAAGAAGGTCAGGTTGAAGCCGACGAACGTGAGCCAGAAGTGCCACTTCCCGAGCGTCTCGTTCAGCATCCGGCCGAACATCTTCGGCCACCAGTAGTAGAGCGCCGCGAAGATCCCGAAGACGGAGCCGCCGAACAGCACGTAGTGCAGGTGCGCCACGACGAAGTACGAGTCGTGCACCTGCCAGTCGAACGGGAACACGGCCACGAAGATTCCGGAGAGCCCGCCGATCGTGAAGACGGCCACGAAGCCCAGCGCCCAGAGCAACGCGGTATCGAAGATCAGGTTCCCGCGCCAGGTCGTGGCGATCCAGTTGAAGATCTTCACGCCGGTCGGGACGGCGATCGTGAGCGACGCGATCATGAACCAGACCTGCAGCCCGATCGGGAGGCCGACCGTGAACATGTGGTGCCCCCAGACGAGCAGCGAGTAGAAGCCGATCGCCACCGTCGAGAAGGCGATCGCCTTGTAGCCGAAGATCGGCTTCCGCGAGAAGACGGGGATCACCTCGGAGATGACCCCCATCGCGGGCAGGATCATGATGTAGACCTCGGGGTGGCCGAAGAACCAGAAGACGTGCTGGTAGAGGACGGGGTCGCCGCCCGCGTCGGGCGTGAAGAAGTTCGTGATGTCGGCGCGGTCGAGCAGCAGCATCGTCAGGCCGGCGCTCAGCGCCGGGAGCACCACCACGAGCAGCGCCGCGTAGATCTCGATCGACCAGACGAACAGCGGCAGCCGCATCCACGTCATGCCCGCCGTCCGCATGTTGTGGATCGTCGCGACGAAGTTGATCGCCCCGGCCAGCGACGAGAGCGTGAGGATGTGCAGGCCGACGATCCAGAGGTCCTGGCCGCTGCCCGCGCTCTGGGACGAGAGCGGCGGGTACCCCGTCCAGCCCGAGCGCGCCGCGCCGTCGACGGCGAAGAAGCTGCCGAGGAGCACGATGCCGCCGAAGAGGAAGAGCCAGTAGGAGAGCGCGTTCAGGCGCGGGAACGCCATGTCCGCGGCGCCGATCATCAGCGGCACGAGGAAGTTCCCGAAGCCGGCGAAGATCGGGACGACGACCAGGAAGATCATGGTCGTCCCGTGCATGGTGAACAGCTCGTTGTAGCTGTCCTTCGTGATGAACTCCATGTCCGGCGTGGCCAGCTGCGTGCGGATCAGCAGGGCCATCACGCCGCCCGCCAGGAAGAACACGAGGCTCGTGGCGATGTAGAGGATCCCGATCCGCTTGTGGTCGACGGTCGCGATCCAGCTCGTGACGCGCCCGGCGGTCCACGGCACCGGATAGGTCGGCGTCTCGGCTCTCGTCGCCATCAGCTCCCCTCCTCCGCCGGGAACCGCTCCTGGAGGTAGTCCGTCAGCGCCTCCATCTGCTGGTCGTCCCAGCCCGCCCCCACCGCCGGCATCCGTCCACGGCCGTTGCGGACGATCCGCGCGATCGTGTCGGCGTCGCCCACGCTGGCCGGAGTCAGCTCAGGGCCGATCAGCCCTTCGCCGTTCGGGCCGTGGCACTTTGCGCAGACACCGTCGAAGAGCTGCTCGCCGAGGTCGGACGTGCCGGCCTCCTGCGCCTGTGCCTGCTCGTCGAGCCACGAGTCGAACTCGTCGGCGGGCAGGACCTCGACCTCCGCGAGCATCTCGGCGTGCTGGATGCCGCAGAGCTCCGCGCACTGCCCCTCGAAGACGCCCACGCGCTCGCCCCGGAACGCGGTCTCGACGGTCCGGCCGGGGATGGCGTCGAACTTCCCGCCGATGCCCGGCACCCAGTAGCTGTGGTTGACGTCGTTCTCCGGCGCCGTGATCTCGAGGACGACGAGGCGGTCCTGCGGCGCGACGAGCCGGTCGATGGCGACCACGCCGTTGGGATAGCGGTACTGCCAGTAGAACTGCCGGCCCTCGATGCGGACGCGCAGATCGCCCGCCTCCGCTTCGTCCTCGAGCGTGATCCCGGGCAGCTTGTAGAACGTGAACACGGTCACGATCACGAGGATCACGACCGGGACGAGCGTCCACGCAATCTCGAGCCGCGTCGACCCGTGGACCTGCGGGCCCTCGACCGTGCGGTCACGGCCGCGGCTGCGGTAGCGGAAGACGAAGATCGTCAGCGGGACGGCGACCGCGAGCAGCACGATCGCAGCCCAGAAAGCGACGAACCAGTAGAGGTCCTCGATCCGCTCGGCGTTCGGTGAGTCAGCCTCGACGGGGGTCAGGCCGGTGGCGGCGAACAGGGCTGCGGCGACCACGGACTGCGCCATTCTATGGGCGTGTCCGAGCAGGGAGCCACATCGAGCGGCATGTCGCAAACCGGGTCCCGGATCGAGCTTCCTTCCGATGTTCCGGAGGACTTCGACGTATTCGTGAACGGCGTCCGGCAGGAACCTGGAGGTGACTACCGCGTCCAGGGACGGACGCTCGTCTTCAGACGCTCGCTGGCGCAGGAAGGGCGCCTGGGGCCGATTCGCTGGCTGAGCATGTTCCTCGGCGTCGCCGGCACCTACCGCAAGCACGACACCGTGGACGTCGTCTACGAGCGGGACGGCCGGCGCGTTGTCGCTACGGGGTTACGGCCCGAGACGTAGGACTTCGTTCGCGCTGCTGACGGTCAGCCCGGGCCGCGGGCCGCCGCCGAGCGCGTAGGCCCGGCCGCGCCAGCCCACGAGGCCGAGCCCGTGGCGGGACGTGCGCATCCGGGGCAGCTGCCTCCAGCGCCTCGTCGTGGGGGAGTACGCGTAGACCTCCGGGATCGTCCCCTGCGGGGCCTCCCCGCCGACGGAGAGCAGCCGTCCGGCCACCGCCGTGGCGGCGGTGCCTCCACGCTTCCCGGGGATGCGCGCCACGGCGCGCCACCGTCCGCTCCGCGGGTCGAACGACTCGACGACGTCGAGGTTCGAGTCGAGCCCGGCGGTACGACCCGCAACCGCGTACACGCGGCCGCCGAGCGCGGCGACGCCGAGGTGCTCGCGCGGCCTCGGGCCGCGGATCACCGACCAGCGGGCGGTCTCGAAGTCGAACGCGAACGCGTCACGCGCAAGCCGTCCCGGGGCCTCGACGCCGCCGACGACGTAGAGCTTCCCGCCCACGATCGCGGCTCCGCCTGCAGCCCGAGCTGCCGGCATCGAGGGCAGCTCCGTCCAGTGGCCGTGGTGGAACGCGAAGGCCCGGTCCAGGGCGACCGAGCCGGGGCCGTAGCCGCCGACGACGTAGAGACGTCCGGCGACCCCGGCGGCCATCGAGTGGTCGACGGTCACCGGGAGGTCGGGAAGGCGGCGCCAGCGGTTGCGCGCCGGCGAATAGGCGTCGGCGCGGCCGGTGTTGCGTCCGGTGAGGAGGAAGCCGCCGACGACCGCGATCTCCTTGCCGAGCGGCGCGGCCACGACTTCGGTCCGCGGAACCGGAACAGGACGTGCGGGCCGCCAGGCCGGTTGTGCCGCAGATCCCACACCCCCCGCGACCAACACGGCGACAGTGACGATCGTCACCAGCCTCACGGCCCGCACTGTAGTCGGAGCCGCACCTCCGACCACCCGACCGGGCAGGGTCGTCCGGGCTCGGGCGCCACGCCGCACCTGGCATCCCTGACCCGGACGACCGATCCCGGTCGTTGAGGGGGATGCCGGTGCCCGGCGTTCCTTGCGGTCTCGTGAGGAGCGCTAGCGATCCAGGCGGAACGGCGGGTACTCGTCCCGCATCAGCGCTGCGTACGCGACGACGCGCGCCACCCAGCGGTCCATGCCGAGCACGAGCCCGTAGAGGCTCTGCGGATAGCGGTTCTTGATGAGCAGGACGACCGCGGCGAAGAAGACGAGCAGCGCGATCAGCCCGGGCCCGCCCCAGGCGTCGTTCCATCCCCACCAGCCCCAGCCGGGGCCGAGGAAGAACGCGACGACGACGTAGTGGGGGATGGCGAGCAGCCACCACTTGACGAGCACGAGGCCGCGGGAGAGCCGTTCCGGGTACGGCACGTGCAGCCGCGCCGGGTAGTCGACGTCCGCCAGCGTGAAGGGCGGGTAGCGGTCGGTGCCGAGCCCGCCGTAGCCGTACCAGGCCACCCGCCAGCTCCACCGCAGCACGCCGACGTTGAAGCCGAACAGGCCGCGCGGGTAGCGCCCGGTGAAGAGGATCGCGAAGAACGCGATCACGGTGACGACGAAGAAGGCCGCCCACAGGAAAGCGAGCAGGAAGATGTGGGGGATGAGGAGCAGCCACTTCACGAGCCAGAGCCAGCGGCTGAGGTTCGGCTCGAGATCGCCCACGACCTGGACGGGGTAGGCCTCCGGATCCGCCGGCAGCGGAGCCTCCGAGGCCACGACCGGCGCGCCCGCGCCGCCGCGCACGGCGAGCGCGATCAAGAGCGCGGCCAGTGCGCCCACGCCGAGGCCCAGGAGCAGGAGGATCAGCGCGGCCGGGAGGATCAGGTCCGACTTCGCGCCGATGCTCACCTCGGCGACGATCCCGCGCGAGCCGTCCTCGTTCATCGCGACCGCCATCCAGCGGCCCTCGTCGACCTCCCACTCGACCTCCTCGACACCGCTCGCCGCCCAGAACGTCTGCTCCTCCGGCGGGTCCGGCGTGCGCGTGCCGGTCTCGTGCCGGTACCGCACGTCGAAGGGGTCGAGGTCGACGTCGGCGATGACGTCGTGCTCGACGCCTTCGAGGTAGCGCTCCACGTCGTCCGCCGGGCCGATCCCGAAGAAGAGCTGCTTCCCGGGCTCGGCGCTGTCGCCCTCGAGCTTGATCGTGGCCAGGCGGCCTTCCTCGAACAGCCAGTCGGGACCCTCGGTGCCGAGGTCGAGGTCGTCCGACTGCAGCGCGTACCCCTCGGTGATGAACGTCTCGTGCCGGGTCGTGTAGAAGCCGTCGGCGTCCCGCTGGGTCGTGTGCTGCCACAGCAGCACCCCGCCGCCGGCGAGGAAGCCGAGCGAGATCAGGGCCACGACGCACCCGACGACGAGCAGCGCGATCCGACCGGCGCTCACGACCGGGACGTTACTCCTGCCTCAGGGCTAGCGCGGTGTCTCGAAGCCGTCGAGCAGCGCCCAGTTCCCGCGCAGCGCCCGCTCTGCGGCCGCGACGACCCGATCCGCGTCCTCGGGCTTCGCGTGCCGCTCGAGCAGCTCGCGGGAGTGAGCCGCGTGCTCGTGGTCCCGCTCGCTGTGGAGCGTGAAGTACGCGGTGCCGGAGCCGCCGGCCTCGAACCCGTAGTGCTCGACGAGCCCGTCCAGCTTCGTCCGGGAGACGGCGGGCTGTCCCGCCTCGACCGCGTACAGGATCCCGAGCGCTTCGACCGGGTCTGCAGCGGACGTCCAGGCGCTCGCGCAGGTCACCGTGCCTTCGAGCCGCGCAGGGCCGGGCGCTGCGTCGACGCTCCGGGCGAAGTCCTCCCAGAGGTCGATGTGCGCGCGCTCCTCGTCCGCGTGCTCGGTCCCGGCGATGGGCGCCGCCTGCTCGGCTGTGCCGGCGAGCGCGACGACCGCGTGCCGGTACTCGCCCGCGTACGCGGTCAGCTCCTCGCGGTCGAGCTCGCCGCACTCCCACCGGCGATAGAAGGGATGCTCGAGGACGTTCCAGCGCCGCCGCGCGGCGTCCAGGCGTTCGATCAGCTCCATGGCGGTCCTTCCGTCGGGGGTTGCCCGATGCTAACGCTTCACTCGCGCCCGCCGGCCGGCGGGCGGACGCCGGCTCCTGAGCATCTCGTCCGCCTCCTCGGTCCAGCGCAGGAGCGCGTCCGCGTAGAGCGTCCCCCAGCGCCGCGTGATCGCCTCGAAGGGCGAGGTGCCTTTCCCGGCCGCCTCGAGCTCCGCGAGCTCGTCGCGGAGCCGCTCGGCCTCGGCGCGGCGCTCGGCCAGCTGCCGCCCGAGCGCCTCGGGATCCGCGTCCTCGCCGACGAAGAGCTTCAGGAGCATCAGGTTCCGCCCCTGACCCCCGTCGAGCGGTGCCTCCTCCACCCACTCGCGCAAGGCGGCCCTGCCCGCCTCGGTGATCCGGTAGAGCGTCTTGTCAGGACGTGAGTCCTGCACGATCCGCTCCTGGGTCGCCAGGCCCGCCTCGACGAGCTTCGGCAGGGTCGTGTAGATCTGCGTCTTCGCCGGCGCCCAGAAGTACCCGACGCTCCGCTCCACGTCCTTGCGGAGGTCGTAGCCGGACATCGGACCCCCGCGCAGGAGCCCGAGGAGCGCCGCCTCCGTCGCGGTCAGCATCAGCGCAATGCTGCCGCAAGGACGGGGTCGCGGCCCGCGAACCAGTCCGCGGCCGTCAGCTCCACGGGCACCTGCGGCATCGTCGCGAGACGCGTGTCGTCGGGATCGCCCTGGTACTCGACCGCCGTGCCGGCGTTGACGCCGAGCGACGGCAGCGGGATCGGCACGTGATCGCCCCACTGGCTCGGCGCTCCGCCGGTCGGCTCACCGAAGAACCGGGCGCGCGTGCGCCGGTCGACGTCGCCCGCGAAGTTCCCTGCGGCCGAGAAGGTGCGCCTGCCGATCAGCACCGCAAGCTTCCCCGGCCGGTTGATGCGCCGGTTGCGGAGGGCTTGGATGAGCCCGTAGTAGGAGGTGTTGTTCCCGCCGCCGTTCATGCGGAGGTCGACGACGATCTTGCGCACCCGCTGCCGCTTCGCGAGCCGCACGAGCCTCTGCGGCACGCGGCCGGGGTCCGTCGTCTGGTTGTACGAGACGTAGAGCGCGCGGCCGCGGTTGATGACGGACAGCCCGTACGGGACGTGCGCCAGCCGGAGGTAGAGCGGCGCGCGGCGCGACTGCTGCCACCAGCCGTCCAGGAGCGTCGCGGCGTACTCGGCGTTCGAGATCGGCGCGAAGGTCCGCTGGACACGCGCCCCGTCACGCAGCTCGAAGTCCCACGTCGGTGCGATCCCGAGCCCCTCGAGCACCTCGGCGGTGACGAGGAAGTACGGGAGGTTGTCCACCAGGCTCCACTCGTTGTCCCGCGGGACCAGCGGCCGGACTCGCGCCTCGAAGTCGGCCGCAGAGATGCCGCCGACCGAGACGACGCGGGCGCCGACGAGCGTCTGCTCCTGCGCGCGGATGACGTGCAGGCCCTCGGGGAAGCGCCAGAGCCGGATCGGGTACGAGCGGAAGCCGGCGGCGTTCGAGGGGATGAACGGGAAGAGGCCGCTGTGGCCGTCTCGCTCCCCGAGCAGGTGCATCAGGCGCATGACGCCGACGATCGTCTGGCTCCGGGTCAGGGCGGGCGCGTTCCGTGCCAGCTCGTCGGCGGCGCGGTGGAAGTCCTCCCGGGAGACCGCGTGGTACGCGTTCGGGTGGCGCAGCTCGATCTCGGCGACGAGGTTGCGGATGTCGGAGGACGCATCCAGGCTCGCCCCGCCGGCTCCCGTGGCGAGGGCTGCAGCCACCACTGCGACTGTGATAGTCCTCAGCGTCATAGTCCCTAAAGGACTATAGCGGCGGATCGGCCGGCAGGCCAGGCCTGTAGAGATTCCCGGATGCGGACGCTGAGCCCTCGCACCCGGGCGCTGATCGGGTTCGCCGCGCTCGGGACGTTCTGGGGCCCGCTCGGCGCGGCGCTGCCGGCTCTCCAGCGACGCGCGGACGCCGGCGACGCGGACCTCGGCGTCGCCCTCGTCGCTCTCGCGGCCGGCGCGCTGCTGGCGATGCGCGCGACGGGCGTGCTGATGGATCGGTTCGGGCCGGCCCTCACGCCTCTGACGGTCGCGGCGCTCGCCGTGTCCGCCGCCCTGCCGGGGCTCGCGACCTCGCCGGGTCAGCTCTCGGCGGCGCTCTTCGTGGTCGGCGTGACCTCGGGCGCGGTGGACGTGGCGATCAATGCCGACGCGGTTCGGGAGGAGCTCGCCTCGGGCCGGACGCTGATGAACCTCGCGCACGCGTTCTTCTCCGGCGCGGTGGTCGTCGCCAGTGTGGCGACCGGCGTCCTTCGGTGGGCCGGCGCCGAGCCGCTGGGCGTCTTCGCCGCCGCGGCCGTGCTCGTCCTCGCCGCCGCCGTCGCCATGCGGACCGGCCCGATCCGGTGGGCGCCCGAGCCGGGCGGGCGCCCGAGGATGTTCGACCGCGTGCCCGGCTGGCTACTGGCCCTCGGCGCCCTCGGCGCCCTGGCGTTCTGGATCGAGAACGCGTGGCAGAGCTGGGGCGCCGTGTACCTCGAGCGCTCCCTGGACGCGCCCCCGCTCACGAGCTCGCTCGGCCCCGCCCTGTTCGCCGCGTCGATGACCGCCGGGCGGCTGGCCGTGCACCGGCTCGCCCGCCCCGGCGCGGAGCGCCAGGTTCTGGTGATCGGCGCCGCGCTTGCCGCGTCCGGCTCCGCCGTGGCCGCGTTCGCGCCCTCTGTCTGGCTCGCACTGGCCGGCATCCTCGTCGCTGGCGCAGGCTGCTCGGTCTGCGCGCCGACGATCCTCTCGATCGGAGGGCGTGCCGCCCGCCCGCAAGAGCGGGCGACGATCGTCGGCTCGCTGGCGACCGTGATGTACGTGGGCTTCCTCGTCGGCCCGGCCGCGGTCGGCGGGATCGCGGAGGCGACGACGCTGCGCGTCTCGCTCGGCTCGGTCGCGGCGATCGGCTTCCTGCTGACGCTGCTCTTCGGCGTCGTCCGGTTTCCCCCTGGCGCCGCCGGGTAGAGACCGGCCATGCCCGGAAGGAAGGCCTTGGTCGTCACCACCGTTCCTGCCGACGAGCGGCAGCTGCGCGCCGCGCTTGCCGACGCTGATGAGATCCGCGTCGTCGCACCGGCCGCCGACGTCTCGTTCCTCGAGTGGCTGACGAACGACGAGGACGACGCGCGCCGCGAGGCGGACGAGGCGGCTCGCCGCGTCGCCCGAGCCGCGGAGGGCGAGGCGAGCATCGACCGCACGAGCCACGACACGGACGCCGCACAGGCGATCGAGGACTCGCTCAGGGAGTTCGCCGCCGACGAGATCGTCGTCGTCACACGGCCCGGCGAGGACGCTACGTGGCTCGAGGACGAGACGGTCCGGGCGGCGTTGGACGCCCACGGAGTCCCGGTCCGGCAGGTCGAGCTCAGCCCAGCCTGAGTCGGATAGGGTCTTCAGCCATGCGGAGGTTCCTCGTGGTGCTGGTCCTCGGCGCTGGACTGCTGGTCGCCGCGGGGTGCGGGAGCGACGACGACGACGGCGACGCGGCGGGCGGCACGACGACCACCGCCGAGGTGTCCTGCGAGAAGGATTCGCTGGACCTCGTCACCCCGGGCCAGCTGACGATCGGCACGGACAACCCGGCATTCCCGCCGTGGTTCGAGGGCACCGGCGAGTTCGAGCCCTGGGATCCCACGACCGAGCCGACCAAGAAGGGCTACGAGCAGGAGACCGCCTACGCGATCGCCGAGAAGCTCGGCTTCACCGACGCGGAGGTGAAGTGGACGGTCGTGCCGTTCAACCAGTCGTTCCGGCCCGGCCCGAAGGACTTCGACTTCGACATCAACCAGATCTCGTTCAAGACCGAGCGAGCCGACGCGGTCGACTTCAGCGACTCGTACTACGACGTCGAGCAGGCGATCGTCACCGTCGAGGGCAGCGAGATCGCGGACGCCGCCTCGATCGCGGACCTGAAGGACGCGAAGCTCGGCGCCCAGATCGGGACGACGAGCCTCCAGGCGATCAACGACACGATCCAGCCGAGCAGCGAGCCGTCCGTCTACGACACGAACAACGACGCGATCTCCGCCCTGAAGGCGAAGCAGGTCGACGGGATCGTGGTCGACTTCCCGACCGCGCTCTTCATGGCGGCCGTGCAGCTGGACAACGGCAAGGTCGTCGGGCGGCTCGCGGCCACCGAGGGCGCGAGCGAGTACTTCGGCGTCGTGCTCGAGAAGGACAGCGCCCTGACCCCGTGCGTCGACAACGCGATCCAGCAGATCAAGGACGACGGGACGCTCGACCGGCTCGAGCAGCAGTGGCTGACCGGCAGCGCGCCGATCCTCGAGTAGGCACCGGCTCCCGAGGCTCCCGGATCCTCGGCGGCGGCGGCGCCGGGCGCAGCACGCTGATCGCGGTCGTCAGCACGATCGCGTTCTTCGGGCTGCTGATCCTGCTCGTCACGAGCGCGCCCGGCTGGCCGGCCGTCAAGGAGCAGTTCTTCGACTGGGACATCTTCAAGGAGTCCCTGCGGGAGATCGCCCCGAAGCTCCTCGTGAACATCCGGATCTTCCTGATCGCCGAGGTCTTCATCCTGTTCTTCGGCCTCGCGATCGCGATCCTCCGGAGCCTGCCGGGGCCGGTGTTCTTCCCGGTCCGGCTGCTGATGGTCGTCTACGCCGACTTCTTCCGGGGCATCCCCACCATCCTCGTGATCTACCTCTTCGGCTTCGGGGTGCCCGCGCTGGCGATCTCCGGCGTGCCGCGGTCGGAGTTCTTCTGGGGGATCGTCGCCCTCGTGCTCGTCTACTCGGCGTACGTGTCCGAGGTCTACCGCGCGGGGATCGAGTCGGTGCACCCGAGCCAGGAGGCGGCCGCGCGCTCGCTGGGGCTCTCGAAGACGAAGGCGATGCGGTTCGTCGTGCTTCCACAAGCGGTGCGGCGGGTGATCCCACCGCTGCTGAACGACTTCATCGGGCTGCAGAAGGACACCGCGCTCGTCGCGCTGATCGGCCCGGTCGAGGCCTTCCGCCAGTCGCAGATCGAGGTCGCCTCGAACTTCGACTACACGCCCTACTTCGCGACCGCGCTGCTGTTCGTGGCGATGACGATCCCGCTTGCGCGGTTCACGGACTGGCTCGTCGCGCGCGAGCGGAAGAGGCAGCGATGAGCGCGGTCGAGCTCCACGGCGTCCACAAGTCGTTCGGCGAGGTCGAGGTGCTCCGCGGCATCGACCTCGAGGTCGAGGAGCACGGCGTCGTCTGCCTGATCGGCGCTTCGGGCTCCGGCAAGTCGACGCTGCTGCGCTGCATCAACCTGCTCGAGCCGATCGACGAGGGACGGATCCTCGTCGGCGGCGAAGAGGTCACGGCGCCCGGCGTCGACGCGGACCGTGTCCGCCGCGGCATCGGGATCGTGTTCCAGGCGTACAACCTCTTCCCGCACATGACGGTGCGGAGGAACGTGACGCTGGCGCCGCGGGAGGTGCTGGGGCTCTCGCGGGCGGACGCGGAGGAGCGGGCGATGGAGCTCCTGGGCCGCTTCGGGCTGACCGAGCGGGCCGGGGACTATCCCGACCGGCTGTCCGGTGGACAGCAGCAGCGCGTCGCGATCGTGCGCGCGCTGGCGATGCGGCCCGACTTGATGCTGCTCGACGAGGTGACCTCGGCGCTCGATCCGGAGCTCGTCGGCGAGGTGCTGAACGTGATCCGCGGGCTCGCGAGCGCCGGGATGACGATGCTGATCGCGACGCACGAGATGGGCTTCGCCCGCGAGATCGCCGACCGGGTGTGCTTCCTGGACGACGGCGTGATCCTCGAGCAGGGCCCGCCCGAGCAGATCTTCTCCGCGCCGCAGGAGCCGCGCACGCAGCAGTTCCTGCAACGGATCGTGGAAGCAGGCCGCTTGTAGCGGGAAGAAACCCTGGTCTTTCGGCGTCTTGAAGGCGGTCGGAAAACGACGTACGTTCGCCGGGAGGCACACATGAGCAGACGGTCGATCATCGCAGCGGTGGCACTGGGGCTCCTGGGACTGGCCGCCGTCGGCGCGCTCGCGGTCGCGCTTTCGGATGGCGAGCGACGGGTCGGCGCCATCGGGAGCCGCACGGTGTCCGGGACCTACGTCATCCAGATCAACGGGCAGAGCTGGGGTGGGGTGCAATCGCTGTCCGGCTGTCGTCCGAGGAGCGACGTGATCACCGCGCAGTCTCAGGGCGCGGTTCAGAAGCAGCTCACAGGCGTGAGGTTCGAGCCGTGCGTGATGGAGCTCAGGCTCTCGAACCAGACCGGTCTCCTGCAGTGGATCGAGGCGATGGTCGACGGCCAGGCCGAGCGGAGGAACGTCGTGCTCATCCGCTCCAATCCGCAGACGGGCAAGCGGCTGACCGAGCTCGAGCTCGACGACGCGCTGATCACACAGGTCAAGTTCCCCCTGCTGGACAGCGGGTCGACCTCCAAGGTGAGTGACGCCGAGCTGACGATCGTCCCGGAGGGCATCGACCGGACCGACTACGGCAGCTCGGGGCCGAACATGCCGGGCGTTCCGGGGCTCAAGCAGTTCAACTCGGCCGGATTCACGTTCGATCTCAGCGGGATCCCGGACGCGCAGTTCACGACGTCTCTCGAGTCCTTCGTCGTCACGCAGAAGACGACGGTCGGCGAGATCGACGGCCTCCGCACTTACGTCACGGAGCCGACGTCGCTCGAGACGGGCGACCTCGAGATGTCGATCGGGCTGAATCGCACCAGCCAGCTGGAGGACTGGTTCGAGGAGTTCGTCATCGACGGCGACAACGGGCAGAACCAGGAAAAGACGGCGACGCTGACCTTCAAGGATCTCCAGACCCAGAACACGTTCTTCGCGCTGCAGTTCGACGGCGTGGGCGTGTTCGACGCGTGGGACGTCGAAGCCACCGGGTCGACGCACACGAACCTCGCACGGCGGGCGTACGCGATGTACGTCGAGGACGTGTCGATGACCGTCCCCGGCGCGCCGCCGCCGGCTGGAGGGACCACCACGACGGCGACGACGACGGCGACCACGACGACGGCGACGACCACGACCGCCACCACGACGACCGCCGCGACGACGACTGCAGCTCCGCCTCCGCCGGCTCCGCCCGCGGAACCGGCGCTCGCGGCTCCGGAGGGACTCACCGCCAAGCTCAGCTCGGCCTCGGACGCGCAGCTCAACTGGAACGCGGTCAAGGGCGCGGAGGGCTACATCGTCCTGATGTCGCAAAAGCCGGGCGGGGAGTACACGGAGCTCCTGAGGACGAAGGAGCCGACGGCCACCGTCTCCAAGCTCGAAGGCGGCCCGCCCTACTACTTCGTCGTTCGCGCCTTCGCGGCCGAGGAGGAGTCCGAGAACTCCGACGAGGCCGAGGCGGCCGGCTAGCCGGCTCCGTTCCGACGGACCCGGCGCCATGTTCCGCTAGCCTGTCCGCCACGGGCGGCATGTGGCCGCACCGGTGAGGTGAGCTTCTCGTTTCTTCTTAGGCGGTTTCGAGGCAGGCGAATCTCGAACCGAACTGAAGGAGAAACCATGTTCAAGGAATCATTTGCGAGCCTCGGCGTGGCCGAGCCGATCGCTGCGGCGCTCGCTCGTCGCTCGATCGACACGCCGTTCTCGATCCAGCGGCTGGTGCTGCCGGACGCATTGCAAGGCCGCGACGTGCTCGCCAAGTCGCCGACAGGATCGGGCAAGACGCTTGCGTTCGCGATCCCCGTCGTCCAGCTGATCGACCCCGGCAATCCCCGCCCCTCTGCACTCGTCCTCGTTCCGACCCGCGAGCTCGCGGTTCAGGTCGCAGACGAGTTCCAGGAGATCGGCCGCGCGCGCGGCCTCCGGGCGACCGCCGTGTACGGCGGCACCTCGGTCTCGGCGCAGGCCAAGGCGGCCAGGCGCGCCGACGTCGTGGTGGCGACGCCCGGCCGGCTCGAGGATCTCGCCAGACGCGGGCTGCTCGCTCTCGACGGAATCCGCATCCTCGTCCTGGACGAGGCCGACCGGATGCTCGACATGGGTTTCCAGCCGCAGGTCGATGCCATCGTCAGGCGGCTCCCCACCGAGCGCCAGACCATGTTCTTCTCGGCAACGCTCGACGGCGACGTCGCCGAGCTCGCACGGGCCTACACCATGAATCCGAGTCGTGTCGACGGCCGGCTCCCAGAAGGCCGGGAGCAGGGTAACACCGAGCATCGCTTCATCCCGGTTACGGATCGGAACAAGGTCGAGACGCTCGTGGAGATGCTCGGCCACGACGACGGCCTCACGCTCGTCTTCGTCCGCACCAAGCGCGGAGCCGACCGGCTCGCGAAGCGCCTGTCGGCGCACGACGTCAAGGCAGTCGCGATGCACGGCGACATGAGCCAGCGGGCACGCGAGCGGGCGCTCGCGGCGTTCGAGGCGGGAAAGGTGAAGACCCTCGTAGCGACCGACGTCGCGGCGCGCGGGCTCGACCTCGACGAGATCACCCACGTGATCAACTACGACCCGCCCGCCGACAGCAAGGGCTACGTGCACCGCGTCGGTCGAACCGCACGCGCAGGACGCGACGGCACCGGAATCACCCTCGTGCTTCCCGAGCAGCAGGCCGAGGTGAGCCATGTCGCCCGCAGCATGGGCCGTGAGCAGCAGTTCGCGGACGAGGGGATGCGCGTCGCGCCGAAGCGGCTCGTGTACTCGGGCCGAGGTCGACGGTCTCGCTGGGGCAACGCGCCCCGACGGCGAAAGATCTAGCCCAGCACGAACAACGCAACCGCGGCGAACTGGCATGCCGCCGCCGCGATCACGAGCGCGTGGAAGAGCTCGTGATAGCCGAACACCGCGGGAACGGGATCGGGGCGCTGGCTTGCGTAGACGACTGCCCCCGCGGTGTAGAGGACGCCGCCGAACGCGAGCAGCAGGAGGCCCGTCACGCCCGTGTGCTCGTACAGCTCGGGTAGCGCGACGACGCCGACCCAGCCGAGGGCGACGGCGATCACCGCCGCCAGCCATTTCGGCGCGTCGACCCAGGCGACCTTGGCCACGATCGCGACCAGTGCCCCGCCCCAGACGATCGGCAGGATCGTCCAGCGCCAGGCACCGTCGAGCGCGAGGAGCGCAAACGGCGTGTAGGTGCCGGCGATGAGGAGGTAGATCGAGGCATGGTCGAGCCTGCGCATCCAGCGCCTTGCGCGCGGCGCCCAGACGACCCGGTGGTAGAGCGCGCTGACGCCGAACATCGTCGCGAGCGTGGCGGCGAATATCGAGGCGGCAACGCGCTCGCTCGGGCCGGATGCGGCGAGCACGAGCCCGGCGCCCAACACGACGGAGACGAAGAACGAGTACTGGTGGAGGACGCCCCGCAGGCGCGGCCGCATGTCGATGTTCACGGGATGAGCCTACCGCCGACTACGTTGTGGGCATGAGGAGGCTCGTCGCAGCGATCGCCGCACGCCGACGGCTGCTCGTCGCGCTGCAGGTCGTCTTCGTGACCGTGCTGCTCGCGTTCCTCGCCTGGGCGGTGCGGGACACGTGGAGCGAGGCGCTGCCGAAGCTCCGTGACGCCGACCCCGTGGACCTCGCGCTCTCGTGCGTGATCCTGGCCCTCTACTACCTCATGTTCGTCGTGGGCTGGCAGTGGATCCTGCGGGCCCTCGGCATCCGGACGACGTACTCGGTCGCGCTGCAGTCGGAGATGGCGTCGATGCTCGCCAAGTACATCCCCGGCGCGATCTGGACGCCGGCGGCGCGCGTCCTGTGGCTGCGCAGGGCCGGCGGCGTCACGCAGACCTCGGTCGTGGTGGCCTCGATCCTGCTCGAGGCGGGGCTGTCCGCCGTCGCCGGGGTGCTGGTACTGGTCTGCGCGCTGCCCTTCGTGTCCGGCTGGGACGCGCCGATCTGGCCGGTCGCGCTGTTCGGCCTCGGTGTGGCGGGACTGCTCCACCCGCGCGTCTACCGGGCCGTCGCCCGGGTCGCGTTCAAGCCGTTCGGTGCCGCTGAGCCTCCCGCGCTCAAGTGGAGGACGATGCTCGGGCTGCTCGTGTTCTACTCGGCGAGCTGGGTCGTCGGAGGCGTCGCGCTGCTCTTCCTCATCCGCGCCGTGGGAGGCGACGCCGGCGCGGAGACCGCACCCTTCCTGGGCGGCACGGCGGCGGTCGGGGCGATCGTCGCCGTCCTGTCGGTGATCGCGCCGTCCGGCCTCGGCGTCCGCGAGGCGTCGATGTACGGGCTCATGCTGGCCGTCGCCTCGGCGCCCGTCGCGCTGGGCGCGACCGTGCTCAACCGGCTCGCGATCACGCTCGTCGAGGCGGTGCTGCTCGGCGTCGGCGTGCTCGCCTGGCGGGCGGGGAAGCGCGGCCGTTCCGACCTCGCCGCCTCGTCAGCTCGCTCGGCTTAGCTCCTCTTCCACCTGGCGGTACGCGGGCGAGGCCGGCTCGAGCTTCTCCAGCGCCTCCTGGAAGAGGTGCGTCGCCTCCTCGCTGTTGCCCTGGCGCCGGTAGACGATGCCGAGGTTGGCGATCACGCGGCCCTCGTGCTCCTCGTCGCCGAGCTCGCGGAGGACGCCGACGGCCTGCTCGAGGTGCTCGACCGCTGCGTCCCCTGCACCGCTGTGCGCGAGCGCCAGCCCGAGATTGTTGAGCGTCATCGCCTCCGCCTGCTGGTCGCCGAGGTCGCGGACGATCTCCAGCGCCGCGCGGTGGCGTTCGGCCGCCTGCTCCGGCTCGCCGTCGCGGCGGAGCTGCGCGCCGATCTGGTTGAGCTCCTGCGCGCGCTGGCCGGGATCCACGGAGTGGAGCTTCAGGACCCCGAGCCGGTACATGCCGCTGATCGAGCCCTCGAACGCGCGGGCCGCGAGAGCCTCGGTTCGCCCGGGCGCGGCGGCGGCGGTCGTGCGGGCGCGGGAGCCCCACTCGGACGCGTGCTCGCGGATGCGGGGCTTCGGCAGGTGCGATTTGGCCACGCGCGAGGTTGCGACCGCGGAGCGCGACGAGGCGGCGGCAGCACGGGCAGTGGCGGCCCCCGCGGCCGTCGTCGAGCGTGCCGCGGCGCCGAGGGCGGCGCGGAGCCGGAGCCGACGCAAGGCCCACACCGCGCCGGCGCCGGCAGCGACGACGACCATCAGCGCAAGCGCGGCCACCACGACCAGCACGAGCGACAGCGCCGCGAGCAGGCCCGCGAACAGCAGCCACATCGCTGCCAGCGCGATCACGCGCCGTCGAAGCCGATCGTCTGTCACCGCAGAGCTCGCAACCTGGCCAATGCGACCCTCCTTGGAACTGCCGCCTTTCGCCGCGGCCACCGACGTTCCTTCGCCCGCGTCCCCCCGGGGCATCCGGCGGCCGAAGCCTACCGCCCGTCGGTCGCCGTTCGGCCGGAGGGCTTGGCTGAACCGGTCAAGCGACTATGATGGCGGGACGAGAAGCAGGGCGGGCCGTCCGCGGCTCCGCCCGTGAGCGGCGGACAGCGCCGGAAGGAGACCTGGAGTGAGCGAGGTCGGAGAGCGCGCTCGAAGAGTCACCATCAGCGACATTGCTGAGCGCGCCGGCGTCTCCAAGGGAGCTGTCTCTTACGCGCTCAACGGCCGGCCCGGCGTCTCGGACGGGACGCGCGAGCGGATCCTGACCATCGCGCGCGAGCTCGGCTGGTACCCCAACCGGGCGGCACGGGCGCTCTCGGCCGAGCGCGCCGACGCGTGCGGCCTCGTCCTCGCTCGGCCTGCGAAGACGCTCGCCCTCGAGCCGTTCTTCATGGAGTTCATCGCCGGCGTGGAGTCGGAGCTCTCCGCCCGGTCGATCGCGCTCTCGATCCAGCTCGTGCAGTCCGTCGAGGACGAAATCGAGGTCTACCGGCGCTGGTGGGGCGAGCGCCGCGTCGACGGCGTGCTCGTCGTCGACCTGCGCAAGTCCGACCCCCGCGTGGACGAGCTCGTCCGCCTCGGCCTGCCCGCCGTCGTCATCGGCGGACCGGTCGAAAACCGCGCGCTTCCTGCGGTTTGGCACGACGAAGCCGCCGTGATGGTCGAGGCGGTGCGGTACGTCGCGGCGCTGGGTCACACGCGGATCGCGCGGGTCGCAGGCGTCGACGAGTTCGTCCACACCGCTCAGCGAACCGACGGGTTCCTGAGCGCGACCGAAGAGCTCGGGCTCGACGCGGAGGTGATCGCGACCGACTACTCCGCGGAGTCCGGCGCGCGCGCCACGCGCAAGCTGCTCTCCTCGCCGGAGCCGCCGAGCGTGATCGTCTACGACAGCGACCTCCTCGCTGTCACCGGCCTCGGCGTCGCCCAGCAGATGGGCTTCGCGGTCCCGGACGACATCTCGATCGTCGGCTGGGACGACTCGCTGATCAGCCAGGTGGTGCACCCGCCGCTGACGGCGATCACCCGCGACATCGTCGCCTACGGCGGAACCGCGATCCGCCACCTGCTCGAGGTGATCGAGGGCACCGCGACGCACGATGTCGAGGCCCAGCGCGGCGAGTTCACCCCGCGCGGAAGCACGGGGCCGGCCCGCACGGCTGACGGCTCCCGGGCCCGCCGAGCGCGCGTCTAGACCGCCCCATTTCGTCCAGAGCTTGTTTCGTTCCGGTTGACACTGAACCGGATAAGTGATGGACTCTCCATGGACGGATGCAAGGTGGACACGGATTCGGCGCGGCGCAGCCGCACACACGTCCTTCCACACCGTGGATCGGCGCGAACTTCTGGTCGCGCACCGGAGGGCCCCGGATGTGGCTCAACTACAGCCCTGAAGTGGTGCGGCAGGAGCTCGAGGTGCTGGCCGACCACGGGTGCAACGTCACCCGGTCGTTCTGCTTCTGGCCGGACTTCGCGCCCGAGCCGGAGACCCTTGACGAGCGAGTACTCGACCGGTTCACAGACTTCCTCGACGCACACTCGGAAATCGGGCTTGAAACCATCCCCACCTTCATCGTCGGCCATATGTCCGGCGAGAACTGGGACCCGTCCTGGCGGCAGGGCCGCGACCTCTACCGCGACGTCTGGCTCGTCTCGCAGCAGGCGTGGTTCGCGGAGGAGATCGCGCGCCGTTTCGGCCGCCACCCCGCGGTCGTCGGCTGGCTCGTCTCCAACGAGATGCCGCTCTACGGCGGCCCCGCGCCGAGCGAGGACGTCACCGCGTGGGCCCGGATCGTCGTGCAGGCCGTCCGCGCGGCGGGGGCACGGCAGCCGATCTCCATCGGCGACGGCGCGTGGGGCGTCGAGATGACCGGGCGCGACAACGGCTACTCGGTCCGTCGCCTCGCGTCGATCGTCGACTTCGTCGGGCCGCACGTCTACCCGATGGAGGACGACGAGGTCCGGCAGCTGCTCACGGCCGCGTTCACCTGCGAGCTCGCCGGCAGCCTCGGCCAGCCGGTGGTCCTGGAGGAGTTCGGGGTCAGCTCGGACTTCGCCTCGCACGAGCATGCCGCGGCCTACTACCGCCAGGTGCTGCACACGACCCTCCTCGCGGGCGCGCGCGGGTGGCTGGCGTGGAACAACTGCGACTACGACGGCCTGCGCAACCAGGATCCGTACCGCCACCACGTCTTCGAGCTCCACTTCGGGCTGACCGATCAGGACGGGCGTCCGAAGCCGCAGCTCCGCGAGCTGGCCGACTTCGCCGCGTACGTGCGCGAGCTGGCCGCCTACCGCTGGGAGCGCGTCGCCGGCGACGCCGCCATCGTCGTCCCCGAGCACTTCGAGCGCGTGCTGCCCTTCACGACCCCCGCGTACCGGCAGGACATCCGCGACGACCTACTGCAGGCCTACGTCGCCGCGAGGGAGGCCGACCTGCCGGTCGAGCTCGTGCGCGAGCGCGACGGCC